>NZ_JBWKZA010000030.1:0-71470 GCF_059424045.1 Pseudomonas sp. GW456-L12
TCGTTAGCTCAGTTGGTAGAGCAGTTGGCTTTTAACCAATTGGTCGTAGGTTCGAATCCCACACGACCCACCATTTTTGAAACCAGTTCGCTGGAATCGAATCTTAAGATCAGGCGCCAAAAGCTCTGTTCGCAGAAGGCGCCTTTAAAAGGTGCCTTTTTTTTACCGGGGTATAGCGCAGTCCGGTAGCGCGCCTGCTTTGGGAGCAGGATGTCAGGAGTTCGAATCCCCTTACCCCGACCATACTGAAAATCCTCGTATCGAAAGATACGGGGATTTTTTTTTGCCCGGAATTCGGCGTCAGTTGTATCTGCCCCTTCCTGAATAAGGTTTACACCTTCTGATCTCTTCTCAGGAGGGCGTAATGGAAGCGGGAAAAGGCGCAGTCAGTGAGACTACACGCTGACTTTTAAATCGTTGGTCGTCGACCAAGTTGAAAAGGCGAGCTGAGTCATAAAGAGGCTCAGGCGCGCTGCGGCATTCAAGGCAAGACGACCGTTCTGATGTGGCTCCGCAAGCATGGTCGGCAGGATTGGAGCGCAGGCGCACATATTGGCTCGCTGAAGATAGTTTCATGCCTTGGGCGTGAAGCAAAAAAAGCTCCGATAATTCGAGGCTTTTTTTGGGGGGGGAGATTTTGGTTGTCCACTGTCGTTCAGTGCGTATCCCTTTGCCGGCCCTCGTTTCGCTGCCATTCACTGTCTGGCGGGCATATTCGATATAGATGAGGTGAGTAGGGGGATGTGCTGGCCGGGAGCGCTGGCTTGGCCAGGCTCATGCCAATAAATGCAATGTGGGAGTGAACAGCTTATGTCTCTGTGGCCAGCCCCTCGTTGCGAGGGGCGTTTACAGTGCTCACAAGGCCCGGCAAAGGCCATCCACGCGTTCGTAAGCCAGCTCCTTGTTTGTTGGGGGGAGCTTGTAGTCCACCATGCAGCTGCCTTCGGCCCAGCGAATCTCCAGCCGGCCCTGGTCGGGAACACCAAAGACCAGCAGGCGCGACAGGTTGTCGACCATGCCCAGGGGCTTGCCTTGTTCATCGTAGCCTTGGGCGCCGAAGGGGATTGGATCGCCCTTGTCCGCGCGCAGGACGAATTGCAGGCGACGACCGGTTTGGGCGGCATAGGTGGCCTTGACGATGGCGCCACGGGTTGGCACCAGCACCTTGGAGGTTTCGTTGATCTCGGTGTCGGTACCCAGGGTCTGGGTGTCCAGGTTCAGCCAGTTGTAGCGATAAGGCTGCATATAGGGCACCACCGCGTAACCCTTGCCATTGGTGCGTACGGCGTTCCAGCCGGATACACCGACGCCGTCGACGTCCGGAACTTCCAGCAGGCCGAAAGTCTCGCCAAGCGGCTGGCCGAGGGTAACGCCACCACTGTGCACCAGCAGCGAGCCAGACGCGCCCAGGTCGATATGCTTGTCGTCACGGCCCTGGTTATAGCCACCACGCAGCTTGGCGACGGGGGTGTCCCAGTCCAGGCTGGCGCCGGCCGTACTGCCGTTTCTTTTGCTGTGGCCTGCCTGTGCCGAGTAGCTGAGGGTCGCCTGGTCGTCCAGGTAGCCGGACACGTTCGACTGCAGCGAGGAATCACCTTTGCTCGAGCTGATGGCGTTGCTGGACAGGCGGTGAGAACTACCCCGGCCTCCCAGCGGCATGCTGATACTGGCGGTGAGTTGCGTATCCGAACCACCGCTCATGGGATCGCTCTGGGTGCGTGACACCGCCAGGTTGTAGCTGACACTGGCGATGCTGTTGCCATAACCAAATTGCCAGTTGCGCGTGCGGCCTTGCTGATTCCAGTAGTTGGTTTCATCCATGCTGAGGTACAGCGAGCCTCGCTGTGACAGGCTCTGGTTCACCCGGAGGTTGATTCGGCTCTTTTGCGCGCTGAAGCCGGCACGGTCCTGATACATGAGGTCGTCCACGTGCTGGCTGAAGCTGCGATAGCCTTCGGTGGAATAGCGGTAGCCGGCCATGGTGAAGGTGGTATCGGTAGCGTTCAGCGTCTTGGAGTACAGGAAGCGCGCACTGTGCCCCTTGTTGCTTCTGCCGTTCTGGGTCTTCGATTCACTGCTGGTGACGTCGAAGGAAATACCGCCGAGGCTGGAGTTCACGCCCGCGCCAAGGTTGACGGCGCGATAGTCTTGCGCGAGCAGCGCACCGCCATAACCGGTCAGGTTGTCCGTCACGCCGTAGACGGCCGTGCCCTGGGTGAACGATGGCGACGGTTGGTCGGTGGAGCGATATTCACCGGCGGTGACGCTGTAGCGAAGGTTGCCGCGCCGGGTCATGACCGGCTGGTAGGCATAGGACTGCAGATATTCGCGTACCCGGCCATCCGCTTCGATGATCTTGATCTGCAGGTCGCCGTTGGAGCCGCTGGGATAGATGTCAGTGAACTCGAAGGCGCCAGGCGGCACCGACGCGGAATAGATTACGTAGCCGTTTTGCCGTACTTCGACGGTGGCATTGCTTTCGGCGATGCCGCGGATCACGGGTGCGTAGCCGATCTCGTTGTCGGGCAGCATACCGAGGTCCGAAGCGATCTGTGCACCGCGAAAGCGAACGCTGTCGAAGATCTCGCCTGGGGTGTACAGCTCGCCCAGGGAAAGCTTGCCTTTCAGGCGCTGGACATCGCGCTCCAGATAGTTGCGGTTGCTCTTGAATTCGCTTTTTGTGCCGGTTCCGCCGGTCAGGGCGGATTCGTTGCGAAAGCGCCAGCCGGCGATATTGAAACCGTTGCGCAGGTTCAGGTTGTGGTAGTCGCTCTTCATTCCCTGGTTGGTATTGCGGTTGAAGTTGGCCTGGTAGTCGCTGTAGAAGGCGGTGATGCCTTCGTCCCAAACCGAGGGGTCGACGTAACCACGGGAATAGCGCTGGACGTACGCCTGCGGAATGCTGAACTGCAATGCCAGGTTGGTGGCGTCGAAGTCCACCGCGGCGCCGGCGACCTGGGCGCTGACGTCGAACGGCTGCTCATCCTTGGCGTCCGCGGCGATGAGTCCATCCTGCTGGGCTTTGCCCGCGTTGAGGCCGAGCTCTTTGAGCAGCCCGAGCGAGATGACAGGCTTGATCTGCCCGGAGGCGTCGGCGGCGAAGGTGATTTCCTGGCGCTTGATCAGCACATTGTTCAGGTAGAGGTCGACGCTGTAGATACCTGGCGGAACGGCGCTGCCTTTCTCAAAAAACTTGAGGTCCACCGGGGCACCCTCCATCTTCAGAAAGGAGTCGGCGAACTCGGCCTCCGCGGCGGACAGCTTCGAGGCCAGTCCCAGTGCCACGAGGCAGGTCGCGCACGCTCGCCGGGCGATCCTGAAACTGAGCTCTCTCTGAAAAATGGGCATGCGGAATCCTTTCGATCATGCATCGGATGCCCGAAGCACTGACCTGAGTAAAAAGTCGGATTAGGTAAAGCGATGCGCTCTAGCGAGCGACACGAGTGATGACTGTGTTTCCGTTAGTTGGAAAGTTTGCTGGTGACTCGGTCCAGCCCGCCGTAATCGTTGATGCTGTCGAATTCCACAGTTGTGGCTCCGGACCTCATGCCAGTCGAGCCTTTGATCGCGACGGTGCGTGTTGCCCCTGGCGCCAGCATTTCCACGGTGGCGGTGCCTGCATCCTTGCCACTGCGCAGCGTCACGCTGCCCCCGGCAAGAGTCACATGGAACGCGGAAGGGTTGGTCACTGAAAGCGCGGCCTTGCCGCCTTGTTCCACCAGCTTCCATTGCAGGCTCTTGGCTGCATTGGCGGCAGTGTCCGGCAGGTTGGCCGGGCGGTAGAACAGCTTTACGCGCTGGCGTATGGCAATTTGCAGGGTGTTCTCGGTCTTGGCTTTTTGCGGGATTTCCTGCACGGCCAGCCAGAACACGGATTCCTTGTCGGTCGGCAGCCCCTGGCCTTGATAGAGGATGCGCAGGACCTGTTGCTTGTTGCCTCCCAGGCGAACCAGAGGAGGGGTAATGGCGAACGGCACGTCGGTATTGGCCCCGTTTTTGTCTGGCTCGACCCAGGACTGGACCATAATGTCGTTCGAGCCCTGGTTCCTAACGAGGACGGATGTTTCCTTGGCTGGCGCAGCAAAGATGACGCGGGTGCCATCCAGCGTAATGCCGGCACTGGCCATCGACGCGGAGAGTGTCATGGCGCTGGCGATTGCAATACGCGCCAATAATGAGGTTTTCATAGCGGCTCCAGGTCGGAGGGAGGGGGCAGGCCCCTCCCTTTGGTGCGGGTTACTCGTAGGTCAAGGTAAACGGCAGTTGGCCGCTCGCGTTACCTGGCGCGATCACATCGCCGTTCGCCACATAACCGGCGCGCAGGTCCAGTTTGGCGGTGTAGGTTTCTTTCCCTGTTTCGCCGACTTTCACCAAGTCACCCGAGATGGTTTCGTTCGCGGCGATGTTTACCAGCTTGTTGCTGCCGTTAAAGATGCCGATGCCCACGCCCGTTGCGCCACCAGCGGTGATTTTCAGCAGCGAGTTGTTCTTGCTGTCGATACCGGAACCACTGTTCGGGTCGAACTGCATGCGCACGGTCTTCAGGCCGTTCGCGGTGCCGCCGCAGTCCAGGTTCAGGTTGATGCTCTTACCGCCAACGATGGTAGAGCCACCAGCATTGCCAGTGAGCGAGTCGGTGCTGACCTTGCCGAGGTCGACAGAAATGGTCTGGGCACCCTTGCCGCCGCCAACGCTGGTGCCGGTGCCGCCGGTGATGGCGCAGGATGCCGCGATGATTTCGCCCTTGAAGTCGATGGTGCCATCTGCTGCGAGAGCGGAAGTGCTGACCGCGCCAGCGATAGCCATGGAGACGATGCTTTTGAGAAGTTTGGACATTTCATGTACCTGCTAAAGTTGGAGGTGCAATCTTGTATCTTCACTTCGGTCGTTACAATAAGACCATTCTTAAAGTATTGAGTGTTCTATGGCTTTGTTTGAATGGCGGCTAATACTTTTTTGCCTGATAGGATTTCAATAAGAAGATTCTTAAAATTTGATCGGGTGGCATGAAGTTGTCGGAATGCCTGTCGGCAGCTAAACGGGATGATCGCCGCAAAATCTTCGATTCTTGTATGTAAGTAGCTGTTTTGCATGGGATAATCTTTAGGGGTAGCAGGTTGGAATCGAAGGTTTAAGCGTGCAGGGCAAACTATCAATGCAACTAAATAGAGCATGAGTGATGTCTTGAGTTCTATCGGGCCAGCTATCTATATGTCGCAGTAAGAGGTGGCGAGGAGGCAGGCGCATGTATTCGATACGCCCGGGGGAGAGCAACTTTTGGATGTGGGGGTTAAGTCCGGTGGCTCTTCTATTTTAGAATTAAGATTAATCTTAAAGCTGCACGGAAAGTTGGAAATAGAGTGCGGGAAGTCTCTAGGCACTTCGATCTTTAACAGCCTGCCTGTTTGCCTGAGCCCGTGTTGAACAGGGCGCAAAAAAATGCCCCGATCGCTCGGGGCATTCTTGTCTTGGTCTACAGGCTCAGATTCAGTGCAGCTTGAGGCGTGGCTCGGTGCCACGGCCGATCCGGCTGCCGAGCATCAGCATGGCGGTCCGGAACGGGCCGTAGAGCGCCATCTGGTGCATGCGGTACAGCGACACATAGAACATCCGCGCCAGCCAGCCTTCGAGCATCACGCTGCCGGTCAGGTTGCCCATCAGGTTGCCCACGGCGGAAAAACGCGACAGCGAGATCAGCGAGCCGTAGTCGGTGTATTTGTATTCCGGCAGGGCCTTGCCTTCGATACGCAGTTTCAGCGACTTGGTCAGCAGTGATGCTTGCTGGTGAGCCGCCTGCGCCCGCGGTGGAACGTTGCGGTCGGTGCCCGGTTGCGGGCAGGCGGCGCAGTCGCCAAAGGCGAAGATGTTCTCGTCGCGGGTGGTCTGCAGGGTCGGCAGGACCTGCAGCTGGTTGATGCGGTTGGTTTCCAGGCCGTCGATGTCCTTGAGGAAGCCCGGGGCGCGAATGCCCGCGGCCCAGACTTTCAGGCTGGCGGCAATCACCTGGCCATCGGCGGTGATCAGGCTGTCGGCGGTGACTTCGCTGACCGCGGCATTGGTCATGACCTTGACCCCGAGTTTTTCCAGGGTCTTGTGCACCGGGCCGCCGATCCGCTCCGGCAGGGCCGGCAGTACCCGTGGGCCGGCCTCGATCAGGGTGATGTGCATGTTTTCCGGCTTGATCCGGTCCAGGCCGTAGGCCGCCAGCTCGTGGGCGGCGTTGTGCAGCTCGGCGGCCAGTTCGACGCCTGTGGCACCGGCACCGACGATGGCCACGCTGATCTGCTCCACCACATCGGTCTGCCCGGCATGGGCGCGCAGGTAGTGGTTGAGCAGTTGCTGGTGGAAACGTTCGGCCTGTTTGCGCGTGTCGAGGAACAGGCAGTGCTGGGCGGCGCCCTGGGTGCCGAAGTCGTTGGTGGTACTGCCCACGGCAATCACCAGGGTGTCGTAGCCCAGCTCACGAGCGGGCAGCAGCTCCACGCCGTTTTCGTCGTAGGTGGCGGCCAGCTGGATCTTCTTCTGCTGGCGGTCGAGCCCGCTCATGCGGCCCAGCTGGAACTCGAAGTGGTTCCATTTGGCTTGGGCGACATAGTTGAGTTCGTCTTCGGAAGAGTTCAGCGAGCCGGCGGCCACTTCATGCAGCAAGGGTTTCCAGATGTGGGTCAGGTTCGCGTCGACCAGCATCACACTGGCGGTACCGCGCTTGCCCAGAGTCTTACCCAGACGGGTAGCCAACTCCAGACCGCCGGCGCCGCCGCCAACGATGACAATACGATGAGTCATGGGGATATCTCGCAAGGCTAAAAGAAATCGGTACGGTTACCCGAGCGAGCGCGATGCAGCTCATAGCGTCAGGTAACTGATAAGTCGGCTCAGCAGGCCCAGGCCAATGGTGATGGTCACGACTATCACGAGGAGCATCCACGGCCGGAAGGGCCGGCGCTCCACTCGGTGCTGGGCCAGTTGCAGGTATTCTTCGACATGGCGTTGGTCGTCGGGGTTCAGGCGGCTGGTCATAAAAAGCCTCGTCAGCTAGACGTTGCGAAAAGTATGAAGGTTACAGCGCAGTGCCATCTTGTCGGGCTATGCGGCATGGAACGGAGCATAGCTGCTCGCGGATGCCGGCCTTGTCATCCCGTGAATGATTGCGCTTTGTAACACTCGCGCGGTGTTTGCGCCATGCCACGAATGGCCGGGAAGGACCCGGGAAATTCCGCTCCAGGCGGCCTACAGACTGATACCGACATCGAAGAGGATGCTGCGTCCCAGGTTGCCGCGCAGGAAGTCCGGCGCGTCGGGGTGGGCGAACAGCACGCGGGCGAAGGTCGGCCCGACCAGCGACAACGAGCGCCAGCCCTGGCGCAGGTATTCGGTCGGCGGCGGGAAGTGGCTGTTGAGGTCCAGCACTTCGCGCTTGAGGCTGGCGAAGGCGATGATGTCCAGCTCCCCCAGGTCCATGCCGCGCTCCTTGTAGTTGTGGGCTTTCTTGCGCAGGGTCGGGGCCAGCCTGAGCAACAGTTCGTTGGCCGGAATGCGCTTGGGCTTGGCCTCGCGGCGCACCAGCTGGCTAAGGGAGAAGGCACTGCGGCGCCGTTGCAACTCGTCGCGCCATTCGTCGTTGAGGCGGCGGCCTTCGTCCAGCACGAAGAACACCTCGAAACAGGCCTCGCGAAACAGTACGTCCGGCGGCTCCTGCCCGGCGGGCGTGAACTCGTCGGCACGGTAGGGGATGTTCAAGCCTTGCAGCAGGCGTTGGCAGACCCAACGCTCACGCTCCCATTTGCGCGCATTGGACAGGAACGCGTTGGCTTGTTCGGCCTGAATGGTGAGCAGGCGCAAGTAATCTGAGTCATCCATAGTCCAAGCTTAGCGTCCAAACGCTGATCCAAGAAATACACTCTGCCGGGTCGGCGGGGGCTGACTGCACTTATAACGGATAAGTGTGACATCAGGTCAACCCTCTGCCGCTCGTTCAGGCCCGCCAGGGTTTCAGCCAGAGCCCCAGGGCGATCAGCAAGAGCAGCCCGGCCGCTGTGCTGAGCCCCAGTTGCAGCCAGACATTCAATAGCGGGTGCAACAGCAGCGCCGCCGCGCTCAGCAGGGCGGCGCTGACTGCCCAGCGCACCGGCCAGTTGATGAGGGTGAGCAATTGCTGGCGCTGCATCAGCAACAGGTTGGTCAGGAGCACGCCGCCGAGGGCCGCCAGAGGAATCGCGGTCAGCCCCAGGACCAGCGGCAGGCCCGCCAGCAGCAAGGCGTTGAGCAGGCTGCCGAGCAGTTCGCAATGCAGGGGCGTGCTGGTATCACCGGCGGCATAGGCGTAACGGGCGAGCATGGCGTT
Organism: Pseudomonas sp. GW456-L12; assembly: GCF_059424045.1. NCBI lineage: Bacteria > Pseudomonadati > Pseudomonadota > Gammaproteobacteria > Pseudomonadales > Pseudomonadaceae > Pseudomonas > Pseudomonas sp. GW456-L12. Next base: position 8,345 of record NZ_JBWKZA010000030.1, read on the forward strand.
CCAGGCGCCGAACACCAGGGACACGGCGAACCAGCCCAGCAGCGCCGGCAGTGGCCCGTCGGCGCTCTGGGCGGGCAGCAGCCAGTGGATCAGCGCCGGGCTGGCGCCCACCAGGCCGAGCGCGGCTGGCAGGCTCAGCAGGGTCGCGGCGTCGAGTCCCCGATGCAGCAGCCCCAGGCGCTGATCGCCGGACTTGCCGCTCATCAAGCCAAGCAGGACCTGGTTGAGACTCATCAAGGCAATCAGCGGCAGGTTGATCAGCTTGCGCGCCAGGTTGACCCAGGTCACCACGCCTTCGCCCAGGTAGCTGGCGACCAGCCGTTCCACCAGCGCCAGGCCCTGGCTGGCCAGGTTGCTGGTCAACAGCGGGCCGAGGCGGCCGAGCAGTTCCCGGCCGGCACCGGCGTCCCCACGGACTTGCCAGGGGCGCCAGCCGGCCTGCCAGACCGCCGGCACCAGCGACAGGCACATCAGCAGGCTGCCGAGGAAAAATGCCAGCGAAAGGCCGGAGCCAAGGCTCGCCTGGCCGTAGAAAAACAGGTAAAGCACCGGTGGCAGGTTGAACAGCAACGAGCCTAGCCCCGGCAGGACAAAACGCTGCCGGGCGTGCAGCGGGATGCTGAACAGCGCATGCATGAGCAGGCCGGGGATGCAGGCGGCCAGGCTGCGCAGGTTGGCGGCGGCTTCGGCCTGGGCTTCGCTGTCGAGCCCGGGGCCGATCAGGCGGATCCACAACGGCGCGCTCAAGGCCAGCAGGGCATACAGCCCCAGCCCCAGACCCAGCAGGCGTGGGCACAGGCCGGCCAGCCAGGCGTGCTGGCGCTGGGCGTCGCGCTCCTGATAGAGCGGCAGGGCCGCGGCCGCGAGAATGCCGGCGGCCAGGGTCATGCGCAGGGCTTCGGGAATGAACACCGCGACCAGGAACGCATCGCTGCGGCTGCCCGCGCCCCAGGCCGCCACCAGCAGCCATTCGCGGGCAAAACCGGCGAGCAGACCGGCGAGGGTCGCCAGGGTCAGTAGCAGGGTGCTGCCGAGCATCAATAGAACAGGGTGAACAGGCCTTTGCCACCCACCTTGTAGTTCAGGTCGTGAGGGCGCTCGCCCATGGGTTTGGCACCGCTGCCGCCGATGATCTTGTAGGGGGGAACGGCCTTGGCCACGAGGGTGTTGGCGGTCACTACGGCCCCGCGACCGATATGCGAGCCATGGGCGAGCAGCGCCCGGGTGGCGATCCAGGCGTAGTCATCGATGTAGATGGGCGCGGACACCGACCAGAACTCGGGGCTCATTGGGTCATGGCCGCCGGCGAGAATCAGCACGTGAGAGGCGATCGTCACATGATCGCCGATGATCAGCCCGGCCCGGGCGTCGATCTGACAATGCCAGGCGATCACGCTGTCATCGCCGATCACCAGGTTCTCCACCCCCAGCACCTCGGTGTTGCGCCAGATGGTCGAGCCCTTGCCGATTTTCGCGCCGCCCAGGCGCAGCCAGGCGATGCGCACGTGATGGCTGGGGATCTTGTTGATCAGGATGTTGTAGGCCTGCTCCCAGGCCCGCAGCCAGCGGTCCTTGAGGGTGGCCAGGTTCTTGCCGTAGCGCGGCACCAGGGTGGTGGGGATGTCCTGCTTCAAACGACCATACAGGCGCCGGGCCAGGGGATGTTCGATGATCTGTTCGATGTCCACCGAGCAAACGCTGTAGCGCGCCTGCTCGCCGTCGCCCTCGACGAACAGCACGTCGTTGTTCAGCCCCCAGCTGTAGGCCTCGAGCAGTTCATCGTGGCTGACGCCCAGCTCCGAGGCCAGGGCAGGCAGGCGTTCCGGCAGATCCGCAGAATGGAAAATACGATGTTTCATGCTTGGCGATCCTTGGGGTTGATGAGGGGGAGGGTGATGGCCGGGCGCAACCGGACCTGTTGCAGGCTCATGCCCATCAACAGCCAGAACAGACCGATCAGCACGAAAGTGAAGCTGAAGTAGTGGTCGAACAAGCCCGTCAGCAAGGCCGCCAGCAGGCCGGAAATGCACCCCAGCCACAGTGCGTTGTCGGCAGTCACCTGACGGATCGGCGCCAGCGGGCGCACCTCGCGCCACCACAACAGGGTGACGGCGATGAACAGCAGCATCCCCGGAATGCCAATCTTGTAGATGAAGTTCAGCCACAGGTTGGAGATGCCCGGCAGGTCGGTGCCCGGTACCGGCGGGTCGACCTTGAAGCCGATGCCCAGCGGGTAGCGCATCATCGCCTCGGGGAATTTCGCGTACTCGTCAAAACGCACTTCGGTGCTGGCGTTGGTCGCCGAGAACATGGTCATCAGGCGTTCCTGCAGCGGCGGGTAGAACATCACCAGGGCCACCGCGAAAGCTGCCCCGAGGCCAATGATCCGGCCGCTGTAGGGCACGCGTTTGTAGGTCAGCCAGATCAGTACCAGGGCCAGGGCCAGGATCGCCCCGCGGGAAATACTCAGCAGCAGCCCCGCGCAACCGAGGATCGCCACCGCCAGCCCCAAGGCCCGGCGCGCGCCGGTGCGGGTCCAGCCATAGAGCAGTGCCAGGGGAATGAACAGCACCAGCACGCCGCCCGTGAGGTTGGGGTGAACCCAGGGCGATGCCATGCGCTGGTAGTTGGCGGAGAAGATGTCCTTCACCGCTTCCGGGTGGGCGTACTTGAGGTCGGTGAGGATCGGGATCATCGACATCGCATTGCGCGACTTGATGAACATGCCGATCGACAGCAGCAGCATCAGCAGAGTGCCCAGCAACAGGGCGATCACCACTTTGTCGCGGTCGGCATCGGTACGCAGCAGCAGCGGCACCATGAACAGCAGCGACAGGTTCATCAGCCAGCGCACCCAGTTCACCGGGCCGTTGCCATCGGCATGAATGATCAGCATGCCCCAGACAAAGGGAATGGCGCTGAACAGCATCAGCCAGGCCATGGCCCGCTCGGTGGGGCGCCAGAGCATGAGGTTGCGGGTCTTGCCGATGAACGATTGCCAGAACAGCCCGACCCACGTCAGGCCGAGCACCGCTTCACTGACCGTGGTGCGAATCCCCAGCTGCAGCGTGGTGTAGGGAATGCAGGTGGCCAGCACGGCGAAGATCAGCAGGCCCCACAGCGGCTTGCGGATCAGCGTCAGGGTCACGGCCAGGCCGATCACCACGAAGATGACTTTTGCCGGTGGCAGGGCCCACAACAGGATCCCGAAGATCAACCCCAGGGTCAGGCCAATGAATTTTCCTGGCAGCATCAGTGAAAGAGCCCTGTGAGCAAGGTGTCGAGGCGCTGGCGGTGGGCCGGCTCGGCAAATTGCCGGGCCCAGTCGCGCAGGGTATCCGGATCCGGTCTGGCGCTGTCTTGCGCCTGTTCGATCAGCGCATTGCGCAGGCTGGCGCGATCGCGGGCATTGAAGCGCCGCGCGCCGGGTGGCGTGACCTCGTCGAGCGCCGACCCCCTGGCCACCGCGACCGGCGTGCCCTGCCACAGCGCCTCGACCACCGGCAGGCCGAAGCCTTCGGCGTAGGAGGGCTGCCACAGGCAGTCGGCATGCCGGTACAGGGCCTGCAACTGCTCGTCGCTGACGCCGTTGACCCAATGCAGGCCGGGCAACTGGCTCAGGTTCGCGGGCAGGTCGCTGGCATGGCCGACCAGGACCAGCTCCGGTACTTGCGGGTTTTCCTGGCGGCAGCGCTGCCACTGCTCGATGAAGAACGGCATGTTCTTGCGCGGCTCCCGTGTCCCGACGGCCAGCCAGTAACGCTCGGGCAGGCCCGTCGGCAGTGGGCCGATGACGCCCTGGAACTCCGGCACCAGGTTGTTCAGCACGCGGAATTTCGGCCGCGCCCAGGGAAACAGCCGGGCCGCTTCGCTGCAGGAAAACCGCGAAGGGCACCAGACCTCATCGGCGACCCAGATCGACCAGGCGATCGACACGGCGTCGATCAGCCGATAGGCCACGGCCTTGAGCTGCGAACGGTGGAAGTTGCGCTGGGTCAGCTGGAACAGGTCATGCAGGATCAGCACATAACGGGTGCCTGCCGGTTTGTGGCCGATGGGCAGGCCCATGTTGGCGGTGGCGATATACAGGTCGACCGACTGCTCGCGAATGGTCGCCGGCAAGAATTTGCGTTCAAAGCGCAGGCGCACGCCGGGGCGTTGCACGCCGTCGAGGGGGCTCGGCCAGGCTGGGCAAAAGGCGGTCTGGCGCTGTTCATGCTCCAGTGGCGCTTCGCTCACCAGCAGCAATTCGGTGTCTTCACGGGCACGCAGGGCCTGTTCCAGTGCCTTGACCTGACGGGCGATGCCCGAGGAGGGAGCGACCGTGGCCGGACGATAATCGAGGGCTACACGCATGCGGGATGCTCCTGTGTGGAGGGCAGAGTCCGGTAGATCTGTTCCAGTTCGTCACCGGCTACGGCCCAGTCGTGATGCTGGCGGGCATACAGGCGGGCGGCGCCGGCCAGTTGGGCGGCGAGGGTTGGCTCGCGCAACAGGCGAATCACGGCATCGGCCAGGGCCTGGGCATTGTCGCCTGCCAGGTAATGTTCCTCGGGGCGGATGGCCAGGCCCGAGGCGCCTTGCGCGGTGCTGACCAGCGGCAGGCCTGCGGCCATGGCTTCGAGCACCTTGAGCTTGGAGCCGCCACCCTGGCGTAACGGCGCGATGAACAGCGCGCAACGTCGTTGCAGGTCGGGCAGGTCCGGCACGAAGCCGACCCACTCGATGCGGCTGTCGGTCCAGCGTTCGGGCCAGTGGGCGGGCAAGGCATACCCGGCCACCGCCAGGCGCGCCTCGGGGCAGTGGCTCCAGACCCGCGGGAAGATCTCGTCGAGCATCCACTGCACGGCGTCCAGGTTCGGCGCGTATTCGTAGTTGCCGACGAACAGCACCCGCTGGCTCTGCGGGTCGGCCGAGACCTCGGCAAAGCTGCGGCTGTCGACGCCGTTGACCACCACCTCGACCGGGGTACGGGTCAGCTGGCGCATGGCCCGGGCGTCGCTTTCGGTCACCGCGACCACCTGGCGGGCCGTGTCGAACGCCTTGCGTTCCCACTGTCGGCAGCGCCATTGGTCGTAGCGCACAAAGAGGCTGGCCCAGGCTGGGAAGCGGTCATAGGTCGCGCCGCCCAGGCTGGATTCGAGGTTGTGCTCGGTGAGCACGAAATCCCGGCCGGCCCGCCGCAGCGGTTGCAGATAGGGTTGCAGGCTGTAGCTGTGCTCGACCTGGATCACATCCCAGGGCTCTTGCAGCAGGCTGTCGAAGCGTTCGCGCAAGGAGCGCGACACGCCGTTGACCGTGGTCAGCAGCGGCCAGGGTGCGAACAGCCCGGCCAGCAGCGTGACCGGGTGCTTCAGCGGGCGCCGGGGCACCAGGATCAGGCGTTCCAGCCAGGGCTCGAGGGCGGCGCAGGTGGCGGCATCGGCCTCGGTCTTCGACTGCACCAGCAAGGTGATGCGGTGACCCCGCTCGCTCAAGGTCCGCAGCAAGTGAAACTGGCGAGTCTTGCCACCGCTGGTCATGGGCCAGGGCAGGTAGGGGAGAATCCAGAGAATCTTCACGTACGGCACTCCAGGTCGAGATCGATTACCACACGAGAATCTGCAGGGACGATTTCACAGCCGGCTGGATGCCGTCCGCGGCGTCGAGACTGGCCCGGGTTCCGCTGAGCGGATCGTAGAGCTCGGCCTGGTGCACTTGCGGCAATTTGATGGTGCCGCCCTTGGCGCTCCAGAACATCAGCAGGCGCTTACCGTCGTCGCGGGTCCAGGAGACGCTGTAGAAGGTGTCGGGCAGGTTCGCAAGCTCCGGCGTCTTGCCGGGTTTGAGGCGCGCGCCGGTAATCTCGAGAAACCGCGCGAGCGCCTTGTACACCGGCTTGGGTTCGCCGTTGAGATCGAGCAGGCCGTAATGCTGGTCGCGAGCCGAGGCGCGCGAGTCGAGATCGGAAAGGGCGAAGAGAAAGATCCGCTCGTAGTCCTGGTCGCTCATCAGGGCCAGGCGACGCAGGGTGTAGTCGGCCTGGCCGTCGACGCCGATCAGCCGCTGCATCTCCTTGGGCCCGGCGTAGCTCGACCAGCCCCACTCGGTGGCCCAGACCCTCTTCAGGCCGGCGCCGTGCAGCATGTCGTTGAGCTGCTTGCCGCGCAGCAGCACTTCATTTTTGCCCGGCTCATCGCTTTCCGGGGTTTCCGAATACGGGTGGTAGGCGGCGACCATGCCCAGGCTCTGCACGCCCAGTTCGCCGAGTTTCTCGAACATCAGCGCGTTGCGCTGGGTCGGCATCTGGCTGTAGTAGGCCATGCCGCCCATGACCTGGATCTTGTCCGGCGCCACCTGGTTCAGCGCCTGATGGGTCGCCAGCAGCAGCTCGCCGTAGCCCTTGGCATCGGGTTTCGGCCGCCAGTTGTTGGGTATGTTCTGCTCGTTCCACACCTGCCAGGCGTCGATGTCCGGGTAACGCTGGGCCAGCATGGCCATGCGCGTGGCGAAGACTTTCGGATCGCGCGGCGGGTACTGATCCTGGAACGGCCCGCCCTTGGGGGCGGTGGTCACGAAGGGCGCCGAGCCTACGAGGTAGAACAACGACTTGAGTTTCGAGTCGCTCAGGGTCCGGTCCAGTTCGTCGAGGGTGCTGAGTTGATAACCCTCTTCGGTGGGTTCGAGCCGATCCCAGTGCAGGTCGACCCGCACCCATTGCAGGCCGAGCTGCTTATAGGCGGCGATCTGTTTGCGGTATTGCTGCGGGGTGAACCACAGGAAATGCGCATTGACCCCCAGGTAGTCCTTCCACACCAGGGTGCGATCGGGGGCCAGGTTGATCGGCGTGGCATCGACCTGTTCGCTGAGCAGCAGGGCGCCGCCTACCGCCAGCGCGGCGACCAGTGGCAGATAGCGCAATAGCGGGCGACGTTTAAGGCCTGGTCGGGTCTTCATTTCGATCGCTCCTTGCACACTTCGTTGAACAGTTCGGCGAAGCGCCGCGCGGTGGCGCTCCACTCGCGTTGTTGCCCGGCCTCGCTGGCCCGCGCGGCCCACTGGCGGGCCAGTTCGGGCTCCAGCACCAGACGGCTCAGGTGCTGGCTCAGCGCTTCGACATCGCCTTGCTGATAAGTCACGCCATTGCCGCCGGCAACCTCCTCGGCAAAGGCCCGGGCATTGGAGGTGACGACCCCGCGACCGCAGGCATTGGCCCAGGACAGGGCGCCGCTGGTGCCGCGCATCTGGCCGAGCCAGGCGAGCTTTTTCGATTCCCGGTACGGCAGCACCATCACATGGTGGGCCTGGATGGTGCGGGCGATCTCGGCGGACGGCAGGTCCAGTTGCCAGTCCACCACATCGTCCAGCTGCAATTCGCGAATGCGCTGGCGCAGGCCGTCGAGGTAGTTGCCGGCCGGGTCGAAGGTCATTTCCGGGGCGGTGCCGCCGGCCAGGGTCAGGCGGACCTGGCCACGGCACTGCGGGTTGGCCGCCAGGGTGCGGGCCAGGGCTTCGATCAGGTCTTCGATGCCCTTGCCGCGGTAGATGAAGCCGAAGTACAGCAGGCGCAACGGCACCAGCGGCGGCAGCTCGGCCGCGGGGATCGGCAGGTTGCCGTGGGCGATCACCGCCACCTGTTGCGGTCGCAGGCCCATGCGCTGGCGCAGGCAGTCGCCGCCCAGCCGGGTCAGGGTAATCAGCCGGCGCATGCCGCGGGCCAGGCGCCGTTCTTCGCGCAGGGTCAGCGGGTCGGCGAGCAGCGCCGCCGCTTGCGGCAGCGGGTGCGGCAGGCGTTCGAGCAGGGTCAGTGGCCAGAACAGCCGGGCGCGCCGCCAGATCAGGCGCTCCGGGTCATGCACCGTGGCCGTGCGGGGGATCCGTGGTTGTTCGCTGCTCAGGTAGTCGAGCGCCTGGAATTCGCCGAAGCGGCCACCGCCGAGTTCGGCGTGTACCAGGTCGACGCCCGTCCAGTCGAAGGCGCGCAGGCGCGTCAGTTGCTCCGCTGGATCGTGACAGCCGGCCAGCGGGGTCAGCACTTCGATGCCAAGACCGCGCAGCGCATTGCTGAAATGCGCGGCGTAGTCGGCGATACCGGTCTGTTCCGGCGGCAGCGGGGCCAGCAAGGCGATACGCATCAGGCCGCACCGCGCCAGCTGTTGATCCGCTCCAGCACCCTGGACGGTACTTCGAAGCGGCGGCGGTTGAGGATCAGCCCGTCGACCTTGCCGAAGGCGGTAGTCAGCAACGACATTGCATTCTCGATCATCGGTACGGTGCTGGTCCGAGCCTCGATCACCAGGGCGATCAGGTCGGCGCGGCGCAGGATCAGGAAGGCCTCCTGGTTCGACAGCAGGGCCGAGGCATCCAGCAGCAGGACTTCACCGGGCTGGGCCGGCGCGCTGTCGTTGACCCGCACGCGCTGGCCGCGTTCCTCCAGCAGGCGGCGCAGGCGTTCGAGGATGAAACTCACGCCTTCGCCATGGCGCGCCGAGGTCAGGCCCAAGGTCAAGCCCTGGCTCTCGATGCGGTCCATGGGCAGCAGGCTGTAGAGCCGGTAGATGCTCGCGGTCATGGCGGCGGGCGTGGCGTCCTCGAGGTCCGGCACGCTGCCCCACAGCGGCACCTGGAACAGCTCCGGCAGGCGCGAGCCGTCGTGGATGCGCTGGTCCAGCAGGTAGCAGACATAGATGGTCAGCAGACCCACGGCGATGCCCGCGGGAATGGCGAACAGCAGGATCAGCAGGCTCTTGGGGAAGACCCGCGCCGGGTTGAAGGTGGCATGCTCGATGATCGCGATGTTGCTGATCTGGCTGCTGTCGAGCTCGTGGTCAATACGCGCCTGTTCCAGGTTTTCCGAGTACAGCGCGTAGCTCTTTTCCGCGGTGCGCAACTGCTGGGTCAGGCGGTTGAGTTCGGGCTCGTCGGTCAGTACCCGGTCGCGCTCGGTACGCAGGGCAGCCAGGGTCTTGTCGTAGTTCTCGATCTGCCCGGTCAGCCGGCGCTGTTGCAGCTGGGCATCGATGACCTGCTGCTTGACGTTGGTCACCAGGCTATTGGGCGCGATGTTCTTCGAGCGTTCCAGGCGGCTCTCTTCCTGTTCGCTGAGGGCCTGCAGGTCGTGGATGTTCTGTTCGATCTGCTTGACCGCCGGCGCCTCGGGCAAATAGGTGCGCAGCAAGCGCGCGCGTTCCACCTGCAGGGTGTTGAGCTGGCGCTTGAGGTCGAGCTGGGTCGGGTTGAGGCTGGTCTCGCGACTGGTCACCACTTCGACGGGCTGATCGAGGATCTGCTGGCGGGCGTTGATCAGGAAGCTGCTGATCCCGGACAGCTGGTTCTGCGCATTGACCCGGGCGTCGGTCAGGCGGTCGATCTGGCTGGTGAGGTTTTCCAGGCGGGCATCGACGCTGATCGAATCGATCTGCTTCAGGCGGCCCTGCAATTGCTCCTTGAGGCTGAGGATCTGCGCGGCCACCTTGTTGCCTTCGCCCTCATAGAAGGCATAGAGGCTCTTGCGACCGAGCACCCGGGCGCGCTCTTCGAGGAAGGTGTCGACCCAGATCTTCACCACCTGTTGCGCGATTTCCGGGTCGTCCCAGGTAAAGCTGATATCGATCACCGACGAACCCGCTTCATGGCTGGCCTGGAAGTTCTTTTCCAGGCGGGTCGCCAGGCGGTCCTGCGGGCTCTGCGGTTCCGACAGGCCGACCAGTTGCAGCAGGCTGCGCAGCGCATCGATGGCCGTGCCCATGGCCTTTTTGGCGTAGAACTTGAGGGTCTTCCAGAAACCCTGGGGGTCGGCGGCCGCGCTCAGTTCCAGGTAGCGTTGGGCGACGATGTGCACGATGGGTCGACCGGTGAGCATCTTCTCCTCATCGACGATCGGGTCGTGCTGGGTGCTGGGCGAGATCAGCGTCTGGCGATTGCCGGCTTCGATCGGCACCGTGGTGCTGTCGCGCCCGGGCTTGACCAGCAGGCGCGCGTCCGACTCGTAGCGCGTCGGCAGCAGGAAGGCGCCCAGCACCGCGACCACGATAGTGGTGATGACCGCCAGCTTGAACTCGCGACGGAAGATGAAGAACAGGCGCAACAGGTCGCGTAGAGAGCGTATTTCGATCACGGGATCACTCCGTTGAAAGTACTTGTAGCAGTGGCTGATGGAGGCCGATCAAACGTATCGATCCTGTTTACTGCCCCGTCCCGGTACCGGTGGAACTGCTGGTGAAGTTGTTGATCGTGTTGCCGCTGTTCTTCACTTCCTGATCATTCAGGTCGTAGTTGAAGCCCAGGCCGATCCCCTTGTTGATCGGGAACAGCTTGGTGAAGTACATGTCCACCGCTTCCACCGTGCTGCCGATGGTCGATTGCGGCACGTAGATCAGGTCGCCGCGCTGCAGGGCGACCAGCGGATGATCGGGGTTGCTGAGCATGCTGCCGAGGTCGACGAAGTACATCTTGTACTTGCCGTCGGGGCCGGTCCTGAGCAGGGCGATGTTGGAGCTGTCGGCCGAGGGCAGCACGCCACCGGAGCTGAGCAGGGCCTGTTCCACCGACACGGTGCCGGCCAGGTTGAAGAACGACGGGTTGGCCACCGCGCCGCCGATGAATACCCGGTTGCTCGGGGCAACGGCGATGTTCACGGTCACTTCGGGCTCGCGGTAGACACGGGTGTAGCGTTTGGTGATTTCCTTGCCCAGGTCTTCCGGGGTCAGCAGCGCGGCCTTGATCCGGCCGATGTTGGGCATCGAGATGAAACCGTCCGGTCGCACCACGAACATCGTCATGTCGTCGGAGCTGGCTGGCTCCTGGGCATCGCGCACGATGCGCAGGGTGTCGCCGCTCTGGATCAGCACTTGGGCGGGCGGCAGGTCGGCCAGGGTCAGTGCCGCCGCGTGGCGAGCCTTGAGGGTGTCGCTGTCGGGGAGCGCGACATGGGCGGGGGTCGAGCAGCCGCCCAGCCACAGGGTGGCGGTCAGGATGCTCAACAGACAAAGCCGGGAAGGTCGGTTAATAGTCATCATGACAGCTCAGGTCCAGTAGTTTGAGAACATGCTCAAGCGACGCTTGAGCGGTGTCGGCAGATGCTGTTCGGCGTGGCCGAGGCGATAGCCCAACAGCTTCAGCGCGCTGCGTAGCAGCACTTCCGGTACGCGTTGCAACTGGCCGGCGTCACGCAAGGCGCGCAACTCGGCCTGGACGTAACGCTTGCCTTCTCCGCCCGCGGTGCCGAAGGCTTCGCGGATCCAGGGCTCGCGGCCATAAAACACGCCGATATCGAAATAACGGCGGAACTCCTGCATCAGACTGTAGCTGTGGGAATGCTGCACGCACGCACTGGCGGCGTAGCGCACCAGATAACCGTTGAGCAGCATGCGCGCCGCGACGTGGGCGTCCTCGCTGCCGATGACGTCCTCGGGAAAGCCGCCCACCGCTTGCAGGGCGCTGCGCCGGTAGACGGAAAACGAGTCCGAACTGAAGCAGGTCTTGATCCCTAGCTCCCCGGCGTCGGCCAGGCTTTTGCTGCGGCTCTGCGGGCTGTAGTTGAAGTGGCGCGACTGCGCCTCGAGAATCCCGGCCCCGGGATGTGGCAGTTGACGACCGTAGGCGAGGCCGATCCGTGGATCCTCCTCTAGCTCCTGGATCAGGTTGGCGAAGGTCTGGGGCGTGGCTGGAATCGCATCCTGGGTCAGCAGGATCAGCGCATCGGCATCCACCTGCTCGCTCGCCCAGCGTCGGGTGCCGCCATGGTTGAACTGCTGGGCGGCGATGACCTCGACCCGGGCGCCGAACTGCCGGAAGCGGCTGACGGTGTCGTCCGTCGAGCTGCTGTCGACCACCAGCACCGTGTCCGGTTGCAGCGTCTGCGCGGCCAGCGCCGGGAGCAACCGCTCGAGGTGCGGTGCGGCGTTGCGGGCGGGAATGATCAGCGCCACCTTCATCATGGTTTTACCTGCGCCGGGGCACGGCCGTAGACGTCTTCGAAACGCACGATGTCGTCTTCGCCCAGGTACTCGCCGCTTTGCACTTCGATCATCACCAGGTCGATGATCCCGGGGTTGCTCAGGCGGTGTTTATGGCCGGCGGGGATATAGGTGGATTCGTTGCTGTTGAGCAGAACCTCCAGGTCGCCATTGGTGATCAGGGCCGCGCCGCTGACCACGATCCAGTGCTCGCTGCGGTGATGATGCATCTGCAGCGACAGCGATTCCTTGGGCTTGACCATGATGCGCTTGATCTTGAAGCGGCTGCTTTCCTCCAGCACGGTGTAGGTCCCCCAAGGGCGGGTGACCGTGCGGTGCAGGCTGTAGGCACTGTGGCCGAGGCGCTTGAGTTCGGTGACGATATGGCGCACGTCCTGGGTCCGCGAGGCATCGGCCACCAGCAGCGCGTCGGGGGTGTCGACGATGATCAGGTCGCTGACGCCGACGGCCCCGAGCACCCGCTTGGGCGAGTCGATATAGCAATTGCGCACGTCATGCAGGATGGCTTCGCCGTTGACCTGGTTGCCGGCGGCGTCGCTCGGGGTCAGCTGGCGCAGCGCATCCCAGGAGCCGATGTCGCTCCAGCCCAGGTCACAGGGCACCACGGCGACCCGCTCGGAGCGCTCCATCAGGGCCACGTCGATCGAAACGTCCGGGGCGCGGGCCAGGCTGTCGGCGTCGAGTTCACGCTGGCGGCAGTGCTTGTTGTCCAGGGTCATGCCTTGTTCCAGGCAGGCCTGGGCGGCGCTCAGCACCTCGGGAGCATGCAGGGTCAGCTCTTGCAGCAGGGTATCGGCGCGGAAGCAGAACATCCCGGCGTTCCACAAGTAGTTGCCGCTGTCGACGTAGGCCTGGGCGGTGGCCAGGTTGGGTTTCTCGACGAAGCGCGCGACCTGGAAACCTTCCTTCAGCGCAGGGCCCTGTTCGATGTAGCCAAAACCGGTCTCGGGTTTGTCGGGCTGAATGCCGAAGGTCGCCAGATAACCTGCTTCGGCGAGGCTGCGCGCCTTGCCCACGGCTGCGGCGAAGGCATCCTGGTCGAGAATCAGGTGGTCGGCCGGAAGAATCAGCAACTGCGCCTCGTCGCCCCAGTACTCGCGCACATGCAGGGCCGCCACGGCGATTGCCACGGCGGTGTTGCGCCCGAACGGCTCGAGCAGCAGGTCGAGGCCCAGCTTGCCCTGATTGACGTTGCGGTACTCGTCCAGCGAGCGGAACAGCAGCTCGCGGTTGGTCACCGTGACCACGCAGCTGACGTCCGCCAGGCTGCTGGCGCGGACGAAGGTCTTTTGCAGCAGGCTCTGCCCATCGCGCATGCGTATGAATGGCTTGGGCATGTTCTGCCGAGAGACTGGCCACAGGCGCGAGCCGGAGCCGCCGGAAATAATGCAGGGGATCAATCCAGTGAATGCGCTCATCAGTAGACTTCCTTCGTCGAGAGGACGGCCGGAACCGTCATGAAAACGATGTACAGATCCAGCCAGACCGACCACTTGGAGATGTAATCGAGGTCGTACTCCACTCGTTTCTGGATTTTCTGCAGGGTGTCGGTTTCTCCCCGGTAGCCATTGATCTGCGCCCAGCCGGTGATCCCGGGCTTGACCCGATGGCGCGAGCTGTATTCGCGCACCGCCTGTTCGAACGGCACTCCCGCCGCCTTGGTGGCGGTGGCGTGTGGGCGAGGCCCGACAATCGACATGTTGCCCATCAGCACGTTGAACAGCTGGGGCAGCTCATCGATGCTGGTCTTGCGAATGAAGCGTCCGACCCGGGTGATCCGCGGGTCTTCCCGGGTGGTCTGCCGTTCGGCATTGAGGTCCGCCTGCTCGACATACATCGAGCGAAACTTGAACACACGGATCAGCCGGTCGTTGTAGCCGTAGCGCTTTTGCCGGAAGAGCACGGGGCCCTTGGAATCGAGTTTCACCGCCACGGCAGTGGCCAGCAGCACAGGGGACAACAGGACCAGGCCCAGCAGGGCGAGCAGGATGTCCTCGCAGCGCTTGATTAGCGGCGCCCAGCCGCGCAATGGCAGCTCGGAAGTGTTGAACATCAGGATGCCGCCGACATCGGTCATGCGGTTGTGGCCAAAGCGCAGGGTAGTGATGTCGGGCACCAGGGCGACATTCACCGACAACTGCCGCAGCCGTTGCACCAGTTCGCCGATGCGTGCGTGCGCAGCCCAGGGCAGGGCGATCAGGACCTGATTGACCTGCTCGGAACGGATCAGCTCTTCCAGGTTCTGGGTGTTGCCCAGAAAGGGCAGGTCGCAGAAGGCCTTGGGCACGCGGTCGCTGCGATCGTCGATGAAACCGATCAGGCCGGAGCGGATATCGCCGTGGCGCTGCATGTGTTCGGCAAGGAACAGCGCGCTCTCGCTGAAACCGAGGATCACCGTGCGTTGCAGGTATTTGCCCCTGGCCATCCACGAATGGAACAGGCGCAGCAGAAACAGACGCTCGATGCCAAACAGCACGAGGCTGGCGATGAACCAGACAGCCAGGTCCCGCAGGCTGAAGACCGGCAGCAGGTGCAGCCCCAGGTACATGACCAGCAGGATGCAGAAGGCGGAGGTCCAGGCCACCAGCATCGTGCGCAGACGCAGGCGATTGCTGAAGAACTCTTCGGAGTAGACCCCCTGGGCCTGGAACAGGATGACGGTGATGACGGCAAAGAACAGCAGCAGGCCGAGTACGGTTGGCCAGATATCCGCACTGGCGGATTCAAGACTCAGGAGCAGCAGGATTCCAGGCAGGGCGGCGGACAGGGCGTGCGTCAGTTTTACCCCCGAAATGAAGAGTTCCATGAATCCGGTTCGGGTCAGGAACCTGCTATCAATCGATTTCGTAAGCATCGAATCCCGTCGTTGCCAGGTAAGAACCCAGCTCTGTTAAGGGTAAAGCCACTACAGAGGCAGGCTGAAAAAACTAAGGCTTACTGCAAAAAAGTCTGTTTTTTGGCGGCCTATGATGGCCAAACAATACTATTTTTCTGCTTTGATGGTCAATGAATTGACTAATTCTGGCAGATTAATCCTTTTTTTGCATTATGCATCGGTTTTTTGACGGTTTTGCGCATCCAGGACGAATGGCAGCCTGGGCATGTGTCACGAAGTTGGCTCATTCGTGAGCGAGGGCGTGACGGATAAATGGAGTGTTGTTCAGGGGTCGACTCTTGTCCAACCGGTGGCGATTTATTCCCTTTCGCCCGTGATTACGGGGTTCTTGATGGCTGATGCGGCCCTCGGGTGGGGGCGCTCTGGCGGTGTAGACTGGACGCTGCGAACTAACCGAAGGAAGGGGAAGAAGCTGTGAAGTATTGGTCATTGCTGTTGCTGGGTTTGATGCCATTGCTGGCGCACGCGGTGGAGGTTGGTGAGCGTCTGGCGCCCTGGACCTTGCTCGATCAATTCGACCAGGCCTATAGCCTCGACGGGCAGGCACGGACGCTGCTGGTGGCGCGCAGCATGGATGGCGCCAAGCTGGTAAACGCCGCCTTGCAGGATCGTCCCGCGGGTTATCTGGAGGCCCGGCACACGGTATTCGTCGCGGACATCCAGCGCATGCCGGCGGTGATCGCCAGGATGTTCGCGGTGCCGGCGATGCGTGATTATGGCTACCGGGTCATGCTCGACCGTGACGGGCGGGTGGCGCCGCGCTACGCCGGGGCTGTGGATAAAGTCCTGTGGCTGCAGCTCGACGATGGCCGGCTGGTGGCTCAACGGGAGTACGGCACGGCCGCCGAACTGCGTGCAGCGCTGGAGCAGGCGCAACCATGATCAGTGCCGCGCTGCTGTCGCCGCTCACTCTCGGTGCCGGCTGGCTGATCTATGTGCCAGTGCTGGTCTGGGCCGCCTGGCGCGCGCCCTGGGTCGAGCTGTTCAGCGACAGCCGGCGTCAGCATCTGCTGTTCGGTACGGTGTTCGCGTTGTTCATGTTGTGGCTGGTGCGCCGGGATTTCGATACCGGGGTGTCCTATCACTTCATCGGCATGACGGCCGTGACCCTGTTGCTGGACTGGCCGCTGGCGATCGTCGGCGGGCTGATTGCCCAGGTGGGCCTGGTCGCGCTGGGTCGCCAGGACCTGGCGGCGGTCGGCATCAACGGCGCCTTGCTGATCCTGCTGCCGGTACTGGTCACCGAATGTTGCGCGATCCTGGTGGAGCGCGCGCAGCCGCGTAATCCCTTCGTGTATATCTTCTGTTCCGGTTTTTTTGCCGCCGCGCTGTCGGCCTTGCTGTGCCTGTTGGTTGGCCTGGGGTTGCTGTGGTTCGACGGGAGTTTTGCCATGCCGGAATGGCTGGAAGACTTCATCGGCTACCTGTGGCTGATCATCTTTCCCGAGGCCTTCATCAACGGCATGGTGGTCAGCGCCCTGGTGGTGTTCTGCCCCGAATGGCTGGAAACCTTCAACCGCACCCGTTACCTGTCGGCACCGTGGAAGGATGACGATCCGCGTTCTTGATCCATATCAAACACGTTCGGCAGGCGCGGTCCCATGCTCGGTAAAAACCGTTCGGGAGCAGGGTCATGAGTGTGTATGAATGGGCGCGGCAGGAAGTACGCAAGAGTCTGGATACTGCGCAGCAAGAGGGTTTCGAACCGGGCTTGAGCCTGCGCGCCCTGCTCAGCGCGGTGGTGCAGGAGAGTCGGCGGGTGCGCAGCGGCGAGGATCTGGCCGACGAGTTGCAGTTTCTCGCGGAGAACCTCGACGATACGCAGGATTACGCTTTCATGCGGCCTTGAGGCTTCAGTGGGCGCGAGGCGGCAGATCGTCGGAAAACAGATCGTCCTCGGCATCCGGGCTGACCGGAATCTTGTGTTCTTCGGCAGCCCAGGCACCGAGGTCGATCAGTTTGCAGCGGTCCGAGCAGAACGGACGGTTGACGTTGCTCGCGGTCCATTCCACGGGCGCACCGCAGGTTGGACATTCCACGGTCAGGGGTTGGCTCATGACTGGCCTCCACGCAAGGTAAGGTAAAAGTGATGCAGGCGTTCGACCTCGCTGTGCAGCCAGGCGAGGTCGCGGTCGTTGACCAGCACATCGTCGGCATGGCTCAGGCGGTCTTCGCGGGTCGCCTGGGCCTTGAGAATCGCCTGGATCTGCTGTTCGCTGATCCGGTCGCGTTGCAGGGTCCGCTCGATCTGCAGCTGTTGCGGCACATCGATCACCAGGATCCGCTGGGTCATCGCGTACTGCCCGGACTCGATCAACAGCGGTGACACCAGAATCGCGTAGGGCGACTCGGCACGGGCCAGGTGGGCGGCGATTTCATCGGCAATCAATGGATGCAGCAAGGCTTCCAGCCAGAGGCGTTGTTGCGGCACCTCGAAGATCAGCTTGCGCAGCGCGGCGCGGTCCAGTTGACCATCGGCCTGCAGCACGCTGTCGCCGAAATGTTCGGCAATGCGGGCCAGGGCCGGGCGGCCGGGTTCCACCACCCAGCGGGCGGCGTGGTCGGCATCCACCACATGGATGCCCAGGTCGATGAAGTGCTGGGCCGCGGCACTTTTACCACTGCCGATACCGCCGGTAAGGCCGAGGATCCAGGGTTTGAAAACAGGCTTGGTCATCTGAAACCGACAAACTGCAAATAGGAGTCGGTTATTTGACCACCCCAGAGCAAGGCAATCCAGCCGGCAATGGCCAGAAAGGGACCGAAAGGGATAGGCGTGGACATTTGCGCGCGGTTGCGGCGCAGCATGGCGATCCCGGCCAGGGCCCCCGTCAGTGAGGCCAGCAGCAGGGTCATCGGCAGAATCTGCCAACCGCCCCAGGCGCCGAACATGGCCAACAGCTTGAAATCGCCGTGCCCCATGCCTTCCTTGCCGGTCAGCAGCTTGAACAACCAGTACACCGACCACAGGCACAGGTAGCCGGCCACGGCGCCCCACAGCGCATCGTGGAGGCTGACGAACAGGTCGAAGCCATTGACGATCAAGCCCAGCCACAACAGGGGCAGCACCAGCACGTCGGGCAACAGTTGATGATCGGCATCGATCAGGCTCATCGCCAACAGGCCCCAGCTCAGGAACAGCATCAAGCCGGCCTGCCAGCCAAAGCCGAAATGCCAGGCCACGAACGCCGAGGCCAGGCCGCAGGTCAGCTCCACCAGGGGGTAGCGCCGGCCGATCGGGGCCTGGCACGCGGAGCAGCGTCCGCGCAGCAGCAGGTAGCTGAACAGCGGGATGTTTTCCCAGGGGCGGATCGGGTGCGCGCAGTGCGGGCACTGGGAGTGCGGGAGCAACAGGTTGTAGGTCGGCCCGGCAGGCTCGTCGGGCAGCCCGAGGATGTCACGGGCCTGGGCGTGCCAGTCGCGCTCGAGCATCTTTGGCAGCCGCCAGATCAGCACATTGAGAAAGCTGCCGACAATCAGGCCCAGGACCAGCACCGATGCTACGAAGACCAGCGGGTAGCTGGCCAGGACCTCAGTCAATGACATGTTCAGATCGCTGTGCCGAGTTGGAAGATGGGTAAGTACATGGCAACCACCAGGCCGCCGACGAGGGTGCCCAAAACTACCATGATCACGGGTTCCATGAGACTGCTCAGGGTGTCGACCAGGGTATCGACCTCTTCCTCATAATGGATCGCGACCTTTTCCAGCATGCCGTCCAGGGCCCCGGACTCTTCACCGATGGCGGTCATCTGGATGGCCATGCCGGGAAAGATGCCGGATGCGCGCATGGAAAAATGCAACTGCATGCCGGTCGCCACGTCCTGCCTGATGCGGTTCACCGCTTGCTTGAACACCTGGTTGCCGGTGGCCCCGGCCACCGAGCCCAGGGCTTCCACCAGCGGCACTCCGGCGGCGAAAGTGGTGGACAAGGTGCGGGCGTAGCGGGCCACCGCGGACTTGTACATCAGTGGCGCTACCAACGGCAGTTTCAGCAGGCCCACGTCCAGCCAGTGGCGAAAGCGTGGTGAGCGCCGGCGGGCATGGCGCAGGCCGAACACACTGAGCAACAGCGCGCCCACCAGCAGCCACCACCAGTGCTGCACGAATTCCGAGAGGGCGATGACCAGTTGCGTGAACACCGGCAATTGCGCGCCGAAGCCCTGGAACATCGACTGGAATTGCGGCACCACCTTGACCAGCAGGATCCCCGTCACCACCAGCGCCACGCAGATCACCGCCAGGGGATAAGTCATGGCCTTGCGGATCCGCGTCTTGAGGTTTTCGCTTTTTTCCTTGTAGGTCGCCACCCGCTCCAGCAGGGTTTCCAGGGCCCCGGCCTGTTCGCCGGCATCCACCAGGCTGCAGTACAGCTCGTCGAAGTACCGCGGCCTCTTGCGCAGCGCGCTGGTGAAGCTGCTGCCGGCGGCGATGTCCTGTTTCAGCTCGCCCATCAGTTTGCGCATGTTCGGGTTATCGAAGCCCTCGGCAATGATGTCGAACGATTGCAGCAGTGGTACGCCGGCCTTGATCAGGGTCGCCAGTTGCCGGGTGAACAGGCTGATGTCGCGGGCCTTGATCGGGGGCGTGCGCTGCAACAGCGAGTTGGACTTCTTCCTGACCCTGGCCGGGTTGATGCCTTGCTTGCGCAACTGGGCCCTGATCAGCGAGGGGGTATGGCCGCTCAATTCGCCGCGCAGTTTGCTGCCTTGCCTGTCGGTGCCTTCCCACAGGTAAACACTGACTTTTGCTGCTTTGACCGCCATGGTGTCGAGTCCCGGGTTGTGATGGATGTCCTCAGGGCCGGCAGTGCCCTGTGCGTTAGCGAGTGGACCGCTGCGCGGGGCGCGGCGTCCGGCTCATAGAGTTTGAATGGCCCGATACGTTCCTTGGATGGGGCGGGCAGTGAATGCAATCGATGATCGAATGACAGCGTAGCCCGTCACGACGACCGGCCCAGGGCACTTGGCTGACAAAAAGTGTCAGATAGTGCGACTTCTGGCGCTCACTGCCGCAGCTCCGCGCCGCTAAAGCCCCGTTCAGCCGGGGCGCAGGCGCTGGCACAGGCTGTGCTATGGCTGTGTGGTGAGTGCCCAGACCCCTGGATATCCCCTGCTTGGAGCAGATAGATGAAGTATCAGAAAGGTTTTACCTTGATCGAGCTGTTGGTCGTCGTGGCGATCATCGGCATCCTGGCCACCTTTGCCATGCCGCTGTATTCCAAATACCAGGCGCGGGCCAAGGTCACCGCGGCGTTGGCTGAAGCCTCGGCGCTGAAGGTCAACTTCGAGGACGTGCTGAACCAGGGCAGCGATCCGACCCTGGAGCTGGTGGGGGGCAAGGCGGCAACGTCGAACTGCACCATGACCGCTGCGGGTTCCGCCTCGACCGGAGCGGGAACAATCGGCTGCACCATCCTCAATGCACCGGCACCGGTGCTGAACAAGACCGTCACCCTGACCCGCACCACGGCCGATGGCTGGGTCTGCACCACCACTGTCCCCGCGGACTACTCCCCCAAAGGCTGCACCGCCAGCGGCAGCTGAGCCCGGTTCTCGCTTGCTCGGCGCGTGAAACGCCACGCGCCAGCGCGCCCTTGGGGAAAGTATCGAGAATTCAGGAAGTTAGCTCGCCTGGGAAGTGCAACTTGCATGCAGATTATTCGCCGGTCATGCATTTTGCATGACCGCGAGTGCTTGGGTGGATTTGTAATTCATTGATATTTAAGGGTTTTATTGTTTTTCTGAACTTGGCATAACGCCTGCAATCTACTTAAGTAACCCTGCTGCCAGGACTTGGAGCAGGTTTTCCAGAAGAACAGGAGTTACTCGTATGAAGAAGTTCGCTATCGCTGCTGCAACTGCTACCGCTCTGACCCTGACCATGGCTAACGTCGCATTTGCCCAGACCACTCAAGCTACTCAGGCGCCAATGGTGCTCGCGGCGGGTGAAGTGACCAAGGCCAAGGAAGCCACTTCCGACACCTGGATCACCACCAAAGTCAAAGCGGATCTCGTAACTGAAAAAGGCATTCCTGGTACCGACATCAAGGTCGAAACCAACAAGGGTGTGGTTTCCCTGTCCTCCACCACTGCTCTGACCGCGGCGCAGAAAGAAACCGCAGTCAACATCGCCAAGAACATCAAAGGCGTGAAGGCAGTATCGGCTGACGGTTTGAAAACCGACTAAGCCTCAAGCTTCTTTCCTGGACAGGGAGAAGATGCGGTAGAGGATTCATCTACCGCTTCCTTGAAGGTTCATGCGAATGGCCACAGGGAAGTGGCTCCTTTTGTAAACAGAACAGGCCCCGGCACAGT
Organism: Pseudomonas sp. GW456-L12; assembly: GCF_059424045.1. Lineage (NCBI taxonomy): Bacteria > Pseudomonadati > Pseudomonadota > Gammaproteobacteria > Pseudomonadales > Pseudomonadaceae > Pseudomonas > Pseudomonas sp. GW456-L12. The sequence continues at coordinate 29,515 of NZ_JBWKZA010000030.1, forward strand.
GTGTCGGGGCCTGTTCTGTTTATGGCGGGGGAAACCGCCGGGCCGACCCGTTTCCGGGGCGGCGGGGAGGGGGATTATTCGGCGTCCAGGTGCATGGGGGTAATGACCCGACCATCGCTTTCGGCCTGGCCAAGGTTGGCATCGATGAAGTAGACCCGGTCGTCCGCCAGCTGGCCCTTGTCCACCAGGAAGTCCTTGATGCTGCTGGCCCGTTCCTGGCCCAACTGGCGCAACAGCACATCGCTGCCACTCCAGAACTTGATCACGCCTTCACGCATTTTCGCGGTGCGCTCTTCCTTGCCCAGGTCCTTCCATTCGGCCGGTGGCTGGGTCTTGAGGCGTGTGCGATAGATGCCTTCCAGCAGCGGGGCTTTCTCTTTCTCCGGTACTTCCAGCAGCGACGCCTGGGCCGGCACCTTGTCGCCGCGACGCTGGAGCATCTTGTAGTAGTTGTACTGGTATTCCCGCTCCAGGCGTTGCTCGGCGATCAGCGGGCCATCGCTGCTCTGCGCGGCGGTGCCTTCGATCTCCAGGCGCAGGGCCGGACGTTCCTTGAGCGCATTGGACAGCTTGACCAGCGTTGCTTCCGATTCCGGGCTCAAGTCACTCGAGCCCGGGGCGAACGAGACACTGCCCAAGTCTTCCGAACCGCCACCCGCGACCAGCCCGCCAATCAGTTTGAACGGTGCCGCGGCAGCCTTGACGATCAGGTTGCGCAGGGTCTGCCAGACAATCGGCATGACGCTGAACTGCGGGTTGTTCAGATCGCCCGTCACCGGCAGTTCGATGGAGATCTTGCCGTCGACATCCTTGAGCAAGGCGACCGCCAGTTTCAGTGGCAGGCTCACGGCATCCGGGCTGTCGACTTTTTCCCCCAGCTCCAGTTGTTCGACCACCACTTTGTTTTCGGCCTTGAGCTGGCCGTTGGTGATGACGTAGTGCAGGTCGAGGTTGAGCCGGCCCTTGCGGATGCGGTAGCCGGCGAACTTGCCGGAGTAGGGGGTCAGGTTGGTCAGTTCGACGCGTTTGAAGCTGGTGGCGATGTCCAGTGCGGCCATTGGATCGAAGGGGTTCACGCTGCCCTTGATGGTGACCGGCGCATAACGGTCGACCTTGCCCTTGATATCGACGCTGGCCGGTTTTGCCTGGCGGCTGTCGATGGTGCCGATCTGGCCATTGAGTTGCTGGACGGCCGTGGCGAAGTTGGGGGTCAGGCTGAAGTCGGCGAAGTTGGCCGAACCGTCGTTGATGGCGATCTGGCCGATATGGATGCCGAGGGGTTTTTCCTTGGCGGCCGGCTTGGCTGCGCCTTTCGGCGCGCTGTCGGCCGGTTGCGGGATCAGCAGGTCATCGATGTTGGTGGTGCGGTCATCGTTGATCATGAAGCGCGCATAGGGCTGCATCAGGTTGACCTTGTTGATCGTCAGGCTGTCGCCGTGCTGATAGTTCAGGCCTTCGAGCACCAGTTGCTGCCATTTCACGAAATCGCGGGTTTTCAGGGTGTCCAGGGTGTGCAACTGGTCGACCTGTGCGCGGCCAGTCACGCTGAATGTCAGGGGATCGATGTTTTTCAGGTCCACCGCCAGGTCGCTGCCGAGCATGCCGCTGCGCAGCTCCAGGCGAATGAACGGGCTGATGTAGGACTGGGCGACCCGCAGGTCGATGTCCTTGGTCTGCACCGCCAGCTTGGCGGTCACCGGTTGCAGGTTGACCACGCCGTTGGCGAGGATCTTGCCCTGTTTGCCCACTTCGGTGTCGAGCTTGAGGTTGAAAGGCGACTGGTTGAGGCTGTCGAAGTTCTGCACGTCGACGTTCAGCGGGCCGACCTCCAGGGCCACGGCCGGCTTGGCCTGACGGTCCGCCAGGTGCACCTGGTAATTGCGCAGTTGCACGTCCTTGAGCAGCACCTGCCAGGGTTTGCTCGGCGCCGGAGCGGGAGCCGGCGGAGTATCGGCGGCGGCCGGAGCGGGCTTGGCAGCCGGTTTGGCCGGCTGGCTGGCGAACAGTTTCTGCCAGTCCAGTTGGCCATCGGCCTCCAGGGCGGCCCAGGTTTCCAGTTTCTGGCTGCGGATCTTGCCGACCACCACTTGCTGCTTGGCCAGGTCGACCGTGGTTTCACTGACGTCCAGGCGCTCCAGGCGGGCCAGCGGCCGACCGTCCGGAGCCTTGATGGCGAAGGGCGCGACGCTGACCGAGGCATCGCTGAGCAGCAGTTCGGTTTCCTTGGACAGGTTTAGCTTGTAGCGGGTGTTGAGGTTCAGCACGCCGTCTTCGAGGACCAGGGGCAGTGCGTCGCGGACATAGGGCCACCAGGCTTTCATCTGGCCGTCGGTGACTTTCAGGGTGCCTTCGGAGGCGATTGGCGTCAGGCTGAAATTGCCGCTCCAATCGATCTGACCGCCCGCGGGGCCCGCGGCGACCAGGGTCATGTCGGCACTGTCATCGGGCAGGGTGCTGAGGTTCTTCAGCTCGAGATCGAGTTTGTCGTAGAGGAAATCGATGGGCTCGCTGGGCCGCGCGTCCTGGAAGTGCACATAACCGCCCGCCAGCTTGATGCGCCCGATACGCAGGGGGAACGGTTTGGCTTCGGGGTCGTCCGGAGTGGGTTCGCTGGCGGGCAGGTTGAACAGGCCCAGCAGGTTGAGCTTGCCGTCCTTGGCGAACAGGATCTCGCTCTTGGGTTTGTCCAGCTCGATATCGGCCAGGTGCAGCGCGCGGGTCCAGAGGCTGTCCAGTTGCAGGTTGGCGTAGAGACGTTCGAAGGCCACCTGCTCCTTCCCCGGCTCACCGATATTCAGGCCCCAGAGCGTCAGTTCGAGACTGAACGGGTTGAGTTCGATGCGCTGGATCTTTGCCGGTACCGTCGCGTAGTTGGCCAACTGTTGATTGGCCACTCGCAAGGCGATGCCCGGCAAAATCAGAAAGCCCAACAGGCTGTACAGGGCGAGAGCGGTCAACAAGGCGCCGATAGCGCGGATCAATCCTTTGGACATGCGAGGCTTCATCTATCTGAATCGGAAGTGCGTTGGAGTATGGCATGCGTTTCCGGTTCCGAAACAATCCCATGACGGTCGCAAACAGGATTGTTCAGATTCCTCGCAACAGATCACAGATGCAGGATCAGGGTCTTGAGCGGCGGTTGCTGGTCCATGGACGGGAAGTCACGAGCGGGTGTCAGCACCTGCCATTCGCGTACCGGGCGACCGGCTTTTTCGGCACAGCGCAGCACCTGTTCGCGCCAGTCGTCCAGCGTGACTTTCGCCAGGTTGTTGCAGCAGATCAGCACGCCATTGTCGGCGGTGGCCAGCAGGGCAGGCTTGAGCAGACTCTGATAGTCGCGCAGCAGGTCGACGGTGCCGAATGCACTCTTGGCCCAGGCCGGCGGGTCGAGCAGCACCAGGTCGTACTGGCGCTGTTCCAGGCGTGGGTAGCTGGGCAGCTTTTGTCCACGGCGCTGGCTGATGGGCAGGCCGGCCAGTTGCCGGATCGCCGGGAAGTAATCCGATTGCACGAACTGCATGGCCGGCAATTGCGGATTGAGCTGGCCGTTCTCGCGGCCGACCGCCAGGTTGCCCTCGGCGAAGTCCAGGTTGCACACCTCGCGGGCACCGCCTGCCGCGGCACTCAGGCCGACGCCACAGGTATAGGCGAACAGGTTCAGCACGCTCTTGCCGGCGCTGTGGGCCTTGACCCAGCCACGGGCGTTGCGCAGGTCGAGAAACAGCAGCGGGTCCTGGCCGGCATGGCGACCGCGTACCCGGTAGTTCAAGCCCCATTCGTGACCGACCAGGTCTTTGAGCGCCTCTTCTTCGGCGCGGTAAACCGAGTCCTCGCGGTCGATGCGTGAGTTGCCCCGGGAGCGGTCGTTGTAGACCAGCAGGGTGTCCAGGCCCAGTTGCTCCTGGACGGTCTCGTGCAATTGCAGCAAGGCATCGCGTTCCAGCGTCTGGTGAAAGCTTTGCACCAGCAGCTGCGGGCCGTAACGATCGATGGTCAGGCCCCCGGCGCCTTCCTGGCTGCCATGGAACAGCCGATAGCAGTCGGTGCCTTGCTGATGCAGCTCGACGAGCAGGTCCTGGCGATGATCGAGGGCGGCGCGCAGCGCCTGATTCAAGGAAGACATGCGGGCGCCTTGCGGATGATTGGGCGGGGCAGTCTACCAGTTTCGTTTTGTCCTCTGTGTAGGAGCGAGCTTGCTCGCGAAAGATCGGCCGCAACACCGCGATGCACCAGGCAGACCGCGTTACCGTTGAGGTCCATCGCGAGCAATCGAGCGTCGACCGGCCGCTCCTACAAGGGGATTGTGATCAGCGTTCGATGGCCAATGCCACGCCCTGGCCGCCACCGATGCACAGGGTGGCCAGGCCTTTTTTGGCATCGCGCTTGAGCATCTCGTGCAGCAGGGTCACCAGCACTCGGCAGCCCGAGGCGCCGATCGGGTGGCCGAGGGCGATGGCGCCGCCGTTTACGTTGACCTTGCTCGCGTCCCAACCTAGTTCCTTGCCCACCGACAGCGCCTGGGCGGCGAAGGCTTCGTTGGCTTCGATCAGGTCCAATTGCTCCAGGGACCAGCCGGCCTTGTCCAGGCAACGACGGGTGGCCGACACCGGGCCGATGCCCATGATCGCCGGGTCGACCCCGGCGTTGGCGTAGGCGGCGATCTTCGCCAGCACCGGCAGGCCCAGGGCCCGGGCCTTGGCGGCGCTCATCAGGATCACCGCGGCGGCGCCGTCGTTCAGCGACGAGGCGTTGCCGGCGGTGACCGTGCCGTCCTTCTTGAAGGCCGGCTTGAGCTTGCCCAGGGATTCGGCGGTGGTGCCGGCGCGCGGTTGTTCGTCGGTGGCGAAGGCCACGGGCTCGCCCTTGCGCTGGGGAATCAGGATCGGGGTGATCTCATCGACGAAGCGCCCGCCCTCGATGGCGGCCACGGCCTTCTGCTGCGAGGCGGCGGCGAAGGCGTCCTGGGCTTCGCGGCTGATGGCGTATTTGTCCACCAGGTTCTCGGCGGTGATGCCCATGTGGTAGTCGTTGAAGGCGTCCCACAGGCCGTCGCTGATCATGCTATCGACGATCTGGCTGTGACCCATGCGCAGACCGGTGCGGGCACCGGGCAGCACGTAATTGGCCAGGCTCATGTTCTCCTGGCCGCCGGCGATGATCACCTCGGCGTCGCCGCAGCGGATCGCCTGGGCGCCCAGGTGCAGGGCCTTGAGGCCGGAGCCGCAGACCTTGTTCAGGGTCAGCGCCGGCACGGCGTGGGGCAGGCCGGCCTTGATCGCGGCCTGGCGCGCCGGGTTCTGCCCGGCGCCGGCGGTGAGCACCTGGCCCATGATCACTTCATCGACCTGGGCGCCGTCCAGGCCGGTCTGGGCCAGCAGCTGGCGGATCACCGCGGCCCCCAGATCGACCGCGGGGATGGTCGCCAGCGAACCCTGGAAACTGCCGACCGCGGTGCGGGTGGCGGCAACGATTACGACGTCTTGCATGGCGCGAATCCTCATTGTCATTGGCGGCATCGGTCGGTGGTGATAGGAGGGGGCCGACGCGCGAGAACTTGGAAAATCATGGTTGCATAGAAGGTCGCGACGTCGCCAATCGCGAACCGGTGGGTCGCGTTCTGTTCGCCCGGTCGGGTATTACAGGCCCATGCGCCGGCGTGCGCGATGTATCGAGCCGTTGCGTACCGCCCAGCGCAGCATCGGCGCACTGCGGTTGACGCTGGCGCGGATCAGCTGGCGTTGCAGCAGACCCTGGTTGACGCCGAGCATGTCGCTGGCCCAGTCGGGCAGCAGGTCGATGCCGGCCTGCATCATCAACGAGCCAAATGGCTTGGCCAGGCGGCTGGGGGCAGGTGCCGCCAAGAGCAAACGCAGCACCTCGCGGCTGCGTTCATCGCAGAGCAGCTGTGGGCGCATCCGTGCCAGGTAATCCGCCACGGCCCGACGCGAGCGCGGCACATCAGTGGCGCCAAGACGCTCGGCGATCAGCGCGACTTCCCCGTAGTAACGGTCCTGGTCGGCAGGCGACAGGTGCGGGTTGCGATAACGCAGGTGCGCCGCCAGAAAGCTGCTGACCTCGGCCACATGCACCCAGGTCAGCAGTTGCGGATCGCTGGCGGCGTACGGCCGGCCATCTGGCGCATGGCCGACGATCTGCAGGTGAATGGTGCGCACCTTGTCGATCAGCCATTCGGCATCCTGGCGCGAGCCGAAGGTGGTGCCGGAAATGAACTGTGCGGTGCGCCGCAGGCGCCCGATCATGTCTTCCCGGAAGTTCGAGTGATCCCAGACCCCGGCCAGGGCCAGTGGGTGCAGGGCCTGCATCAGCAAGGCGCTGATACCACCGATCAGCATGCTGCTGAAATCGCCATGTACCTGCCAGCAGATGGCGTCCGGGCCGAACAGGCCCGGGTCGCCCTTGGGGTTGTCCAGGTCGAGCTGGCCCAGCGACAGGCCACCCAGGCTCATCACCTGGGTTTCGATACGACTGCGAATGAATTCCATACCGCTTGGCTGTTCCTTGGTTGAGGCCCGAGGCCCCGCTCAGAGGTTCAGGCGTTTATCGATCAGGCCCTCGACCACGCTCGGGTCGGCCAGGGTCGAGGTATCGCCCAGGCTGTCGAGCTCGTTGCAGGCGATCTTGCGCAGGATACGCCGCATGATCTTGCCCGAGCGGGTTTTCGGCAAGGCCGGCGCCCACTGGATCAGTTCCGGCTTGGCGAAACTGCCGATCTCGCTACTGACCAGGCTCAACAGTTCCTTCTTCAGTTCTTCGCTGGGCTCGACGCCGTTCATCGGGGTGACAAAGGCATAGATGCCCTGGCCCTTGAGGTCGTGGGGATAGCCGACCACCGCAGCCTCGGCGATGCTGTCGTGCAGGACCAGGGCGCTCTCGACTTCGGCGGTGCCGATGCGATGCCCGGACACATTGATCACGTCGTCGATGCGTCCGGTGATCCAGTAGTCGCCGTCTTCATCGCGCCGCGCGCCATCGCCGGTGAAGTAGTAGCCCGGGTAGGGTTTGAAATAGGTCTCGACCATGCGCTGCGGGTCGCCGTAGACGCTGCGGATCTGCGCCGGCCAACTGGCCTTGATCGCCAGGATGCCGCTGCCGGCGCCGTTGATTTCCTTGCCGTGCTCATCCAGCAGCACCGGTTGCACGCCGAACATCGGGCGGGTGGCACAGCCCGGCTTGATGTAGCTGGCGCTGACCAGCGGGCTGAGCATGATGCCGCCGGTTTCGGTCTGCCACCAGGTATCGACGATCGGGCAGCGCTGCTCGCCGACGCTATTGAAATACCATTCCCAGGCTTCCGGGTTGATCGGCTCGCCGACAGTGCCCAGCAGGCGCAGGCTGCTGCGCGAGGTGTGTTGCAGCGGCTCGGGGCCTTCGCGCATCAGCGCCCGCAATGCGGTGGGGGCGGTGTAGAAGATGTTCACCCGGTGCTTGTCGATGACCTCCCAGAAGCGCGAACTGCTCGGATAACTGGGCACGCCCTCGAAGATCAGGGTGGTCGCGCCATTGGCCAGCGGGCCGTAGACGATGTAGCTGTGGCCGGTGACCCAGCCGACGTCGGCGGTGCACCAGAAGACTTCGCCTTCGCGGTAGTCCAGTACGTATTTGAAGGTCATCGCCGCTTGCAGCAAGTAGCCGCCGGTGGTGTGCAGCACGCCTTTGGGTTTACCGGTGCTGCCGGAGGTGTAGAGGATGAACAGCGGGTCCTCGGCGTCCATCGGTTGCGGCGGGCAGTCGTCTTCGACGTCGCGCAGGGCCTGGTGATACCAGAGGTCGCGGCCTTCGACCCAGTTCACCGGGTTCTGGGTGCGCTCGATCACCACCACGGTGCTGACGTTCGGGCAGCTTTGCAGGGCCTTGTCGACGTTGTTTTTCAAGGGCACGAACTTGCCGCCGCGCACCCCTTCGTCAGCGGTGATCACGGTGCGGCAGTCGGCGTCGAGAATGCGGTCGCGCAGCGCGTCCGGGGAAAATCCGCCAAAGACCACCGAGTGCACCGCACCGATACGGGTGCAGGCGAGCATGGCGTAGGCCGCCTCGGGGATCATCGGCATGTAGATGCACACCCGGTCGCCTTTTTTCACGCCGCGGCTTTTCAGGACGTTGGCCAGGCGGCAGACGTAGTGATGGAGTTTCTTGTAGGTGATTTGCAGCGACTCGGTAGGGTCGTCGCCTTCCCAGATGATTGCTACCTGATCGCCGCGTTTTTCCAGATGGCGGTCGATGCAGTTGTAGCTGACGTTCAACTGGCCGCCGGCGAACCAGCTGGCGGCGCCGGTTTTCAGGTCGTAGCGCTGCACGGTTTGCCAGGGAGCGCTCCAGTCGAGAAAGCGGGTGGCCTGTTCAGCCCAGAAGGTACTGGGGTGCTCGATGGATTCGCGGTACAGCCGCTGGTAGTCGTCCTGACTCAGTTGTGCGGCCCGGCGGACGGCATCGGCTTGGGGGAACATGCTGATATCGAACATGACGGTTCCTTATTCTTGTTTTAGCGACAAGTAATAAAGATGCGCCTTGATCGGAAGGGGTTCAAGGGGAGGGCGGTCTTGGGCGACCGATCGCGAATCGGCCCGCTGCTATGCAATGGAAGGGGTTTGCACAGCAGTGGGCCGGTTCGCGAAGGGGGATTTCAGCGGGCTATCAGCCGCGGTGGCGACCGCGGAAGTAGTTGATCAGGCCCTGGGTCGAAGCATCCTCGGCCGGGGTTTCTTCGCTGCCGACCAGACGGTTGTAGACGCCCTTGCCCAGCTCCTTGCCCAGCTCCACGCCCCATTGGTCAAAGGCGTTGATGCCCCAGATCACGCTCTGCACGAAGACCTTGTGTTCGTACATCGCCACCAGTGCGCCCAGGCGGCGCGGGCTGATGCGCTCGACCACCAGGGTGTTGCTCGGGCGGTTGCCGGGGATCACCTTGTGCGGTGCCAGCTTCTGGACTTCGGCCTCGCTCAGGCCTTTTTCACGCAGCTCGGCCTCGGCCTCGGCGCGCGTCTTGCCAAGCATCAGCGCCTGGCTTTGCGACAGGCAGTTGGCGTACAGCCACTGGTGATGGTCGGCGACCGGGTTGAAGCTGACGATCGGCACGATGAAGTCGGCCGGAATCAGCTGGGTGCCCTGGTGCAACAACTGGTGGTACGCGTGCTGGCCGTTGCAGCCCACGCCACCCCAGATCACCGGGCCGGTGTCGGTGGAAACCGGCGTGCCGTCCTGGCGCACGCTCTTGCCGTTGGATTCCATGTCCAGCTGCTGCAAGTGCTTGGTGATGTTGCGCAGGTAGTGGTCGTACGGCAGGATCGCGTGGCTTTGCGCGCCCCAGAAGTTGCCGTACCACACGCCCAGGAGGGCCAGGAGAACCGGCATGTTCTGCTCGAACGGCGCGGTCTGGAAGTGCTGGTCCATGGTGTAGGCACCGGACAGCAGTTCCTTGAAGTTGGACATGCCGATGGCCAGGGCGATCGGCAGGCCGATGGCCGACCACAGCGAGTAACGCCCGCCGACCCAGTCCCACATCGGGAAGATGTTCTCTTCGCGGATGCCGAAGGCCACCGCGGCGGCGTTGTTGCTCGACACTGCGATGAAGTGGCGATACAGCTCGGCCTCGGAGCCGCCCTGAGCCAGGTACCAGGCGCGTGCGGCCTGGGCGTTCTTCAGGGTTTCCAGGGTATTGAAGGACTTCGACGAGACAATGAACAGCGTGGTTTCGGCGCGGATCTTCGAGGACAGCTCATGGAACTCGCTGCCGTCGATATTGGCCAGGTAATGGCAACGCACGCCTTTCTGGGCGTAGGACAACAGGGCTTCGGACACCAGCTCCGGGCCGAGGAAGGAGCCGCCGATGCCGATGTTCACCACGTCGGTGATCGGCTTTTCGGTGTAGCCACGCCACAGGCCGTCATGGATGCGCCCGACCAGCTCGGTGATCTGGTTCAGCACCTTGTGCACTTCCGGCATCACGTTGACGCCGTTGACCGACAGCTTGTCGCCCACTGGGCGGCGCAGGGCGGTGTGCAGGGCCGGACGGCCTTCGGAAGAGTTGACCAGCTCACCGGCGAACAACGCCTTGATCGCGTCCTGCAGGCCGGCTTCGTTGGCCAGGCCCACCAGCAGGTTGCGGGTTTCGGAGGTGATCAGGTTCTTCGAGTAATCGAGAAAAAGCCCACAGCCGCTGAGGCTGAATTGATGAAAGCGCTGCGGGTCGGCATTGAAGGCCTCGCGCATGCTGAAATCCTGCATGGCCTGGCGGTGGTCATTCAACGCTTGCCAGGCGGGCAGAGCGGTAACGTCGTGAGGAGTGCGGTAGTACGCCATCGCTGCGGTTTTCCTTTTACTTGAACTGCCTGTTGGACACTGAAAAGCCCGGAACGTCCTGCTCGAAGAATAACGTTCGGTCAAACCTGCGCTGACACGATTAAGCACGCAGGGCGATAACAGTAACTCTCGCGTGCTGATCTGTCTTGGCTTTGTCTGACCTGCGGCCGGTACTTTTTTACACCGGCGCCTCAGAGCCGCGCACGAACGGGATTTCAGGGGGGTGAGAATGACTGGGGTTCAGGCGACCTGAACTGGGATGGCATGGCTGGTGTGGCTCAGCTCGTTGCCCGGCGCCATATAGAGCATGCGTGGCTTGAAGTTGAGCAGTTCGGCTTCGCTGTAGTGAGCGTAAGCGCAGATGATCACCCGGTCGCCGACCTTGGCCTTGTGTGCGGCGGCGCCGTTGACCGAGATCATGCGCGAGCCTTCCTCGCCACGAATGGCGTAGGTGGTGAAGCGTTCGCCATTGTCGACGTTGTAGATCTGGATCTGTTCGTACTCACGGATACCGGACAAGTCCAGCCATTCGCCGTCGATGGCGCAGGAGCCTTCGTAGTCGAGCACAGCGTGGGTGACTTCGGCGCGATGCAGCTTGGCCTTGAGCATGATGGCGTGCATGAGTGGTTCTCTCGGTCAGGTCCTCGAACAGGGCCCGCAGCATCGCTGCAGGCCCCGGGCGGCGGCAGTTTGCCCGAAGGTCGGGCTTCGGGCAATCGGCCCTTGGAACCTAGGCGTCGAGGTCCAGATGCAGGTTGTCGATCAGGCGGGTAGCGCCCAGATAGGCCGCCGCCAGGATCACCAGGTCGCGGTCTTGCGCGGTGGCCGGGCGCAGGGTCCGGGCATGGCGGATTTCCAGGTAATCGGGGCGCAAACCTGCGGCTTCGAGCACTCGTCTTTGCTCGTCCAGCAGCTTTGGATAGTCCCGCTCGCCCTGGCTGATGGCCTCGGCGATCTGAGTCAGGCCACGATAGATCGCGGGGGCGATGGCACGTTGTTCCTCGCTCAGGTAGCCGTTGCGCGACGACAGCGCGAGGCCGTCGGCGGCACGTACGGTGGGCTCGCCGATGATCTGGATCGGCATGTTCAGGTCATGCACCAGGGCGCGGATCACCGCCAGTTGCTGGAAGTCCTTCTGGCCGAAGACCGCAAGGTCCGGCTGCACCATGTTGAACAGCTTGCTGACCACCGTGGCCACTCCTTCGAAATGCCCGGGACGGCTGGCGCCGCACAGGCCTTCGGAGAGCTGCGGCACGCTGACCCGGGTCTGGCCGTCCATGCCGTCGGGGTACATCTCTTCGACGGTCGGGGCGAACAGCAGATGGCAACCGGCTTGCAGGAGCTTTTCCTGGTCGGCGGCCAGGGTCCGCGGGTACTTGTCGAGGTCTTCGCCGGCGCCGAACTGCAGCGGGTTGACGAAAATGCTCGCCACCACGAAATCCACCCGCTGGGCCGCCTTGGTCACCAGGGCCGAATGACCGCTGTGCAGGTTACCCATGGTCGGTACGAAGCCGATGCGCTTGCCCTCGCTGCGGGCACGGGCCACGGCGGCACGCAGTTCACGTACGGTTTTTACAGTATTCATGCAGAAAACCCGTGTTCGGCGCCTGGGAAGGTCACGGCCTTGACTTCATTGACGTAGGCGCTCAGGGCGGCCTGGATGCTTTCCTGGCCGGCCATGAAGTTCTTCACGAACTTCGGCGCGCGACCGCTCAGGGACAGGCCCAGCATGTCGTGCAGAACCAGCACCTGACCGTCGGTGCCGCTGCCGGCACCGATGCCGATCACCGGAATCTTCACCGCCTGGGTGATTTCCGCCGCCAGTTCGCTCGGCACGCATTCGAGCAGCAGCATCGCTGCGCCCGCCGCTTCCAGGGCGATGGCGTCGGCACGCATCTGCCGGGCCTGGTTTTCGTTACGGCCCTGGACCTTGTAGCCGCCGAGGATGTTCACCGATTGCGGGGTCAGGCCCATGTGGGCGCAGACCGGGATACCGCGTTCGGCCAGCAGGCGGATGGACTCCGCCAGCCAGAGCGCGCCTTCGACCTTGATCATGTGCGCACCGGCCTGCATCAACTGGGCGCTGTTGTTCAGGGCCTGTTCGGTGGTGGCGTAGGCCATGAACGGCAGGTCGGCGAGGATCAGGGCGCCACTGTTACCGCGTTTGACCGCGGCGACGTGGTAGGCCATCTCGGCGGTAGTGACCGGCAGTGTGCTGTCGTGCCCTTGCAAGACCATGCCGAGGGAGTCGCCCACCAGCAGTACTTCAACGCCAGCCTGGCAACAGGTGTGGGCGAAGGTCGCGTCATAGCAGGTCAGCATGGTGATTTTTTCACCTTTCTGCTTGAGGCCTTGCAGGGTGGTCAGGGTGATGTCTGGCATGAAAAAAGGTCCTCATTCAGGCGCTCTGGAAACTGCTGCGAGTAACGCGCGTGATTCTTATCTATACAGGCGCACGGTCTGTTGTCGTGCTTATAAGGCCTGGATTGCGCCCTGTAACGCCGGGTTGGCGGCAACGGGACGCCTATAGTCGTGAGGAGAACTCGGGAAGTCAATTGCATGTGTTACCGCATTGTTACGGCGTGAGTGTTACCGCCGTAACTGATGCGTTTCAGCAGTCAGGCCAGGCGTTCCAGGCCGACAAATGGGCAGGCGGCGAGCAGATCGCGCAGGTGGCGGCCGTCGGCCAGTTGCAGGTCGATGGGGGCCAGTTCGGCCAGGGGATAGAGGACGAAGGCCCGGGCCTGCATATGGTAATGCGGGACCTTGAGCCGCGGTTCGTCGATCAGTCGATCGCCGAACAGCAGGATGTCCAGGTCCAGGGTGCGTGGCCCCCAACGTTCGAGACGCTCGCGGCCCTGGCCGTTTTCGATGGCTTGCAGCGCGTCCAGCAGTTCGAGGGGCGCGAGGCTGCTGTCCAGGGCGGCCACGGCGTTGGTGTAACGCGGTTGGCCGGGCAGCAGGGAATCGCTTTGATAGAAGGCCGAGACCCCCGCCAGTTGGCTGTGCGGCAACTGCGCCAGGGCGTCGATCGCGCTGCGCAATTGCTCTGCCGGGGCAGCCAGGTTGCTGCCCATGCCGATGTAGATGCGTTCCATCGGGTTATTCGCCGGAAGCGCTCGGTGCGCCGGCGGTGGCGCGTTTGCGTTTGGCGCCACTGCTGCGGCGACGCTTGCGCGGACCTGTGCCGGCTTCGTCCTTGCCGCTCAGATCGCGAATCATGTCGCGGCGACCGGCTTCGTTGGCGTCCTGATAGTCGGTCCACCATTCGCCCAGGCCATCGGTCTGTTCGCCGGCGCTTTCACGCAGCAGCAGGAAGTCATAGCCGGCGCGGAACCGCGGGTTGTCCAGCAGTTGATCGGCGCGCTTGCCGCTGCGGCGTGGCAGACGTTCCTGCATGTCCCAGATTTCGCGGATCGGCATGGTGAAGCGTTTTGGAATGGCGATGCGCTGGCACTGTTCGCTGATCAATTCGTGAGCGGCTTCCTGCATCGCCGGAATCGGCGGCATGCCGCGTTCCTGAAGGTGCAGCACGCGAGCTGGCAAGGCAGGCCACAGCAGCGCGGCGAACAGGAAGGCTGGGGTTACCGGCTTGTTCTGCTTGATGCGCAGGTCGGTATTGACCAGGGCTTCGCTGATCAGCGTATGGGTGTAGGTCGGGTTGTACTCCAGTGCCTCGGCGCTGGCCGGGAACAGCGGATCGAACAGTTGCAGGTCGACCAGCATCTCGAAGGTGTCGGCGGCATGGCCGGACAGGAACAGCTTGAGCACTTCCTCGAACAGACGCGCCGAGGGGATTTCCCGCAGCATGGGGGCCAGGTCGCGGATCGGTGTGGCAGTGTGTTTCTCGATGCCGAAATCCAGCTTGGCGGCGAAGCGCACAGCCCGCAGCATGCGTACCGGGTCTTCCTGGTAGCGCTGGCGTGGATCGCCGATCAGGCGGACCAGGTGATTGCGAATGTCGTGCACGCCGTTGGCGTAATCGAGGATGCGTTCGCTGACCGGATCGTAATACAGGGCGTTGATGGTGAAGTCGCGGCGCTGGGCGTCCTCTTCGAGGGTGCCGTACACGTTGTCGCGCAGGATGCGCCCGCTTTCGTTGCGCGAGGATTGGTTGCTGTCTTCCTCTTCATCGTTTTGCGGGTGATTGGCGCGGAAGGTCGCGACCTCGATGATTTCGCGACCGAAGTGGATATGCACCAGCTTGAACCGACGGCCGATGATCCGTGCATTGCGGAATTCGGCCCGCACCTGTTCCGGCGTGGCGCTGGTGGCAACGTCGAAATCCTTGGGGGTGATATTGAGCAACATGTCGCGCACGCAACCGCCGACCAGGTAGGCCTGGTAGCCGGCGTTCTGCAGGCGTTCGACGATGTTCACCGCATAACGGCTGAACTGGGCGCGTTGCAGCGAGTGTTGGCTGCTGTTGAGCACTTCAGGCGTGCTGCGTTTGTGTTGCGTACGACGCAAGGGAGAACGGAATGACTGGAACAACTTCTTCAGCATGGGATGCACTGTTTGAAGGAATGTTCGGCCATAACGAAGAATGACCGCATGATGGGCGGGGATTCTAGCATTTAGTCGGGGGATGGTGTAGGAAGCTGCGGCGAGTCGTGCGCGGGGCTTTGGAATGCGGGTTGGCGGGGCTTTGCGTCAGTAAAGTCGCAATCGCGGAAACCACAAGGGGAGCCGAAGCTCCCCCAGAAGTGTTTGCGTGCTCTATTTTTATTATTGGTTTCGGGCTTTTTGTTTTTGTTTAACGCCCTTGTCACCTGGTTAACCCAGGATGACCCTCCCAATCGGGAGCCAAGAGCAAACGGATTGCTTTGGTCGCTGTGTTGCAATGATCGATGATCCAACCAGTTCAGGCTCTGCCTTAGGGCAGTTTTTGTTGTTCTCGGCCTGGTTGTGGGGCAAGCCCCAATGACAACGCCTCTCCAAAAGAATCAGTTAGCTGCGCCTCCGCCGTGTTGTTTTTATTGTGCGTGAGTCGATTCGTCTTATTTTTATTGTCTTATGCATTGCTTGTTATTGTTCTTGTACCAAACATATAGCAGGTGCCGTGCCAACTTTTGCGAAGCCCAGTAAAACAAGGGGTTAGGCGTGGTGTTGAAGTTCTCGCGGGCGAAAAAAAGCCGGGGCTTCGTTACCTTAAGCCCCGGCTTTTGTTACGTGAAATGACTGAGGTAACAGTTTTTTCACAAGGTCGCGTGTTACCCGCAACCCGTTACCGCCGGACTTCAGCTTTCGCTGGCGACCCCGGTCTTGCGCCGTGGGATGCCCAGGCGCTGGCGGCGTTCCCATAGGCATTTGCGGCTGACGCCCAGTTTGCGCGCCAGTTCGGTTTCGGTCATATGGTCCTGGTGCTCGAGGACGAAATGCTGGAAGTAGTCTTCCAGCGACAGGTCTTCGGTCGGCTCGTGGCTGCTGTTGTTGGCGTTGGCGGCCTGGGGCGCCAGGCCGATGAATTCGTCGTCTTCCAGATCGCTCAGTTCGATATCGATACCCAGCAGCTCGGCGGAGATTTCCGGGCTTTCGCACAGGATGACCGAGCGCTCGACGGCGTTTTCCAGTTCGCGAACGTTACCTGGCCACGAGTAGTGACGAATGGCTTGCTCGGCGTCCGGAGCGAACTTCAGATCAGTGCGGCCCACGCGCGCGCTTTGACGGGCGAGGAAGGCATTGGCGATTTCGTTGACGTCGGCGCCGCGCTCGCGCAGGGCTGGCAGTTTCAGGGCAATCACGTGCAGGCGGTAATACAGGTCTTCACGGAACTGGCCGATCTTGGCCAGGCTCTTGAGGTCGCGGTGGGTCGCGGCGATCAGGCGCACATCGACCTTCTGCGATTGCACCGAACCGACCCGGCGAATCTCGCCTTCCTGCAGCACACGCAACAGGCGGGCCTGGGCTTCGAGTGGCAGTTCGCCGATTTCGTCGAGGAACAGGGTGCCGCCGTCCGCCGCTTCCACCAAGCCGGCGCGCCCGGCGCTGGCACCGGTGAAGGCGCCTTTTTCATGTCCGAACAGCTCGGACTCGATCAGGGTTTCCGGAATGGCCGCGCAGTTCACCGAGATCATTGGCGCCTTGGCACGCTTGGACAGGTTGTGCAGGGCGCGGGCTACCAGTTCCTTGCCGGTCCCGGACTCACCCTGGATCAGTACATTGGAGTCTGTCGGGGCGACCTTGCGGATCTTGCTGTACAGATCCTGCATCGGTGGGCAGGAGCCGATGATGCCGATTTCACCGTTGCTGGCGCTGGATTTGTCCGCACCGTTGCCCGGCTTGGCGGCCGGCCGCTCGTTGGGGCTGCTTTGCGCGGTCTGGCGGTCGCGCAGGATGCGCGCCACGGCCTGGAGCATTTCGTCGTGGTCGAAAGGCTTGGCGATGTAGTCCACCGCGCCCATCTTCATCGAGTCGACCGCCGAGCGCAGGCTGGCGTAGCTGGTCATGATCAGCACCGGGGTGCCCTGGCCGAGCTTGATCAGTTCGGTGCCGGGGGCGCCCGGCAGGCGCAGGTCGCTGACGATCAGGTCGAACGTGGGAATGCTGAAACGCTCTTGTGCTTCCTGCACGGAACCGGCTTCGCTGACCTGGTACTGGTTGCGTTCCAGCAGGCGGCGCAAGGCGGAGCGGATAATTGTTTCGTCTTCGACGATCAAAATGTGCGGCATTGATTCGATTCTCTCGACGGTCTCAGTTCACAGCGGACGTCGCTTCGACATGACGCGGTAAAGTCACCCGGATACGGGTGCCGCGTTGGCTTTCGGTGTCAGCCGGGCTGTCGATGGTGATTTGTCCATAATGCTCTTCAACGATGGAATAGACCAGTGCAAGGCCCAGTCCGGTGCCCTCGCCAGGATCCTTGGTGGTGAAGAAGGGTTCGAACAGTCGATCCATGATGCTCGAGGGGATGCCGCTGCCTTCGTCTTCGACGATCAGGTCGATCGTGTGTTCGCCGGCCTCGCTCTTGACCCGTACCGCGCTGCCCGCCGGTGAGGCGTCGCGGGCATTGGATAGCAGGTTGATCAGTACCTGGGCGAGCCGCTGCGGGTCGCCGTCGACCCAGTGGTCCGGATCGCACAGGTTGAAGAATTGCACTTCGAAGTTGCGCCGGTTCAGCGCCAGCAGACCAATGGCATCCTGCGCCACCTCGGCCAGGCACACGACTTCGTCGTTGTGCTGGTGGCTGCCGGCGTGGGCGAAGCTCATCAGCGACTGGACGATGCGCGATACCCGCTTGGTCTGCTCGAGGATCTGGCCGCTGATTTCGGTGAGTTCGCCGTCTTCTTCGCGCTCTTCGCGCAGGTTCTGCGCCAGACAGGCGATACCGGTGATCGGGTTGCCGATTTCGTGGGCCACGCCGGCGGCCAGGCGGCCGATGCTGGCCAGCCGCTCGGAATGCACCAGCTTGTCTTCGAGCATCTGGGTTTCGGTCAGGTCTTCTACCAGCAGCACCAGGCCGCTGTTGCCCGGGGCCAGGGGTTCGTCGATGGCGGCCTTGTGCAGGTTCAGCCAGCGGGTCTGGCCGTCGAGGGCCAGGTGCTGTTTATGCAGATGTTCATCGGGGATGTTGATGAAGCCTTGCAACAGCTCTCTCCAAGGATCGGCGATGGTGCTCAGGCGCGAACCGACCACATGCTGCGCCGGAATGCTGGTGAGCTCTTCCATGGCCTTGTTCCACATGAGGATTTCCTGGTCCTTGGCCAGGGAGCAGACACCCATCGGCAGCTCCTGCAAGGTCTGGCGGTGGTAGCGGCGCAAGGCGTCGAGCTCGGCGGCCAGGCCGGTCAGGCGCGAGTGGTAGTCCTCGAGCCGGCTTTCGATGAAGTGAATGTCTTCGGTCACATAGTTTTCGCCGCCGGCCTTGTAGGGCAGGAAGGTTTCCACCATGTCCTGGGCCACGCTGGGGCCCATCAGGCCGGACAGGTTGGCCTCGATACGGTCGCGCAAGCGGCGCAGGGCATAGGGGCGGCGCTCGTCGAAGGGCAGGTAGAGGTCGCGCAGCGCCTGCTCGACTTCCTTCTGCGCGGCCTTGGCACCCAGGGGCTTGGCCAGCTGGGTGGCGAACTCCTGGGGCGAAGCGGCATGCAGTTCGCGACGTTGCGGCCGGCGCACGTTGTCCACCGCGCAGGCTTCGGCGGCGCTGGCTTCTTCGGAGCTGGCGTTGGTGAACAGCGAAATCAGGGTGAACATCAGGACGTTGGCGGCCAGCGAGGCGATGGCCGCCATGTGCCAGCTGGTGTCGTCCAGCACATAGATCATGTTCAGTAGCGGTATATAGAAGCCCTGCAAGTTGCCGATCAACGGCAGCAACATGGTCACCAGCCACACCAGCGTCCCGGCCATCAGCCCGGCGATGAAGCCGCGCCGGTTGGCGGTCGGCCAGTACAGCACCGAGAGTACGCCGGGGAGGAACTGCAGGGTCGCGACAAAGGCCACGATGCCGAGGTTGGCCAGGTCCTGTTCGGCCCCCAGCAGCAGGTAGAAGGCATAGCCGGCCATGATGATGGCCACGATCAGAGCGCGGCGGGTCCATTTCAGCCAGCGGTAGATGTTGCCTTCGGCCGGTGGCTGATACAGCGGCAGCACCAGATGGTTGAGGGCCATCCCCGACAGCGCCAGGGTGGTGACAATGATCAGGCCGCTGGCGGCGGAAAGCCCACCGATATAGGCCATCAAGGCCAATGCCGGTTTGTTGGCGGCGATGCCGATGCCGAGGGTGAAGTATTCGGGGTTGGTGGTGGCGCCCAGTTTCAAGCCGGCCCAGAGGATCAGCGGCACCGCCAGGCTCATCAGCAACAGGAACAGCGGCAGGCCCCAGCTGGCGCTGACCAGCGAGCGCGGGTTGAGGTTCTCGGTGAAAGTCATGTGGTACATGTGCGGCATCACGATCGCCGAGGCGAAGAACACCAGCAGCAGGGTGCGCCAGGGCCCTTCCTGCAATGGCGTGTGCAGGGCGGCGAGGGCGGTCTGGTTCTGCAGCAGCCAGAGTTCCAGCTGTTGCGGCCCATCGAACACACCGTACAGGGCATAGAGGCCGACGCCACCAATGGCGATCAGCTTGATCACCGACTCGAAGGCGATGGCGAACACCAGGCCTTCGTGTTTTTCCCGGGTGGCGATGTGCCGGGAGCCGAAGAAGATGGTGAACAGGGTGATCAGCGCGCAGAAACTCAGGGCCACCCGGTGCTGCACCGGCTCGCGGGTGAGGATACCGATGGAGTCCGCGACTGCCTGGATCTGCAGGGCCAGCAGCGGCAATACCCCGACCAGCATGATCACCGTGGTCAGCGCGCCGGCCCAGGTGCTGCGAAAACGGAAGGCGAACAGGTCGGCCAGCGACGACAGTTGGTAGGTGCGGGTGATTTTTAGGATCGGGTAAAGCAGCACCGGCGCCAGCAGGAAGGCGCCGGAAACCCCGAGATAACTGGAAAGGAAACCGTAGCCGTACTGATAGGCCAGGCCGACCGTGCCATAAAAGGCCCAGGCGCTGGCGTAGACCCCGAGGGACAGGGTGTAGGTCAGCGGGTGGCGGATGATCGAGCGCGGGATCATGCCGCGTTCGCTGATCCAGGCCACCCCGAACAGCACCAGCAGGTACGCGGCGCTGATCAGGATCATCTGGGTCAGGCTAAAGCTCATCGGCATCTTTTTGGCTCTGCAGGATGAAGGTCACGACGATCAGGATCAGCCAGAGCAGATACGGGCGATACCAGGCGCCCGTAGCATCGATCCACCAATCCATGATGGCGGGGGAGAACAGATAGATCCCCACTACCAGCAGCAGGACCAAGCGATAGATGTACATCTCGGCCTCTCTTTATTGTGTGCGTGCCCGAAAACGTGCGGCGATGGTAACGGATGGGCGCCAACCTGCAAGGGGCGTCAGCGGATTTGCGCTTCGGGCACGCTCAGTGTGCGTGGGATCAGTAAAGCATCCCAGTGTTCGATGCCCCAACTCAGCACTTCCCGAGGGCTGACATGGGCCATTTCGCTGTCGGTTTTCTGCCCCAGGGCGCGCAGGGCACGCAACAGCAGCGGGGTGGCCTGGTCCGCGGCCAGCGGCGGGGAGCGGTAGGACTTGCCCAGTTTATGCCCATCCGGCTGGGTGATCAGCGGCACATGCAGGTAGCGCGGCTGTGGCAGGCCGAGCAGCTCCTGCAGGTACAGCTGGCGCGGGGTGGAGTCCAGCAGGTCGGCGCCGCGGACGATATCGGTCACCCCTTGCCAGGCATCGTCGAGCACCACCGCTAGTTGATAGGCGTAGAGACCGTCGCGGCGGCGGATCACGAAGTCGCCCACATCCCGTCCCAGGTGCTGGCGGAATTCGCCCTGGACCCGATCAGTGAAACGATATTCCAGCTCCGGCACGCGCAAGCGGATGGCGGCATCTTCCTGGCCATGTCCGGCATTGCGGCACAGCCCCGGATAAATGCCGTGGTAGGGCTCCAGTTGCTTGCGCGAACAGGTGCAGGCGTAAGCCAGGCCCTGGTTGAACAGGCGGTTGAGGACTTCGGCGTAGGCCGCGTGCCGCTCGCTCTGGCGGACCATTTCGCCGTCCCACTCGAAGCCGTAGCTTTCCAGGGCCTTGAGAATGGCCGCCTGGGCGCCGGGCTCTTCCCGGGGTGGATCGAGGTCTTCCATGCGCAACAACCAGCGGCCGCCGACGGCGCGGGCATCGAGGTAGGAGGCCAGGGCGGCGACCAGCGAGCCGAAATGCAGGTGCCCGCTGGGGGTTGGGGCAAAGCGCCCGATGTAGGAAGAGGCGTGAGAGGCAGTCATGGAGAGGATGTTACTTCGTTCGGTCCCAAGGTGACGATGGCGTCTGGCGGATCGCCATCGCGAGCAAGCTCGTTCCTACAGGGGGGGAGGCGGCAGAAACAAAAACGGAGCGTTCGCACGCTCCGTTTTTCATGCAAGCCAGCGATTATTTGCCGACTTGTTTTTCCTTGATTTCCGCCAGGGTCTTGCAGTCGACACACATGTCGGCGGTAGGGCGGGCCTCCAGGCGGCGAATACCGATCTCGACGCCGCAGGATTCGCACCAGCCGTATTCTTCGTCTTCGATCAGTTGCAGCGTCTTGTCGATCTTCTTGATCAGCTTGCGCTCACGGTCGCGGGCGCGCAGTTCCAGGCTGAATTCTTCTTCCTGGCTGGCACGGTCGGCCGGATCGGGGAAGTTGGCTGCTTCGTCTTTCATGTGATCAACAGTGCGATCGACTTCCTGCATCAAGTCCTGTTTCCACTTGTTCAGGATCTTGGTGAAGTGCTCGCGCATGGGCTTGCCCATGTACTCTTCGCCTGCGGTTTCAACATAAGGCTCGAAGCCGCTGATCGATTGATTCTGTTGCTTTGCTTGGGTGGGCATGAAATGGACCGCCTCTACTCATGTAATCCATTGCGCAGGATTGCTCCATCACCGACACATGCCGGCCCTGCGACTGCAAGCGGGCGAACTTACCAGATCAAATCGGACGGCGCTACTCCCGGTTGTCGAGCCCGCGTCCTGCGGCGCTTGCAAAGGTCGATGCCGCCTGGCCTGGTCTGTTCGGGGGCCTGGTCAATTAATGATTTTAGCCAAGCCTGGGCCTGGTGTCGGTGTTCTTTAATGGGTTGGATGGCGGGGCTCAAAGGCTTTGGGCTCTCCCTTGTCCCCGGGGTTGGGTAGAATCGGTTTTTTGCTCACTTCAATGAAGGAAGGCTAATGGCTCAGCCCTACAGTGCGCGCAGCCGCGCTATCGAACCTTTCCACGTGATGGCCCTGCTGGCCCGTGCCAATGAGCTGCAAGCGGCCGGGCACGATGTGATTCACCTGGAAATCGGTGAACCGGACTTCACCACGGCTGAGCCGATCATCAAGGCCGGGCAGGCCGCGCTGGAAGCGGGCAGGACCCGCTACACCGCCGCCCGCGGGATTCCCGAGCTGCGCACAGCCATCTCCGGATTCTATCGGCAGCGTTACAGGCTGGACATCGACCCCGAGCGCATCATGATCACGCCCGGTGGTTCCGGTGCGCTGTTGCTGACCAGCAGCTTGCTGGTCGACCCCGGCAAGCACTGGCTGCTGGCGGACCCAGGCTACCCCTGCAACCGGCACTTCCTGCGCCTGGTGGAAGGCGCGGCGCAACTGGTGCCGGTTGGCCCGGACGTGCGTTATCAGCTGACACCGGATCTGGTGGAGCGCTATTGGGATCAGGACAGTGTCGGCGCCCTGGTGGCATCGCCGGCCAACCCCACCGGGACCTTGCTTTCCCGCGACGAACTGGCGGGGCTGTCGGCCGCGGTAAAGGCGCGTAACGGTCATCTGGTGGTGGACGAGATCTACCACGGTCTGACCTACGGTTGCGATGCCGCCAGTGTGCTGGAAGTCGATGACAGCGCCTTTGTCCTTAATAGCTTTTCCAAATATTTCGGCATGACCGGCTGGCGCCTGGGCTGGCTGGTGGCGCCGCAGGCGGCGGTCGGCGAGTTGGAGAAGCTGGCGCAGAACCTCTACATCAGCGCCCCGAGCATGGCCCAGTACGCTGCGCTGGCCTGCTTCGAGCCAGACACCATCAGTATTCTCGAAGAGCGTCGCAACGAGTTTCAGCGGCGCCGCGACTTCCTCCTGCCAGCCCTGCGCGAGTTGGGTTTTGGCATTGCGGTAGAGCCGGAAGGGGCGTTCTACCTGTATGCCGATATCAGCGCCTTCGGCGGCGATGCCTTTGCCTTCTGCCGGTATTTCCTCGAGACCGAGCACACTGCCTTTACCCCGGGGCTGGATTTCGGTCGCCATCAGGCTGGGCACCATGTCCGGTTCGCCTACATCCAGAGCCTGCCGCGCCTGCAGGAAGCGGTGGAGCGGATTGCCCGTGGCCTGCGGAGCTGGCAAGGCTGATGCGTTTTCATCCCCCACTCGAAGAAGGTCGCCTGGTCCGTCGTTACAAGCGTTTTCTCGCCGATATCGAGACCATTGGCGGCGAGTTACTGACCATCCACTGTCCCAACACCGGTTCCATGTTCAATTGCATGGTCGAGGGTGGGCAGGTCTGGTTCAGCCGTTCCAATGACCCCAAGCGCAAATTGCCGGGGACCTGGGAAATCAGCGAAACGCCCCAGGGGCGGCTGGCTTGCGTCAATACGGCGCGGGCCAACACGCTGGTGGAAGAAGCCTTGCACGCCGGGGTGATCGCTGAGTTGAACGGTTTTACCGCCCTCAAGCGGGAAGTGCCCTATGGCCAGGAAAACAGTCGTATCGACTTCCGCCTGGACTATCTGGACGGCCCGGCTTTCGTCGAGGTCAAAAGCGTCACCCTGGGCTTTGACGGCTCCGCGGTCGCGGCCTTTCCGGATGCGGTGACCCAGCGTGGGGCCAAGCATCTGCGGGAATTGGCCTGTCTGGCGCGGGACGGTATTCGCGCGGTGCAGTTGTATTGCGTCAACCTGTCGGGTGTCGAAGCGGTGCGACCGGCCGAAGAGATCGACCCCGGTTATGCCGCGGCGCTGCGCGAGGCGGTGGCGTCCGGGGTCGAGGTACTGGCCTACGGGGTACGCTTGACCGCCGAGGAAGTGTGCATCGACCGTCGTCTGGACGTATTGCTCAACGGCTAAAGCTGAACCCAGATGCCCTGGCTGTCTTCCCGGCAGGGGATGGCCGTCAGGGATTGCCCGGCACAGGGGCCGGCCACGCATTCACCGTTTTCGATCAGAAACAGCGCACCGTGGGTGGCGCACTGGATCAGGCTGGCGCTGGGATCGAGGAACTGGTCGGGTTGCCACTCCAGAGCGACCCCGCGATGGGGGCAGCGATTGGTGTAGACGTATACCTGTTGATCGCGGCGCACTGCGAAAAGCGGCCGGCCTTCAAGGTTGAAACCTCGGCTGGAAGCCTCCGGCAGATCGCCGGGGGGGCAAAGAAACTTCATGTCTATCCTCGGTAACCGACGGCTCTGGGCTCAGGCTGTCACAGTTTTCCTGTGGGCGCTTGGTGAAACATGTCTGTGCTTGACGGTCAAATGCAAACAATTATCAAATGGCCGCTTCGCCTGTGGGGCGCTTGCTCATTTCGATGCCTGGGTTGCAGGGCATGTCACATGTACGGCGGCTTCCGTGGGCCCACTCTCTGAAGGAAATACCTTTATGCGTTCGAGTGCCCGCGCAATCGCGCTCTGTGTCGGACTTCTGGCCAGCCATGCCGCTGCGGCGGCCGAGCTACCACAACGCTGGGTGAGCGCCGGCGGCGCCTTGTCCGAATGGGTGAGCGCGCTGGGCGCCGAATCGAAGCTGGTGGGCGTGGACACCACCAGCCAGCATCCCGAATCCCTGAAGAGCCTGCCGAGTATCGGTTATCAGCGTCAGTTGTCGGCGGAAGGCATTCTCAGCCTGCGCCCGCAGATTCTGGTGGGTACCGAAGAGATGGGGCCGCCGCCAGTACTCTCGCAGGTGCGCAGCGCCGGGGTGCAGGTCGAGCTGTTCTCGGCCCAGGCCGACCTGCCGACCCTGCGGGGCAACCTGCAGCATCTGGGCAAGTTGCTGGGTAGCGAAGACAAGGCGACGCAGCTGTTCGAGCAATACCAGCAGCAGCTGGAGCAGCAGCGGGCCTGGGTCGGCCAGGCCCAGAAGAAACAGACCGCGCCAGGTGTGCTGCTGTTGCTCGGGCATGCGGGTGGCAAACCTCTGATTGCCGGTAAGGACACGGCCGCCGACTGGCTGCTGCAGCAGGCGGGCGGACGCAACCTTGCGACCCATACGGGCTACAAGCCCTTTTCCAATGAGTCGTTGGCCGAACTCAACCCCGAGGTGCTGGTGTTTGCCGATCGCAGCCTGAGTGGTGAGGCGGCCCGCGCCGCGCTGTTCAAGGAGAACCCGATTCTCGCCTCCAGCGGCGCGGCCAAGGCCGGCCGGGTCTTCGAGATTGATCCGACCTTGCTGGTGGGAGGCCTGGGGCCGCGCTTGCCACAGAGCCTGAAAAGGCTGTCGGCCGGTTTCTATCCGGCCGAGTCGGGCCAGGCCAGCACCGCCCAATGACCCCTTTGCTTAAACCCCGCACGTTGTTCATTGGCCTGAGCCTGCTGTGTCTGTTGGCGATCTGGCTGTCCCTGGCGCTCGGGCCGGTCAGCCTGCCGTTGCTCGATACCCTGCGCGCTGCCCTGCGTTTGCTGGGCCTGCCTATTGAGGGGCAGGGCCTGGAGCAGGCTGAACTGATCCTCGGGCAGATTCGCCTGCCACGCACCTTGCTGGGGCTGGCCGTAGGGGGCGTCCTGGCCCTGTCCGGCGTGGCGATGCAAGGGCTGTTTCGCAATCCCCTGGCCGACCCGGGGCTGGTAGGCGTTTCGAGTGGCGCGGCGCTGGGCGCGGCCTTTGCCATCGTCGGTGGCTCGTTGCTGGGCGGCGTGCCGGAAGCGATCGGTCCTTACCTGTTGTCGTTCTGTGCCTTTCTCGGTGGTCTGGTGGTGGCGTGGCTGGTTTACCGCCTGGGGCGGCGCAACGGCCAGACCCATGTGGCGACCATGCTGCTGGCCGGGATCGCGTTGACGGCGCTGGCCAGCTCGGCGGTGGGCCTGTTCACCTACCTGGCCGACGATGCGACCCTGCGCACCCTGACGTTCTGGAACCTGGGCAGTCTCAACGGTGCCAGTTATTCGAGGTTGTGGCCGCTGCTGTTGATCAGCGCGGCCGTGGCATTGTGGCTGCCACGCCGGGCCAAGGCCTTGAATGCCTTGCTGCTGGGTGAATCTGAAGCCGGTCATCTGGGGATCGATGTCGAACGGCTGAGGCGGGAGCTGGTGTTCTGTACCGCGCTGGGGGTCGGCGCGGCTGTCGCCGCTGCCGGGTTGATCGGCTTTGTCGGGCTGGTGGTGCCCCATCTGGTGCGACTGCTGTCGGGGCCTGACCACCGGACCTTGTTGCCGGCGTCGATACTGGCCGGCGCCAGCCTGCTGTTGTTGGCGGATCTGGTGGCACGCCTGGCGCTGGCGCCTGCGGAGCTGCCCATTGGCATCGTGACTGCCTTTATCGGTGCGCCATTCTTTCTGTTTTTGTTATTGCGAGGGCGCGCCTGATGCTGCGAGCGGAAAATCTGGCGGTGCGCCGTGGCAGGAAAACCGTGCTGGAAGGGATCGACCTCGAGCTCAAGCCCGGTGAAGTACTGGGAGTGCTGGGGCCCAATGGTGCGGGCAAAAGCACCTTGCTGGCGGCCTTGTGCGGCGAGCTGAAACCCGATCAGGGTCAGGTCTGGCTGGATCAGCGTGAGCTCTCCAGGTGGGACGGCGGGCAAAAGGCGCAAAGGCTGGCGGTGTTGCCGCAAAGTTCGACGCTTGAGTTCGCCTTCCGGGTCGAAGAGGTCGTCGGCCTGGGGCGCCTGCCTTATCAAAGCGGCCGGGCGCGGGATGACGAGATCGTCCTGCAGGCCCTGCAAGCGGCGGATGCCGGGCACCTGCACGGTCGCAGCTATGTGGCCTTGTCGGGCGGCGAACGTCAGCGCGTGCACCTGGCCCGGGTGTTGGCGCAGCTATGGCCGGGCGCGGTCGGCCAGACCCTGTTGCTCGATGAGCCGACTTCGGCCCTCGATCCCTTGCATCAACATGTCACTTTGCAGGCCATCCGCGAATTTGCCGATCGTGGGGTCGCGGTCCTGGTGATCCTGCATGATCTGAACCTCGCCGCGCGATATTGTGATCGCCTGTTGCTGCTCGAAGGCGGGCGGCCCCACTCGCTGGACAGCCCGGCACAGGTGCTGCGGCCCGAACCGCTCAAGGCGGTGTTCGGATTGGAGGTGTTGGTGCAGGCGCACCCCGAGCGCGGCCACCCTTTGATTATCGCCCGCTGAGGCGATTCGCGGAGACGCCACATGCGTGTGTTATTGATCCTGAGTGTGTTGCTGCTGGGCGCCTGCGAGGGCGTGCCGGTCATGCCTGAACTTCCGGTCCAGGCTGAACACGGGGCGATTCAGGACCTGCGCAGTGGAAAGCTCCTGACTCCAGAGGAACTGGTCATTCGTCTGGCCCGGGCGCCGCGGGTGATTGTCGGCGAGCAGCATGACCACCCCGAGCATCACGCCTTGCAGCTGTGGTTGTTGCAGGCGATGGCGACCCAGCGCACGCAAGGCAGCCTGCTGTTGGAGATGCTCACGCCGGACCAGCAGCCGCGGGTCGACTCGCTCCGCCAGCACAAGGCGGCGCAGGGCTTGCCCGATGATCTGCCAGGTGCATTGGCCTGGTCGCCGGGGTGGGACTGGGCGCTGTACGGACCTGTCGTGCGCTATGCGTTGCTCCAGCCTTATCCGTTGCTGGCCGCCAATCTGGATAGCTCCGAAGTTCGCGACATCTATCGCCAGGCACCAGCCTTGAGTGGCGAGCACTCGAATGCCGCCTTGGTGCGCAATGAGTTGCTGCAGCAAGTTCGTGACTCCCATTGTGGCCTGCTGCCCGAAAGCCAGATGCCAGCGATGCTGGCGGTTCAGCAGCAGCGCGACCGACGCATGGCCGAGCGCTTGCTGGCGGCACCGACGCCGGCGCTGCTGTTTGCCGGGGCCTTTCATGCACGCAAGGATGTCGGGGCGCCGGTTCACCTGCGGGACCTCGACGCATCGAACGGCACCGTGGTGCTGATGCTGGCGCAGAAGGGCATGCACGTATCGCCGCAAAGCGCAGATTACGTGTGGTACAGCGCGCGGTTGCCGGAGAAGGACTACTGCGCCCAGATGCGCCAGTAGGCTTTTTTCAGGCAAAAAAAGACCCGGCAAGAGCCGGGTCAAATAACCGTGATTAGCCTGATGAGGAGATAATCTGAGAGTCCGAACCACTGGTCTTCCAGGTTATCGACTGATCTCGCGATCAGTTGTGATAATCATAACGATTCTCATTTCCAAGTCAACAAAGTTTTTCCTGTTTCTGCGAATTCCGCCAAACGCTCGTTTGGATTGCTTGTAAACGCGGGGCTTCAAAGGTTGGCGCTCAGGCTGTGCAGGCGGCTGACTTCCTTGTTCAACAAGTCGATTCGCCGCGCCATGCTTTCGATCAGGCTATGGGCGATACGTGGATTGCTCTGAGTCAGGCTGAGAAACTGGCTCTTGGGGATCAGCATCAGGGTGGATGGCTCGCTGGCAATCACGCTGGCGTTGCGTTTCTCCCCGGTAAAAATGGCCATCGCACCAAAGATCTCGTCCTTGGGCACATCCCCGACCTTGTGCCCGTCGACAAAGGCTTCGGCGTGCCCTTCGATGATGACGAACACATGATCGGCGTCATCGCCCTGGCGAATCAGCACTTCGCCCTTGGCCACGCGTTGAAAACCGTTGCTGTTGCGCAACTCGGGCTGCTTGAGGCGGGCAACGGCATCGGAGAGCAGGGCGGTTTGTCCGATCAGGTACTGCAGAAACAGTTCGGCCCGTTGTTCGTCGGCATACAGATGCTGGAACACCGCGGAACGCTGATAGGGGATCAGGCTCAACGGCTGCTCGCTGCTGAGTTGCCAGTGAGGCAACTCAGCTCCTCGGCGCAGTCCGAGCAGATCGCCTTCATGCAGATAAAACAGTGGGCGCTCATCGACGCTGGCTTGTACCTGGCCGCTTCCGAGCAGGAACAACTGGCTGTCGGCAAGGCTGCTGGAGAGGTCTTTGGAAGGGGCCACTTCCAACACATCACCGGACGGCAGCAGGCCTTCCAGCAGGCGCGACGGGATGCTCTGCAGCCGATTGATCAAGGCATCGGCGTAAGCCGGTTGTTCCCCCAGTAAATACATAAAAAGCCTGCCAGGTCAGTTCTTTTGGCGTGAAGAAATGGCATCCAGCTGTTTGTTGAGTGCTTCCTTGCGTTCTGCCGGAATGTCATTCCAGTGCACATCCATCAGTGCGCCTTCAATGGCGTACAACAGCACCTTCGAGGCTCGAAACCCTCGGGTCCGCACGGCCCGATAGGCATCCACCGCCCCCAGGCGGCGCAAGTCCGAAGCGCTATGGATGCCCACCGCATGCAGCCATTGTGCCGACGTCTTGCCAAGGTTCTTCAGGTGTTGCAATTCATCATTCATCAAGCCTCCTTGCGACGGCCGAATGGTGCGTGGGCAAGTCTCAAAGGAGTGTAGCGCTCAGTAGGAAAAGCGCTGTTCTTTGGTCGGTTTTGGCGCAAAAGCTTCTAAGGCGACAGAGGAAAGTACGCCAGAAACAGAGGGAAGAGGGGGGAAGGGAGAAGACCAAGTCCAGCGTAAGGCAGAGAGCGCCGGACCTCGGAGCAAAAAGGGGCGATTACTTGGTGCGGTAGCGCAGGCGAGTGCCGAAATTGACGGACATCAGGATTTCATCGGCAGTCAGCTCTGGCGGAAAGTAGGCGCCGGAGATTTGCGCATGGGCCAGGCTGGCGCCTTCCATGGAGGAATTGCGCAGGTCGAGGCCGCGCAGGTCGGCAGAACGGAAGTAGGCGTCGGTGAAGTCGATGCCGTCGGCATTCAGTTCACGCAGGTCAAGCCCACGAAAATCGCCGCCGCGCATGTCGACTGTCTGGTCTTTCGGGCGTTCCCGGTTAAAGCCGTCGATGTCGTCTTTGTGCAGCAAAGCGTAAAGGGGAGTATCGAGAAGTTTGGGCTGACTCATGGGGCGTCACCTGCTGGAATTATGACGCCAGTATAGTGCCACTATTTTTCAGCCGTGAAGCCTTTGCGGTTTCACGGCTGAAATAGTTGATTACAAGCCTGGGAGACGCTGGCGAATGTTCGCGACCAGGGCGTCGAGGCTCCCGCTTTCATTGGTCTCGACGCGCTTGCTGCGCAGCACTTCCTCGGCGCTCAGGGCTTCGCGATTGGCTTGCTGCTGTTCGATCACGGCCAGGGTCGCGTCCGACGGGTCGTTGCGATCGGCCTGGCGTTGTGCCAGCCAGCTGGCAATGACGGCCTGCGGGGCATTGCAGTCGATGATCAGGCAAGGTGTGCCGGTCGCTTCGGCAACCTTGGCCGCAGCATCACGCTGGTCGCGCTTGAGGTAGGTGGCGTCGATGACCACCGGGAAACCGGCGCGCAGGATGATACCGGCAAGTTCATGCAGGCGGTCATAGGTCGCGGTATTGGCTTGAGCATTATAAATGCCGGCATTCGGATCGTTCTGTACCTGCTGCTCGCCAAACAGGCGTTTGCGCTCGACATCGGAACGCAGGCGAACGGCGCCCAAGGCTTCCACCAGACGCATGGCCACATGGCTTTTGCCAACGGCGGAAACGCCAGAAGTGATCGCCAGGAAGCGCGATGGAATGGTGCTGTAGCTTTCTGCCAGGTTGGCGTAGTTGCGGTACTGGCGCAGGGCCGTGGCGCGCTGCATCGGACTGGCGTCGGCCGGCATGCTGAACAGGGCGACCTTGGCCCGTACCAGGGCGCGGTAGGCTTTGTAGAAATTCAACAGCTCCAGGCCCTGATAGTCACCGGTCTGTTCCAGGTACTGGCTGATGAAACGGCGTGCCAGGCATTTCAGGCCGCGGTCCTCCAGGTCCATGGCGAGGAAGCCGGCGTCGGCATAGACGTCAGTGAAGCGGAACGGCTCGTTGAACTCGATGCAATCGAAAATCACCACCTTGCCGTCGATAAGCGTCGCATTGCCCAGGTGGATGTCGCCGTGGCATTCACGGATGAAGCCTTCGGCCTTGCGCTGGGCGAGGAGTGGCTTGAGGCGTTCGAAGCTGCTTTCGGCCCAGGCTTGCAGGGCTTCGAGCTGTTGCAGGTCGGCCTTGTCGCTGAGGAATGGGCGGATCTGCTCGAAGTTCTGACGCACCGGCTCCATGACGCTTTCCGGGGTGCCGGCTTCGTGGGCTGCCGGGACCCGCGGGGCTTCGAGGTGGAACCTGGCAATCTGCCGGGCCATTTCGTCGATGTGCGCGGTGGTCAGTTCGCCATTGGCTTGCAGCGTGCTGAGCAGCTGGCTTTGCGGGAACTGGCGCATTTTCAGGGCGTATTCGATAACCGGGCCGTCACCCGCGATCTGCGGCGCTTCGGCACTGCCGGTGATCGGCAACACTTCCAGATACAAATCATCGGTCAGGCGCTGGTTCAGACGCAGCTCTTCGCCGCAGAAATGCCCGCGCGCTTCAAGGCCGGTGAAATCGAGAAAACCGAAGTTGACCGGCTTTTTCAGCTTATAGGCATAGGGACCGGTGAGCAGGACCCAGGAGATATGGGTCTCGATGACCTGGAATCCGTCTACGGGATGCGGGTAGAGGGCCGGGTTTTGCAGGGCGGCGATCAGGGATTGGCTCACAGGCGATCCTTCAGAGTCGGGGAAAATTCAAGGGCGTCATTATGGCCGCTGACAGGGCTAACGCAAACCTCGGGCGGCTCCTGTTGACGATGAATAAAGTGCGTATAATCCGCCGCCATGACTCGTACTCGATCCCCCCGTTCCGCTAAAAAACGTCCGTCTAGTGGCCCGCGCCCCTGGCTGGGCTGGGCCTTGAAGCTCGGTCTGGTCGCTCTGGTGGTGCTCGCCGGCTTTGCGGTTTATCTCGATGCCGTGGTCCAGGAGAAATTCTCCGGCAAGCGCTGGACCATTCCGGCCAAGGTCTATGCGCGCCCGCTGGAGCTGTTCGTCGGACAGAAGCTCAGCAAGGACGATTTCCTCACCGAACTCGACGCACTCGGCTATCGCCGCGAAAGCGTGGTCAATGGTCCTGGTGCTGCGTCGGTCAGTGGTAACACCGTTGAACTCAATACCCGCGGTTTCCAGTTCTATGAAGGCATGGAACAGGCGCAACCGGTGCGGGTGCGTTTTTCCGGTGACTACGTGGCCGAGCTGTCAGGTAGCAAAGGCTCGAAACTGGCCGTGGC
The DNA here is from genome assembly GCF_059424045.1 of Pseudomonas sp. GW456-L12. Taxonomy (NCBI): domain Bacteria; kingdom Pseudomonadati; phylum Pseudomonadota; class Gammaproteobacteria; order Pseudomonadales; family Pseudomonadaceae; genus Pseudomonas; species Pseudomonas sp. GW456-L12. The sequence continues at coordinate 61,612 of NZ_JBWKZA010000030.1, forward strand.
ACGCCTGGAGCCGCTGCTGATCGGCGGCCTGTATCCGAAGAATCTCGAAGACCGGATCCTGATCAAGATCGATCAGGTGCCTCCTTATCTGCTGGAAACCCTGGTGGCGGTCGAGGACCGGGATTTCTACAGTCACTTTGGCGTGTCGCCCAAGTCGATCGCCCGGGCGGTGTGGGTCAATACCTCGTCCGGCGCCATGCGCCAGGGCGGCAGTACCCTGACCCAGCAGTTGGTCAAGAACTTCTACCTGACCAACGAACGCAGCCTGAGCCGCAAGCTCACCGAAGCGATGATGGCCCTGCTGCTTGAGCTGCATTACGACAAGCGCGAGATCCTCGAGGCGTACCTCAACGAGGTCTTCGTCGGCCAGGATGGCCAGCGTGCCGTGCACGGTTTCGGCCTGGCCAGCCAGTTCTTCTTCAGCCAGCCGCTGGCCGAACTCAAGTTGCATCAGATCGCCTTGCTGGTGGGGATGGTCAAGGGGCCGTCCTATTACAACCCGCGTCGTTATCCGGAGCGCGCGCTGGAGCGGCGTAACCTGGTGCTCGATCTACTGGCACAGCAGGGTGTGGCGACGCCGGAGCAGGTCGAAGCGGCGAAGAAAATGCCCTTGGGCGTGACCAAGCGCGGCAGTCTGGCGGACAGCTCGTTCCCGGGCTTCCTGGACCTGGTGAAGCGTCAGCTGCGTGAGGATTACCGCGACGAAGACTTGACCGAGGAAGGCCTGCGGATCTTCACCAGCTTCGACCCGATTCTGCAGATGAAGGCCGAGGCTTCGGTCGGGGATACCTTCAAGCGCCTGGCCGGGCGCAAGGGATCGGATGAAGTCGAAGCGGCAATGGTGGTGACCAACCCGGAAACCGGCGAAGTCCAGGCCATGATCGGCAGCCGCCAGGCCGGTTTTGCCGGTTTCAACCGGGCGCTGGATGCGGTGCGGCCGATCGGCTCCCTGATCAAGCCTGCGGTTTACCTGACGGCGCTGGAGAAACCCAGCCAATACACACTGACCAGTTGGCTCTCCGACGAGGCGTTCTCGGTGAAGGGTGGCGATGGACAGGTGTGGAAGCCCCAGAACTACGACCGTCGTTCACACGGCACGGTCTTCCTTTATCAGGGGCTGGCGCATTCCTATAACCTGTCGACCGCGCGCCTGGGCCTGGAAGTCGGTGTGCCGAACGTGCTGAAAACCCTGGGGCGCCTTGGTGTCACCCGCGAATTCCCGGCGTTCCCTTCGATGCTGCTGGGGGCGGGGGGCTTGAGCCCGATGGAAGTCGCCACCATGTATCAGACCCTGGCCAACGGCGGTTTCAATACCCCGATGCGCGGGATCCGTAGCGTGCTGACCGCTGAGGGCGAACCGCTGAAGCGTTACCCGTTCCAGATCCAGCAACGTTTCGACCCGGGCTCGATCTACCTGATCCAGAGCGCGATGCAGCGCGTCATGCGCGAAGGTACCGGCAGTTCGGTCTACAACGTGCTGCCGCGCTCCCTGGCGCTGGCGGGCAAGACCGGTACTAGTAACGATTCCCGCGACAGCTGGTTCGCCGGTTTCAGCCAGGATCTGCTGGCCGTGGTCTGGCTGGGGCGTGATGACAACGGCAAGACACCGTTCACCGGCGCCACCGGTGCGCTGCAGGTCTGGACCAGTTTCATGCGCAAGGCCGACCCGTTGCCATTGGATATGCCACAACCGGATAACGTGGTGCAGGCCTGGGTCGACTCGCGGACCGGGCAGGGCTCGGATGCCAACTGTCCGGGCGCGGTACAGATGCCGTATATTCGCGGCAGCGAACCTCCTCCCGGTCCGGCATGCGGTGGCGAAAGCCCGGCGTCCGGCGAGTCGGTGATGGATTGGGTCAAGGGCTGGATGAATTAAGCGAAGAGGGTTTGACGTGAACAAGTGGTGGATTCCAGCTATTACAGCTCTGGCTTTGCTCAATGGTTGCGCCAGCGTGCAGCGTGGCTCGATTCCGGTGGTGGACTCCGGTACCGCGGTGTCCAACAGCGAACGCATTTCGGCCAATGGCGGCTTCCGTCAGACGACCATCAAGCGTCCTGCGCAAGCTCAGGCTCAAAGTATTCCCCAGGACTCGGGTGTGGTGGTGATGGTGCCGGGCGGGGCTGCGGCCACTGCCGCGCCGATCAGCAGCGCACCAATCACCCCGGGCCCGATCACTCCAGGTCCTATCGATACCGCGCCGATCCAGTCTGCGCCGATCAATCAGGGCGGCTACAGCCTGCCGCCGACGCCGAGCGGAGTGCCTTCAGCCAGCTCCGGCGGGCTGTCCGCCGATGAGCAGCTGGACGGTCCGGTGCTGGCCCTGTTGACCACCGCTCAGCAGCAACAGGCGAGTGGTGATCTGAACGGTGCTTCCTCCAGTCTTGAGCGCGCCCAGCGTGTCGCGCCGCGTGAACCGCAAGTGCTGTATCGCCTGGCCCAGGTGCGCATGGCCCAGGGCGATGCCCCGCAGGCTGAACAGTTTGCCCGTCGCGGCCTGAGCTTCGCCAACGGTCGTCCGGATCTGCAGGCCAGCCTGTGGGCATTGATTGCCCAGGCACGCGAGAAACAGGGCGATGCCGCCGGTGCCGCTCAGGCCCGGCAAAAAGCCAAGGTGTCGCTCTGATGGATGCACGTTTTCCAAAGATTGCCGATCAGTTGCTGTTGATCGAGCGTGAGATGCGGTTACAGGGGTTGTGGGATGACACTCCGCCGAGTGCCGAAGCGCTGGCCAGTGTCGAGCCGTTTGCCGTGGATACGCTGGAGTTCGAGCAGTGGCTGCAGTGGATCTTCCTGCCGCGGATGAAGGCGATTCTAGAGCAGGATCTGCCTTTGCCCAACGCCTCGGGTATCCAGGAAATGGCCGAAGTGGTATTCGCCGGTCGCTCGATGCAGGGCCGGGACCTTCAGTTGCAGAGCCTGCTCAAGGAGTTTGACCAACTGATCGGCGGCGCTCGCTAAACCTTCTGCAACCACTGCCTAGCGGCAGTGGTTGTCTATCGCCTTCTGTGTTTCCGCAATGCGCTGCTGCCGTTGTTCCTCGGTCAGGCGGCGCATTCCCCCCTCCGTGTTCTCGCTCAGGCGCGGGTTATTCTGCAACTGCGTCAGGCTGGCCCGTGCCTGTGTGCAAAAACGCCTGCGTTCGGTTTCCTGCCTGGCGAGCTGCTGCTTGGCCTGATTGTCCATGACTTGTTGCTGGGCGCCCGGTTTGTCGGGTAGTGGCGCGCGGGGTGTCTCTTGCGGATTTTTTGGCAGGGTGATGGCAGTGCTGGCCACGCCTTGGGGTGGCTGGGCGTCGAAATGGGTGACTCCCTGGGCGTCGACCCATTTGTAAATCTGGCCGGCCTGGCACGGGAGGCTCATGGCGAGCAGCAGGCCAGCGGTCATGGCGAAGGTTCGCATTTTTGAATTCCTTATCCAGGATTGCGCAATTGAAGCGCAGACACTCGCGGTTTACAGGTTTTTTCTTGCGTTCTCATGCGCTTAGTTCGAATAAAGCACATTGACGTCTTGACTTGCAGAGGGCGAAACAGAAGAATCCAAAGTCCGCTGTAGAGGGACTGCCAGAAGCAGACCCACTCGGCAGAACATGAGGCGCACATCCGCGCCGACCTGCTACACCCGCAACGCGTTACCTCGCGCTGGGTGGGAAAACCCCGCAACACTTGGGGCACTCCCAATACTTGCTCAGTCAGTGCTGACGTAGTCGGCGACCACCGTCGCTCATGCTCTGCTGAGAAGTAAACCTATTAAGACCCGTCCCCTTTCAAGAGGGCGGTATTCTGGCGTTTTAGAGGTGAACAACGTGGAGCTTTTATCTGGCGGTGAGATGCTCGTCCGCTTTTTGCGTGACGAAGGCGTCAAATATATCTATGGGTACCCGGGTGGTGCTCTCCTTCATGTTTACGATGCCCTGTTCAAAGAACCGGAAGTGACCCACATCCTGGTTCGTCACGAGCAAGCGGCTACCCATATGGCTGACGGCTACGCCCGTGCCACCGGCAAGGCCGGTGTGGTATTGGTGACTTCCGGCCCTGGCGCGACCAATGCCATCACCGGTATCGCCACTGCCTATATGGACTCCATTCCAATGGTGATCATTTCCGGTCAGGTGCCTAGCACCATGGTCGGTACCGACGCGTTCCAGGAAACCGACATGATCGGTATCTCCCGGCCGATCGTGAAGCACAGCTTCATGATCAAGCACGCTTCGGAAATCCCGGAAGTCATGAAGAAGGCGTTCTACCTGGCGCAATCCGGTCGTCCGGGTCCAGTCGTGGTCGATGTCCCTAAGGACATGACCAATCCGGCTGAAAAGTTCGAATACGTTTTCCCTAAAAAAGCGAAGCTGCGCTCCTATAGCCCGGCTGTTCGTGGTCACTCCGGGCAAATCCGCAAGGCGGCAGAAATGCTCCTGGCGGCCAAGCGTCCTGTGCTGTACGCCGGCGGCGGCGTGATCCTCGGTGGCGGCTCCGCGCCGCTGACCGAACTGGCACAAATGCTCAACCTGCCGGTCACCAATACCCTGATGGGCCTGGGTGCCTACCCTGGCACCGATCGTCAGTTCGTCGGCATGCTCGGCATGCACGGCAGCTACACCGCCAACCTGGCCATGCACCATGCCGATGTGATCCTGGCAGTCGGCGCGCGTTTCGACGACCGTGTCATCAACGGTCCGGCGAAATTCTGCCCGAACGCCAAGATCATCCATGTCGACATCGACCCGGCGTCCATCTCCAAGACCATCAAGGCAGACGTGCCGATCGTGGGTCCGGTAGAGAGCGTCCTGACCGAAATGGTCGCGGCCCTCAAGGAAATCGGCGAAACCCCGAACAAGGACACAGTCGCCAGCTGGTGGAAGCAGATCGAGGAGTGGCGCGGTGATCGTGGCCTGTTCCCTTACGACAAGGGCGACGGCAGCATCATCAAGCCGCAGACCGTGATCGAGACCCTCTGCGAAGTGACCAAGGGCGACGCCTATGTGACCTCCGACGTGGGTCAGCACCAGATGTTCGCGGCGCAGTACTACCGGTTCAACAAACCCAATCGCTGGATCAACTCCGGTGGCCTGGGCACGATGGGCTTCGGTTTCCCTGCGGCCATGGGCGTCAAGCTGAGTTTCCCTGATGCTGACGTTGCCTGTGTAACGGGCGAGGGCAGTATCCAGATGAACATTCAGGAGCTGTCGACCTGCCTGCAGTACGACCTGCCGGTCAAGATCATCAACCTGAACAACGGTGCGCTGGGTATGGTGCGTCAGTGGCAGGACATGAACTACGGTAGCCGTCACTCGCATTCCTACATGGAATCGCTGCCTGATTTCGTCAAGCTGGCCGAGGCCTATGGGCACGTGGGCATTCGCGTCACGGACCTGAAGGATCTGAAGCCGAAGATGGAAGAAGCGTTCGCCATGAAAGATCGCCTGGTGTTCCTCGACATCCAGGTCGATACCAGCGAGCACGTCTACCCGATGCAGATCAAAGACGGCTCCATGCGCGATATGTGGCTGAGCAAGACGGAGCGTACTTAATCATGCGGCACATTATCTCCTTGCTTCTGGAAAACGAACCGGGCGCCTTGTCTCGTGTGGTTGGCCTGTTTTCGCAGCGCAACTACAACATCGAAAGCCTGACTGTGGCGCCGACCGAAGACCCGACCCTGTCGCGTCTGACGCTGACCACCGTGGGGCACGATGAAATCATCGAGCAGATCACCAAGAACCTGAACAAGCTGGTTGAAGTGGTCAAGCTGGTCGACCTGTCGGAAAGCGCTCACATCGAACGCGAGCTGATGCTGGTCAAGGTCAAGGCCACCGGCGCCCAGCGCGCCGAGGTCAAGCGCACCACCGATATTTACCGTGGGCAGATCGTCGATGTCAGTGCCAGTGTGTATACCGTTCAATTGACCGGTACCAGCGACAAGCTCGACAGTTTCATCCAGTCGATCGGCACCGCCTCGATTCTGGAAACCGTACGCAGTGGCGTCACCGGCATTGCCCGTGGCGATAAAGTACTCAGCATCTAACTCAAATTAGCGAACGGCCTGAACGGCCTGATATAGGGGAAATTCATGAAAGTTTTCTACGATAAAGACTGCGACCTCTCGATCATCCAGGGCAAGAAAGTTGCCATCATCGGTTACGGTTCCCAGGGCCACGCTCAAGCGTGCAACCTGAAAGACTCCGGTGTTGATGTCACCGTTGGCCTGCGTAAAGGTTCGTCCACCGTTACCAAGGCTGAAGCCCATGGCCTGAAAGTGACCGACGTAGCCGCTGCCGTTGCCGGCGCCGACCTGGTCATGATCCTGACCCCGGACGAGTTCCAGTCCCAGCTGTACAAGAACGAAATCGAGCCGAACATCAAGAAGGGCGCCACCCTGGCCTTCTCCCACGGCTTCGCGATCCACTACAACCAGGTTGTTCCGCGCGCCGACCTCGACGTGATCATGATCGCGCCGAAGGCCCCGGGCCACACCGTACGTTCCGAGTTCGTCAAGGGCGGCGGTATCCCTGACCTGATCGCTATCTACCAGGACGCTTCCGGCAACGCCAAGAACGTTGCTCTGTCCTACGCGGCAGGCGTGGGCGGCGGCCGTACCGGTATCATCGAAACCACCTTCAAGGACGAGACTGAAACCGACCTGTTCGGCGAGCAGGCTGTTCTGTGTGGCGGTACCGTCGAGCTGGTCAAGGCCGGTTTCGAAACCCTGGTCGAAGCTGGCTACGCGCCGGAAATGGCTTACTTCGAGTGCTTGCACGAACTGAAACTGATCGTTGACCTCATGTACGAAGGCGGTATCGCCAACATGAACTACTCGATCTCCAACAACGCCGAATACGGCGAGTACGTGACCGGCCCAGAAGTGATCAACGCCGAATCCCGTCAGGCCATGCGCAACGCCCTGAAGCGCATCCAGGACGGCGAGTACGCCAAGATGTTCATCAGCGAAGGTGCTACCGGCTACCCATCGATGACCGCCAAGCGTCGTAACAACGCCGCTCACGGTATCGAAATCATCGGTGAGCAACTGCGCTCGATGATGCCGTGGATCGGTGCCAACAAAATCGTCGACAAAGCCAAGAACTAAGTTCGAGTCTTGTCAGGGAAAAACGCGGCCTAGGCCGCGTTTTTTCGTTTGGATAGACAGGTTCTGGTATAAAGCTGGATCCTTTGTGGTCCAATCGTGACCCTGGGTATCGTCGAAACTTTTCACACCGTTGCAAGGTAATGTCCATGAGCGAACGTCCCGAAGAGCCAAACCAGGCCTCTGACGCCGAAAGCCTGCTACCCATCGATGAGCATGTCGAAGAAGGGCATGACGCTGAAGGCCGTAAAGTCCGGCATCGTGGTATCTATCTGCTGCCGAATCTCTTCACCACCGCGAACCTGTTCGCCGGTTTCTACTCGATCATCAACTCCATGAGTGCCCAAAGTGCATTGAGCGCCGGGGACGCGGCAGGAGCGAGCAAGTATTTCGCGTTCGCGGCCATCGCGATTTTTGTCGCCATGGTGCTCGACGGTCTGGATGGGCGCGTGGCCCGCATGACCAATACCCAGAGCGCTTTTGGCGCTGAGTATGATTCGCTGTCTGACATGGTTGCCTTCGGCGTTGCGCCTGCCTTGCTGGCATTCGGTTGGGCGCTGGGCGACATGGGCAAGGTCGGCTGGATGGTCGCCTTCATCTATGTAGCGGGCGCGGCTCTGCGTCTGGCTCGTTTCAACACCCAGGTGGGGACTGCCGACAAGCGTTACTTCATCGGCCTGGCCAGTCCGGCCGCGGCGGGTGTGGTGGCCGGTATTGTCTGGGCGTTCAGCGATTACGGCATCCAGGGTTCGAAGATGTCGTTCCTGGTGGCGCTGATGGTGGCGGCGGCCGGCATGCTGATGGTCAGCAATATCAAGTACAACAGCTTCAAGGAACTGGACCTGAAGGGGCGTGTACCTTTCGTGGCGATTCTCGCCGTGGTTCTGGTATTCGCCGTGGTCTTCAGTGATCCGCCGCGGATTCTGCTGCTGGTTTTCCTCGCTTATGCGGCGTCCGGTCCGGTGCAATACCTGCTGCGTCTTCGTCGACGCAAAACGTTGCCTTAATGTAATTTCCCCCATACTCCGCAGTCTATTGGTGCATCAGTCCTCCAATACTGCGGAGTTGCCATGTTGATCAAAATCCCCAAGTCGTCTGACTGCAAAGAGTCGGACGTCACGCCTGAATCTCTTTATTTCTCTCGCCGTAGCCTGTTGGGTGGGGCCATTGCTGGCCTGGCTGCCAGTGCGCTGCCACGTTGGGCCAGCGCCGAAGACGCTGGGCGCTATCCAGATGTCGAGCCTGGAAAGGCGCCGTCATGGTTTGCGCAGAAACTGCCGGAAACCAAATGGCAGGCGGTCAACGTCAAGGATGAGGCGATCACTCCGTTCAAGGATGCTACCCACTACAACAACTTCTATGAGTTCGGTGCTGACAAGGGCGACCCGGCTGCCAATGCTGGCGTGCTGAAAACCGAGCCCTGGAGTGTGGTGGTGGACGGGGAGGTGGGCAAGCCAGGGCGTTATGCGCTGGAAGACTTCATGAAGCCTTATCAGTTGGAAGAGCGGATCTACCGGCTGCGTTGTGTCGAGGCCTGGTCCATGGTGATTCCCTGGATCGGTTTCCCGATCTCCGAATTGCTCAAGCAGGTCGAGCCAACCTCCAAGGCCAAGTTCATCCGCTTCGAAACCCTTCAGGATCCTAAAAGCATGCCCGGTCAGCGTTCGGGTTTTGCCCTGATCGATTGGCCTTATGTAGAAGGGCTGCGCCTGGATGAGGCGATGCACCCCTTGGCGATTCTTGCCGTGGGGATGTATGGCCGTGAGTTGCCCAACCAGAATGGCGCGCCGTTGCGTTTGGTAGTGCCCTGGAAGTACGGCTTCAAGAGCATCAAGTCCATCGTGCGTATCAGTCTGGTAGAGGAGCAGCCGAAAACCACCTGGCAAAGCATCGCTGCCAATGAGTACGGTTTTTACGCGAACGTGAATCCCACGGTTGATCACCCTCGCTGGACTCAGGCACGCGAACGTCGATTGCCTAGCGGTCTGTTCAGTCCCAACGTGCGTGAAACACAGATGTTCAATGGCTACGCGGATGAAGTCGCTTCTTTATATACCGGCCTGGATCTGCGGAAGAATTACTGATGCGCTACCCACTCTGGCGCCTTGGCGTCTTCATCGTTGCTGCTATCTGGCCTTTGCTTTGGTTGTACCAGGCTTGGGCCTCCGCCCTCGGGCCCGACCCGGGAAAGGTGCTGGTCGATCGGTTGGGTCTGGGTACCCTGATCTTTTTACTGATCACCCTGAGCATGACGCCCCTGCAGAAACTCACGGGATGGGCGGGGTGGATCGCGGTACGACGCCAGCTCGGTTTGTGGTGTTTTGCTTATGTGGTGCTGCATTTAAGTGCTTACGCTGTATTTATCCTCGGGCTCGACTGGTCGCAGTTGGGCGTGGAGTTGCGTAAGCGGCCCTACATTATTGTAGGAAGCCTGGGCTTTCTCGGATTGTTGGCCTTGGCGGTGACTTCCAATCGATACAGCCAGCGCCGCCTGGGCAGTCGTTGGAAGAAGTTGCATCGGTTGGCGTATCTCATTCTCGGGCTGGGTTTACTGCATATGCTCTGGATTGTTCGGGCTGATCTTAAAGAGTGGGCTATCTACGCCTCTATTGGCGCGTTGTTGTTACTGCTGCGGGTGCCGCCGGTGACACGGCGAATCCCCCGTTTAGTGGGGAAAAACCATCTTTTGCAACAAAAGCGTAATTAGGGGTTGACGGCAGATTCTGGACGTCTATAATTCGCCCCACTTCCGGCGCAGTCGAAACGGAAAACTCCTTG
>NZ_JBWKZA010000031.1:0-69580 GCF_059424045.1 Pseudomonas sp. GW456-L12
GGATTGGTATTAAGCCGCCGACATTGCCGGGGTTGGTGGACAAGGACAAGGCGGGGAGTTTGATGGATGAGGCGTTGGCCAACCCGGCGAAAGAAACCGTACCGGGTCAGCTGTGCATTCGTATTTCCCCGTTGCCCAACATGCCGGGGTATCCGGATGAGCCCTATCAGCTCTACGCCGATGGCGCACTTATCGACAAAGGCTTCAGCGACGAGAAGGGCAATGTGCTTTTCCAGCATATTCCCGGTACCCGCAACTATTCGGTGGAAACGGTGAACGGACACCGTTTCAACCTGGACATGAGCGAAACCTCGACCGAACAGACGCGCCAACGCAGTGAGCGCCTGGGGCGTGAGGGATATCGCGACTTCCCGGGTGCGGCTGCCTCTCTGGAGGCGTTGAGCAGCAGTGAGGCGTTCCGCCAATTGTGGGCGGATCAAAGCGAGCAGAAAGAGTAAAGGAAGCACTCCATGACATACCTCGATCAGAAACTGTCGATCTCGCTTGAAGAAAGCGCCGCAACCCTGACTTCGGATTGGTTCGCCCACAAGAACAATCCGCTAAGCCCGCCACGTCCGGCAGGCAACGTGGTGACGCCGCTGGTGTGTGGCGAGGAAGCCTTCAAGAAGGTCTATGAATGCATCCAGGCAGCTACGAAAAGCATTGACCTTATCAGTTGGGGCTTCGACCCGGGATTGCGTCTCGACCGGGCCTCGACCGACAGCCCCAGTCTGGGAAAACTGCTCAGGCAGAAGGCCGAAAGTGGTGTCGAGGTACGGGTACTGATCTGGAACAACCGACTGGCCCAGCTCGGTGAAAACTCGGTGATCGGCGAGGGCTGGAGCGGCGCCGGCGGAACATCGATGGGTTCCGGAATGACCGCGGGCAAGCCGGCTGACACCAGCGCCCTGGGTGAAAAACGGAAAAAGCTCCTGGAAAAACAGCAGCAGGAGCAGGCACGCCTGGAAAAACTTCCGGCAAACGACGAGGCCGGCCGACGAGCCACGCGCGACCGTCTGATCGACATCCAGCAAAGCCTGGATGCCCTGGACAGCGGCTACACCAAGGGCCGTGATTCGGGAGGGACGGTTCAAGCCCCGAACGAACAGGTCGAGACCCGAGATTGGTATCGCTGGGTACACAGCCGCGAAGCCCGCAATATCGAGTTTCGTACGCGGGACTTCAAACTCGTAGGAGAGTTGACCTACGACGATCAAAATGGCCTGCGCATGCATTGGGGGCGCCTTGCCATCCTGTGGCGACTGCTCAAGGACGAGTCTCACGATGTGCCCTTCATGCAGATGCTGGCCCTGAGCCTATTTCCCAGCCATCACCAGAAAACCCTGGTGGTCGACTACATGGACCCGCAAAAAGCGAAAGGTCTTGTGATGGGCCACAACCTGCAGCGCAACTACTGGGACACCATCGCCCACGCCTACGACGATGCAGCCGGCAAGCGCGATCTGGGCTTCGGCCCCTGGCAGGACCTTTCCCTATTTGTACGCGGCCCGGTGCTGTTCGATCTCAATCACAATTTCTGCAATGCCTGGGACAAGAGCAGCAGTTGGATACGCCGTGTCTTCAAGGGGACCCTGAATCACGAGCGGTCGTCGGTCAAACCACTGAGCCTGATTTGTGACGGTGGAGAGCCCGCGCAGATTTGCCGGACCCAACCGGAGGAAGGCCCGGAAAAAACCATTCTCGAGGTATATGAAAAGGCCCTGGGTAATGTGCATCAGTACGCCTATATCGAGAACCAGTACTTCCGCTACAAGCCGCTGGCCGAACGCCTGAAGAAAGTTGCCGCCGACTATGTTGCCGCCGGCAAACAACAGGACCTGCACCTGTTCGTGGTCACCAACAACCCGGAGAGTGGGCACTTCTCCAGTTCCACCTACGAGATGCTCGACACCCTTGGCCAGGGTGAGCTGATGCCTTTGGCCCACCGTGACCTGCTCTACGATCAACGCCAGCTTGCCTACCGCCAGCGCGAACTGAAGGCCCGTGACGAATCGCCGACACGCGATCAGGAGCTGGCCAAGGTACAGACGCAAATGCATGAGCAGGGTATCGATCCGAGTCGCGCCGATGAACTCCTGGCCATGGACCCCAACAAACACTACAACCAGGCCGCGGCTCGCGAACTGGAGCCGGAGATGCTGCCGCCCAAGGGGTTGAAAATCATTGTCGCGACTCTGGTCAGTTGCAAGGACGGCGGCGAAACCGCTACTCCCAAGACGCGCGAGCAGCGCCAGACCGAACGCGATATCACCGAACATCTCGGCCCGGAACAAGGAATGGCGCAGTACAAGTCCATCTATGTACACAGCAAGCTGCTGCTGGTGGACGACCTCTTCTTCACCCTGGGCTCCGCCAACATCAACGAACGCAGCCTGAACTCCGACTCCGAACTGAATATCGCCATGCCAAGCCCGCAAACCACCCGGACCTGGCGGGAGCGGTTGTGGGGGATGCATTCGGGGAATGAAGTAAGCTCAGAAAAGCCTACGCTAATTAAAAACATTGAAAAAGATTATAGAAACTGGGAACAGGTGATAGATGACAACTGGAAAAACCAGAAAGGAAATCTACCACTAAATGGAAATCTAGTTCGATTCTGGGATTTGGTGACGCCTTATGCAACGGCCGTTGATTAATTTAATATTTTTATTACTCGCCCTACTCTTCGGAAACACTGCCATGGCTTACGAATTTAAGTGCGCACATGAAAAAGATACTGCCCCGCCTCTGGATCAGCAAGCAGATCAATGGTTCAAGCAAGCTCGTTCTATAAGTAAAGAGCGCTTACCTGACTGGGCGAAAATAGCACAACTCTACCAGCAGGCTGTAGAGAGAAACCACTGGAAGGCGATGCACAATCTTGCAGAGCTGTATTTGCGTGGTGACGGGGTAAAAAAAGACACCAACAAGGCCATCGACCTATATATGCAGATGGTTAAACTGGAAGTGCCGCTGGGATACTACGACATGAGTGTGATGACACAGCGGGGCATAGGCGTAGTTCAATCTGACAAAGATGCCATGATGTTCCTGCTTAGGTCAGGAGATTTAGGTAGCCCTCTTGCTCAGACTAGGCTAGGAAACATATATATATATGAGATCAAGAAAACCAAGCTTGGAGTAGATTATTTGCGCTGCGCCGCCCACCAAGATGATGCAAAAGCAAACTACGAACTAGCTGCTTATTACAAAATAGTAGACAAGAACTTCCCTGTCGCCATGCACTACTACCAGCGATCGGCAGCCCTTGGCGATATCAAAGGAGCATTGTTTGTCGAAAACACTTTCACAAAAGGTGATCTTGGCTACCCTAAAAACATGAAGATCGCAGCTGACTATAGCCATATATATGATCAGCTTTCTGAAAATCCAGAACTCCGCTTTCCAAAAATAGTTAAAGACTACCCGCTTCCACCCCACCCCATTCAGGGTTATCACGCCGACAAAGACATTAATTGGAAACCTACCGGACGTGATGATGACTATTAAAGCACTGCTGGCTGTTGTGCTATTGGGCAGCAGTGGTTTTTCCATGGCATATGATTTCAAGTGTGTTCATGAAAAAGACACTGCTCCGCCCTTGGACCAGCAAGCAGATGAATGGTTTAAACAAGCTCGGGTGCTTAGTAAAGAACGTCCGGCCGACTGGAGCAAAGTGGCCAGCCTGTATCAGCAGGCTGTAGAAAAGAACCATTGGAAAGCGATGCACAATTTTGCAGAGCTATATTTACGTGGTGATGGGGTTGCTAAGGATACGAACAAGGCGATTGATTTATACCTAAAAATGATACAGCTGCAAGCTCCTCTGGGTTACTACGATATGAGTGTAATGACACAAAGAGGGGTTGGTATTGTGCAATCAGACAGGAGCGCTGTGCAGTTCTTGATTAGGGCTGCAGATTTGGGAAGTCCTCAAGCTCAAACCAGAATCGGATATATCTATATATACGATAGAAGGAAGGATGCTGTAGGGCTTGGGTACTTGAAGTGCGCGGAGAGACAGGGTTATGCGGACGCAGCTTATAAGTTGGGGTCTTATTATGAGGTTGTGGATGAGAACTATCCTGTCTCCATGCATTATTATCAGAGAACTGCAGCTCTAGGTGAGCGGAAAGGTGCCATGGAAATAGAAGATGTATTTCAAAATGGTAAGTTTTCTTATAATAAAGACAAGAAGACTGAAGATGCATACTACAAAGTGTCCAGGGAGCTAGCCAACAATCCAGACTTGCGCTTCCCCAATCTGGCCAAAGACCACCCACTGCCACCGAACCCTGTGCAGGGCTATCACGCCGATAAAGACATCAACTGGAGACCAACCGGACGCGATGACGATTATTAAGAGAAACCCACAACGAGCCTATGCGAAGCATCAAAACGCGACTTATGGGCTGTCCCGATAAAGGAGCCGCACAATGCATAGGATATTCACGGTACTGGCGATTTTGCTGCTTGCCATCTCGATACTCAGCGCGTTGCTCGGCCTGGGTGGTATTGCTGGTGGGGCAAGTGGTAGTGGGAGCATTTCCGACTCCGTTGACGTTGCGTTCCTGATTGCCAAAGTGCTGCTCGCCTTGAGCCTGTTGTCTGGAGTGCTGGCTATTGCCTGGCCGAGGAGTGGATGAGGATCAGGTCTCAGGATTCACAGGGCTATAAGCGGACCGCTTCTCGCCCGATTTGTAAGGTTGCTGGTAAATGAGTGTGACTTGGTAGTCATAATCACCAATAACGCACTCATCTTCCCTTAACGTTGCATAACGGTGGCGTTCCCCCCTGAAGCCGCTACACTGCGCCAGCCGTTCATTTTTCCTTTGGGGCTTTGCGCATGAAATTTCGTTTTCTTCTGTGGATGCTGGGGCTGTTGATGGGCAAGGCCAGTCGGACCAATCCGGCGTTCCAGCAGCAGTTGGGTGACAAGGAACTGGTGTTCCAGCTGCAGACGCTGGATGGCAAGGTGGCGCGGCATTTCCGGGTGAAGGATCAGCGGATTACCAGCAAGGCGGGTGTGTATCCCGAGCCAGCATTCGCCATTGCCTTCAAGGATGCGGCCTATGGTTTTGCCACGATGCAGGCGAAGAACAAGCAATTGGCCTTTATGACCGGGATTCAGGACAAGTCGATCCAGATCAAGGGCAACCCGGCGCTGGTGATCTGGTTCCAGGGGCTGACCAAGTACCTGAAGCCGAAGAAGGCCAAGCCGAAGGCTTGAGGGCGGGCTGTATACCAGCCGGAAGATGATCGCGGGCAAGCCTCGCTCCTACGGGAGCGGGGCTTTTTTCTGGGCTCAGTGCTGGCTGAACTGCGAGGCCAGTTCGCGCAGCAGCACTTCGGCTTCCAGGACTTTGCTGACCACGTCTTCGGCTTTGTCGCGGGACAGGCCGAGGCGTTCGAGCAGGGCGTCAGGGATGTCTTCGACGGGGCCGGAGCCGATGCCGCGGCTGCGCAGCAGGCGCACGGCCAGGCACACCAGGTTCGGGTATTCGGCGTAGGCGCCGTCGTAGCTCGGGTCGTGCTGGAAGCGCAGGGCGGTGGACAACTCGTCCGGCATGTCCCAGTAGCGCATCAGCCAGGCGCCGATCTGCTCGCGGCTGATGCCCAGCAGGTGCTGTTCGACGTAGCTGTGGCACAGGTGCGGGTTGACCTCCAGGTGGCGGCAGATCAGCGAGAAGTGCGGCGGGAAGACGTGGGCCAGCAGCAGGTAGCCGAAGTTGTGCAGCAGGCCGGCGAGGTAGGTCAGGCCGGCTTCCGGGCGCTGGGCGCGTGGCATGGCGCGGGTCAGGCCTTCGATGACGGCGGCGGTATAGATCGACTGCTGCCAGTACGGTGTGCTGTGTTGCGGGTGGTCCTTGGGCAGGCTCAGGGTCTTGCCCAGGGCCAGGCCCAGCGCCAGGTTGATCACCAGGTCGAAGCCCAGCACGCGGACGATGGCGTCTTCCACCGAGCGGATCTTGCCCGGCGAGGCGTAGTAGGGCGAAGCGGCCCAGCTCACCACTTGCGCGGCCAGGGCCGGGTCGGTTTCCACCACGCCGGTGATGTCGTCGATGGTGGCGTTGGGGTCGACCCGCAGCTTGATGATCTTCTGCGCGGTTTCGGCCAGCGGCGGAATCTCGATGGTCGCTTCCAGGCGTTGCTGGATGCGCCGGGCGGTGAAGGCCTGCATCGCCTGGGTGATTTCCTCGCGGTCGTCGTCCGGGCGGTCGAGGTTCGGGCGGATGCTGCTCAGGGCCTCGCCGAAGTTGCCGGCGCTGGCCTTGCTCAGCATGCTCTTGAAGGCGTCGCTGGTGATTTCCAGCAGCAGGCCAGGCTCACCAGAGTTGATCAGCAGGGTCGGCTCGCGCAGCAGGCTTTCGTCATACAGGCAGGGCGAGCTGGTGAGCGCCGGCAGGCCGGGCAGCAGGCTCAGGTTGTGTTTGCCGAGCATGCGCTCCAGGCGTTCCGTGGAGACGGCGGTCAGGCGGCGGCCGGTCAGTTCGGCGAGGCGATTGAGGTCCAGCAACTGGCTCTGGGGGAACAGCACCATCAGCGCGCCGACGGCGTCGTCCAGCAGGACCGCCTGTACCTTGCGCGCGGCCGGCAGGCCAGGATGGTCGAGGACTTCCGTGAAACCGATGTCCAGCTTGCCGAGCAGCAGCCGGATTACAGACGGAGCGTGCGGGGCTGCGGTGGCGAGGGCAACTTCTGTCATGGTCTGTATCCGTTTTCAAACAATTTCAGGAGTATAACCAGCTTGATCGGGGCATTCGCCCCTTAACTGAGACGCTGCTCACACTTGGCCGTATTGCTGCCCGTGGCGCAGCCAGCGTTCCAGCAGCGGGCTGACGTGGTGCGGCCAGCGCTCGAGCAAGGCCTGGGCGGCATCGCGCACGGCCGGCAGCAGGTCGGCATCGCGCATCAGGTCGGCGACCTTGAATTGCAGCAGGCCGGTCTGGCGGGTGCCGAGCATCTCGCCGGGGCCGCGCAGTTCCAGATCCTTTTCGGCGATGACAAAACCGTCGTTGGTTTCGCGCATGATGCCCAGGCGCTGGCGGCCGATCTGCGACAAGGGAGGATGGTAGAGCATGACGCAATGGCTGGCGGCGCTGCCCCGACCAACGCGACCGCGCAACTGGTGCAGCTGGGCCAGGCCCAGGCGCTCGGGGTTCTCGATGATCATCAGGCTGGCGTTGGGCACATCGACGCCGACTTCGATCACGGTGGTGGCCACCAGCAGCTGCAATTCACCGGCTTTGAACTGGCCCATGACCTCGGCCTTTTCCGTCGGCTTCATGCGCCCGTGGATCAGGCCGACCCGCAGTTCGCCCAGGGCGCTGCTCAGGTCTTCGTAAGTGGTTTGCGCGGCCTGGCAGGTCAGCTCTTCGGATTCCTCGATCAGCGTGCACACCCAATAGGCCTGGCGCCCTTCGGCGCAGGCGGCGCGCACCCGCTCGATGACTTCGACCCGCCGCGAGTCGGTGACCAGCACGGTGTTTACCGGCGTACGGCCAGGGGGCAGCTCGTCGAGGATCGAGGTGTCCAGGTCGGCGTAGGCACTCATCGCCAGGGTCCGTGGGATCGGCGTGGCGGTCATGATCAGTTGGTGCGGGCACAGGCGTCCGCCCACGCCTTTCTGGCGCAGGGCCAGGCGCTGCTGCACGCCGAAGCGGTGTTGTTCGTCGATGATCACCAGCGCCAGGTTCTTGAACTGCACTTCGTCCTGGAACAGCGCGTGGGTGCCGACCACCATCGGCGCGCCGGCGGCGATCTGTTCCAGGGCGGCTGTGCGGTTCTTGCCCTTGAGCTTGCCGGCCAGCCAGGCGACTTCCAGCCCCAGCGGCTCGAGCCAGCGCTTGAAGGTGATGAAGTGCTGCTCGGCGAGGATCTCGGTCGGTGCCATCAGCGCCACCTGATAGCCAGCTTCCAACGCCTGGAGGGCGGCGAGGGCGGCGACCACGGTCTTGCCGGCCCCCACGTCGCCCTGGATCAGCCGCAGCATCGGCTCGGGCTGGCTGAGGTCGTAGGCGATCTCGTTGCCGACCCGTTGCTGCGCGCCGGTGGGTGGAAAGCCTAGGTTCTTCAGGTACAGCGCTGGCAGCCGGGTGGCCTTGGGCAGCGCCGGGGCGAGTTGCGAGCGCAGGCTTTCGCGCAGGCGCTGCTGGGACAGCTGATGGGTCAGCAGCTCTTCGAACGCCAGGCGATGCTGGGCCCAATGGTGACCCAGGGCCAGTTCGTCGACATCGGCATCGGCCGGCGGGTGGTGCAGGTAACGAATCGCATCGTCCAGCGGCGCCAGCTGGTAATCCCGCGCCAGCTCTTGCGGCAGCCAGTCCGGCAGGCTGCGCGGGCCGAGCAGGGCCAGGCTCTGCTGGCACAGCATGCGCAGGCGCTGCTGGGTCAGGCCTTCGGTGAGCGGGTAGATGGGGGTCAGGGTCTGGTCCACGGGCGGCGGTTCATCGCCGCTGATGGCGCGGTATTCCGGGTGGTAGATTTCCAGCCCCGACGCGCCTGGGCGGGCTTCGCCATAACAGCGCACGCGGGTGCCGCGCTTGAGGCCTTCTTTCTGCGCGTTGCTGAAATGGTAGAAGCGCAGGCTGAGCCCGCCGGTGCCGTCCTGCAGGCGCACCAGCAGGCTGCGGCGCTTGCCCATCACCACGTCGGCGCCGCTGACGGTGCCTTCGATCACCGCGTCCTGCCCGGGGCGCAGCGCGCCGATCGGTACTACGCGGGTGCGGTCCTGATAGCGCAGGGGCAGGTGGAACAATACGTCCTGCAGGTTCTCCAGGCCGACCTTGGCCAGCTTCTCGGCCATGGCTTCGCCGACGCCCTTGAGTGCCGTGACCGGCACATTCGACAGCTCAGTCATCGCGACGGCTTAGCTCGCGGCAGGCGGCTTGGCCACCGAACACAGGCGGATCGAGTCGGCGAGAATCTCGATGGCTTTCGGCCGCGGGAAGCTGGCGCGCCAGGCGATCGCCACGGTGCGGAACGGCACGGGCGCGGTCAGCGGCCGCACTTCGATCACGCCCGGAGCGTAGTGATGGCTGTCCACCGCCGAGAGCGGCAGGATCGAGACGCCAAGGCCGGAAGCGACCATATGGCGGATGGTTTCCAGGGAGCTGGATTCCACCGTGGTGTGCTTGGCGCCGTCGTTGCCCTTGGTCAGGGTCGGGCAGGCTTCCAGGACCTGATCGCGGAAGCAGTGGCCTTCGCCCAGCAGCAACAGGCTCTTGTCGTTGAGCAGGTTGGCGTCGATGCTCTCTTTCTGGGTCCAGGGGTGGGTGCTGGGCATCAGCACGTAGAAGGGTTCGTCGTACAGCGGCAGGGTCAGCACGTCGGCTTCGTTGAACGGCAGGGCGATGATGATCGCATCCAGTTCGCCGTTGCGCAGCTTGTCGCGCAGCACGTGGGTGAAGTTCTCTTCGATATACAACGGCATCTGCGGGGCGACCCGGTGCAGTTGCGGGATCAGGTGCGGGAACAGGTACGGGCCGACGGTGTAGATCGCGCCGACCTTCAGCGGGGCGGTCAGCTGGTTCTTGCCGGCCTGGGCCAGTTCGCGAATGCCCTGGGCCTGTTCGAGGACCTTTTGCGCCTGGGCGACAATGCCTTCGCCGACCGGCGTCAGACGTACCGCACTCTTGCTGCGCTCGAAAATCAGCACACCGAGTTCGTCTTCAAGCTTCTTCACGCCCACCGACAGGGTCGGCTGGCTGACATGGCAACGCTCGGCCGCGTGGCCGAAGTGCTGCTCTTGGGCGAGGGTAACGATGTAGCGTAATTCAGTAAGAGTCATAGCGGACGTCCATGAGGTTGCGGGCCAAGCATACCGGCTGCAATCGATAGACGCACGTTATCAGACTCAATGCTCGCTGTGACACCGGGCAATGCATGCCGGTCATGCCTGGAAAAGCAAAAAGGCACCTTTGGGTGCCTTTTTGCTGGGGATTGCCTGGGCATCATGCTTAGCGGCGACGTTTCTCCAGGGAGTAAACGAAGGGCGCGACAATCTCGATCGAGCCGTTGTTGAGCATGTCCGCCGGTGGCTTGGGCAGCGGCTGGGCGCGGCGGATCATTTCCAGGGTGGCCCGGTCCAGATCGGCGTTGCCCGAACGTCCTACCAGTTCATAGGACAGCACGTTGCCTTGGGCGTCGACCACGAAGCGCAGCCGGTTCAGGCCTTCCTTGCCGCGTGCCTGGGCACCCGGCGGGTACTTCTTGTACTTGGCCAGGTGCGCCAGCAGCGTGCCTTGCCAGCTTTCCTTGGCGGCGATCTGCGCCGGCGACGGGCCCGGAGCAGGTGCCGAGGACGGTGCCGCGGTGGGCGTCGGCGGAGCGTCGCTAGGCTTCTCTTCGCTCGGCTTTTCCTTCGGCGGTTCCGGCTTTTTCTCCACCGGCTTGGGCGGTTGCGGCTTGGGCTTGGGTTTGACCGGCTTGGGCACGGAAATCGTCGGCTTCGGCGCTTCCGCGAGTTTGGGCAGCGGCAGCTCTTCGACCGGAGCCGGCGGCTGCGGTGGCGTCACGACCTTGGGCGGCGCGGGAGGAGGCGGTGCCGGAAGCGGCGCCAGCTCGACCATCATCGCCTGGGGTGGCAGCTCGACCGGCATGGGGGAGCTCCAGTTGAGCGCGAGCAGGATCGCGACCGCATGGACCCCCAGTACGATGGCCAGGCTACCGCTGTAACGCGTCAGTTTTTGGCGCGTCGTGATCATTTCTTGGTAGCCGTCTCAAGTCCGACCAGGCCGACCTTCAGGTATCCGGCGGCCCGCAGGGCATCCATTACGCTCATCAGGTCGCCGTAATCCACGCCTTTGTCGGCCTGGAAGAAGATCGTCGTGTCTTTCTTGCCCTGGGTCTTGGCGTCGAGGGTGGCGCCGAGGGCTTCGGCCTTCACTTCGTCGTCGCCGAGGTACAGGCGTTGGTCGGCCTTGACGCTGAGAAACACCGGTTTCTCGGGGCGTGGTGCCGGTTTGGCCGTTGAGGCCGGGAGGTCGACCTTGATGTCCACGGTAGCCAGCGGCGCCGCGACCATGAAGATGATCAACAGCACCAGCATCACGTCGATGAACGGCGTGACGTTGATTTCGTGGTTTTCGGCGAGATCGTCTTCTGCGCCTTCTTTCAAATGCAGGCCCATGGCGGATTACCCTACTTTGGCCACATGAGGTTGCGCAGAGCGCTCGGCGGTCGGCAGGTGATCGAGATCACGGCTGACCAGCAGCAGGACTTCTGCGGAAGCGTCGGAGACCTGGGCCTTGTAGCCGGCGATGGAGCGGGCGAAGACGTTGTAGATGACCACCGCCGGAATGGCCGCGACCAGACCCAGGGCGGTTGCCAGCAGGGCCTCGGCGATGCCGGGGGCGACGACGGCGAGGTTGGTGGTCTGGGTTTTGGCGATGCCGATGAAGCTGTTCATGATGCCCCACACGGTACCGAACAGACCGACGAAGGGCGCGGTGGAACCGATGGTGGCGAGCACGCCGGTGCCGCTGCTCATGTTGCGGCCGCAGGCGGCTACCAGGCGCTCGAGGCGGAAGCTGACGCGCTCCTTGATGCCTTCTTTCTCGCGGCTGTTGGCCGACAGGCGCATTTCTTCCAGGGCGTCGTGGACCAGCAGGTTGGCCAGGGTGCCTTCTTTGGCGGCGGTGACGCTGGCTTCCTTGAGGGTGGTGGCCTTTTTCAGGTTGAGGATTTCACCGCGCAGGCGACGCTTAGCGCCCATCAGCTCGAAGCCTTTGGCGATCCAGATGGTCCAGGTGATGATCGAGGCGATGGCCAGGCCGATCATCACCAGCTTCACGATGATGTCGGCGTTCTGGTACATGCCCCACGGGGACAGGTCGTGGGCCATGCCCAGGGAGTTGTCCGCTTCGAGGACTTCAGGTGCATCGCCGGCTGGTTCGCCTTCGGCAGGTGCCGGCGCTGCAGCGACCGGAGTGGCTACCGGCGCCGTGGCGTCGGCCGGCGCGTGGGCTGCCGCAGGTGTCGCGGCGCCAGCCGGGGCCTGCTCATCGGCGAAGGCCGCGGTCGGTGCCAGCAGCAGGCTGAACAGCAACGCTGCGGCCGCGCTCATGGCGCGCAGCGGGCTTGGGCGTTGGGTTGGCGAAGCGGAGAATTGATTGCGTGTCATGCTGGCCGGACCTGAGAGGGAAAAGGGTAAGTGTCCTTCTAGGCCTCGCAGGGCCGAGAACAAATGGGCCGTCATTATTGCAACTAATTCTTGTTAACAGAAGTAATAGAGTATCTTTTTTTCTTTGATTGCTAGCCGCTCGTCCATTGCCGACGCTAGTCTGTGCCTTTCTGATAGGAGTTTTCTGATGTCCGCCCCTTCTGTTCTGATCGCTGGCTGCGGTGATGTCGGCAGCCGTCTGGCGAAGCAACTGCTGGCTGAAAACTGGCAGGTCTACGGCCTGCGGCGCACGGTTTCGCAATTGCCGGAAGGGGTGATCGGTGTGGCGGGCGATCTTTTCAGTGAGCAGTGTCCGTCAGCCTGGCCCACCACACCGCTGGATTACCTGGTGTACAGCGCGGCCGCCACCGAGCATGACGAGGCGGGCTATCGTGCGGCCTATGTCGAGGGGCTGACCCATGTCCTGGGTTGGCTCAAACAGAACGGACAGTCGCCGAAACGCCTGCTGTTTGTTTCCAGCAGCAGCGTATACGGGCAGAAAAATGGCGAGTGGATCGACGAGACCTCGCCGGCCCAGGCCGACGGCTATTCCGGGCGACTGATGCTCGAGGCCGAGCAAGTGGCCTTGCAGAGTGGCATTCCAGCCAGCCTGGTGCGGTTGACCGGGATTTACGGCCCGGGGCGGGAATGGCTGTTGAATCAGGTGCGTCAGGGGTATCGCGTCGCCATCGATCCACCGCTGTATGGCAACCGCATTCATGCCGACGATGCCGCGGGGTTGCTGGCCTTCCTGTTGCAGGCCGATCGGCGCGGCGTGGTGCTTGAGAATTGCTATATCGGTGTCGACGATGCACCGGTGCCTTTGGCCGAGGTGGTGGGCTGGCTGCGGGAGTACCTGGGCGTGACCGAGTGGGCGGACAGCTCGAGCGTGCGGCGTTCCGGCAGCAAGCGCTGCAGCAATGCCCGCGCCAGGGCCCTGGGCTGGGCGCCGCGTTATCCGAGTTTTCGCGAGGGGTATGCGCAGATTATCGAAGGGTAGGGCTGAGCCGCATCATGGATAAAGAAAAAGGAGCCTTGCGGCTCCTTTTTGCTGGATCACTGTTTTTCCAGTAGCCACTGGCGCGTACCCGGGGTGAGGGAAGGTACCTCGTTCGCCTGGGAGGCGTTGATGGGCTGGAAGATCTCCAGTTGCTTGCCATTGCGCGCAAAGATCCACGGGTTGCCCTGGCCGTTGAGCTGCAGCCACAGGTTGTCGTAGCCGCCGCTCATCGAGGCGCAGTCGCCGGCGAGGCACAGTGCGTAGCGATCGGCGCCCGGCAGGCCCATGACCTGGCCGTTGGACTGGAACAGCACGGTGCCGCCTTCGCCCGGGCCGTTGACGATTTTCCATTCGCCGCCCAGGTAAGCCGAGTACAGGGCGCGCTCGAAGTTGGCGCCCAGTGGCGCGCCTTCCGGGGCCGGGTCCTTGGGACGATCGAAGACCTGCTCCGGCTCGTTGTCGTTGGCTTCTTGCAGCAGCTGTTTGCCGTCGCGTTTCAATTCGCTGGCGGAGCTGCCGTAGAAATCGATTTTCCAGGCGCCGGACTCTTCAGCCAGCACCTTGCCTTCGACGTTTTCGAAGCCGTTGGTGTAGCGCGCCTGGCTGGCCTTGGTGTTGACGTCCCATTCCAGGTTCGGGCCGTAGCCTTGCAGGGCTTCGCGCAGCGGTCCGCCTTTGGCGGCGGCGTCGATGGCGACCTGATTGATCCAGGTACCACTGATGTCACGGTCGGCGGGATCGCTGGCGCAGCCACCGAGGAACAGGGCGCACAACGAGAGGGCTAGCGCTTTGCGCATGAGAAAATCCTTTCAGAACGGAGACGGCGCGGCCTGGGTAGCCGCGCCGGACGTGTTACTCGATGACCAGGATGGCATCCATTTCAACCTGCGCGCCTTTTGGCAGGGCGGCAACGCCGATGGCGGCGCGGGCAGGGTAAGGCTGCTGGAAGTACTTGCCCATGATCTCGTTGACCTTGGCGAAGTGGCTCAGGTCGGTGAGGAAGATGTTCAGTTTGACGATGTCCTTGAACGAACCACCGGCGGCCTCGGCCACGGACTTGAGGTTCTCGAATACCTGGACGGTCTGGGCTTCGAAGCCTTCCACCAGTTCCATGGTCTTTGGATCGAGCGGGATCTGGCCAGACATGTAGACGGTGTTGCCTGCCTTGATCGCCTGGGAGTAGGTACCGATCGCGGCGGGTGCCTTGTCGCTGGTGATAACGGTCTTGGTCATGAATGACTCCTTGTAATGGGCGGGCTATATAGCGAGCTATGCACGCATGCGAGTGATGCGAATGACGCCGGTCAGGGCGCGCAGTTTCTTGATCACGCGGGCCAGGTGCACGCGGTCGTGCACGCTGACCACCAGTTGGACCACGCTGATGCGACCATCCCGTTCGTCCATGCTGATTTTCTCGATATTGCCGTCGGCCGCGTTGACGCTGCTGGCCAGCAGGGCGATCAGGCCGCGCTGGTGCTCCAGCTCGACGCGCAACTCGACGTTGAATTCGCCGGTGACATCCTTGGCCCACGAAAGCTGGATGCATTTTTCCGGGTTGTGGCGGATTTCGCTGATGTTGCGGCAGTTGTCCAGGTGCACCACCATCCCTTTGCCCGCGGACAGGTGGCCGACAATCGGGTCGCCCGGGATCGGCGTGCAGCACTTGGCGTAGCTCAGGACCAGGCCTTCGGTGCCGCGAATGGCCAGCGGACCTTCCGGGCTTGGCAGCTGTTCGCCTTCGCCGAGCAGGCGGCGGGCGACCACATAAGCCATGCGATTGCCCAGGCCGATGTCTTCCAGCAGGTCTTCGATCAGTTCCAGGCGATACTCGGTGAGCATCGCTTGCACGCGTTCGGCGGGGATCTTTTCCAGGGCGCTGTCAAAACCGTTGAGCACCTTGTTCAGCAGGCGTTCGCCCAGGCTGATGGACTCGGAGCGGCGTTGCAGTTTCAGTGCGTGGCGGATGTGGGTGCGAGCCTTGCCGGTGACCACGAAGTTGAGCCAGGCCGGGTTGGGGCGTGCGCCCGGGGCGCTGACGATTTCCACGGTGGAGCCGCTTTGCAGCGGTTCGGACAGCGGCGCCAGGCGGCGATTGATCCGACAGGCGATGCAACTGTTGCCGACGTCGGTGTGTACCGCATAGGCGAAGTCCACCGCCGTGGAGCCTTTGGGCAGCTCCATGATCCGGCCTTTCGGCGTGAACACGTAGACCTCGTCCGGGAACAGGTCGATCTTCACGCTTTCGATGAATTCCAGGGAGTTACCGGCGCGTTGCTGCATCTCCAGCACGCCCTTGACCCACTGCCGAGCCCGGGCGTGGGTGCCCTTGGGCTGCTCGTCGCCGCTGGATTTGTACAGCCAGTGGGCGGCAATGCCGTTGTTGGCCATCTCTTCCATTTCGCGGGTGCGGATCTGGATCTCGATCGGCACGCCGTGCATGCCGAACAGCGTGGTGTGCAGCGACTGGTAGCCGTTGGCCTTGGGAATCGCGATGTAATCCTTGAAGCGACCCGGCAGCGGCTTGTACAGGTTGTGCACGGCGCCGAGCACGCGGTAGCAGGTGTCGACCTTGTCGACGATGATCCGGAACGCGTAGACGTCCATGATCTCGTTGAAGGCCCGGCGTTTGCCGCGCATCTTTTTATAGATGCCATACAAGTGCTTCTGGCGGCCGCTGACCTCGCCCTGGATGCCGTCGATGGCCAGGCAGTGGCTCAGGGATTCTTCGATCTTGTTGACGATTTCCTTGCGGTTGCCCCGGGCGCGCTTGACCGCCTGGTAGATCCGCGCGGAACGCATCGGATGCATGGCCTTGAAACCGAGGTCTTCAAATTCGATGCGGATGCTGTGCATGCCCAGGCGGTTGGCGATGGGTGCATAGATCTCCAGGGTTTCCTTGGCGATCCGCCGGCGTTTTTCGCCGGACAGCACTTCCAGGGTGCGCATGTTGTGCAGGCGGTCGGCCAGCTTGACCAGGATCACGCGAATATCGCGCGCCATGGCCATGGCCATCTTCTGGAAGTTTTCCGCTTGGGCTTCGGCCTTGGTCTCGAAATTCATCTGGGTCAGTTTGCTGACCCCGTCGACCAGTTCGGCCACGGTTTCACCAAACTGCGCTTGCAGCGCTTCCTTGGCGATACCGGTGTCTTCGATCACGTCATGCAGCATGGCCGCCATCAGGCTCTGATGGTCCATATGCATGTCGGCGAGAATGTTTGCGACCGCTAACGGGTGCGTGACGTACGCCTCGCCGCTGCGACGGCGCTGACCGTCATGGGCCTGTTCGGCGTAGAAGTACGCTCGGCGGACCAGATTGACCTGGTCCGTGCCGAGATAGGTCGATAAGCGATCGGCGAGGGCGTCTATGCTCGGCATGATGACTCCTGCCGTAAGCTGTGATCCCGCGCCGTGCTACGTCGACCAGGCATAGGCTTAGACGGCCTCGTTGGACTCGTCCTCGAATGCAGCAAAAAGCGGTTCATCTTCAACGATTTCGGCTTCGGCGATAGCTGCGTAGTCGATCAGGCCTTCAGCGATTTCGCGCAGGGCGACGACGGTAGGCTTGTCGTTTTCCCATGCTACTTTCGGCTCTTTGCCGCCGGTTGCCAGTTGACGGGCACGCTTGGTAGAGAGCATGACCAGCTCAAAGCGGTTATCCACGTGTTCTAGACAGTCTTCAACGGTTACGCGGGCCATGGTCTTCCTCGTAGCAAATGCAATATGCGCGCTGCCCGGATGGGCGAGCGGACTCAACAGTTTAAAAAATCACCAGCGATTAGGGAAGCGCTGATTTTTTAACCAAGCTTTCCGGCCCGCTACAAGTGCCAATGTAAAGCCCTTGCAGCGGTTTTGGGAAGTGCTATTCAGCCCAGCAATTCGGCGAGCAATTTACCGAAACGCTGTTGCTGGCGCTTCTGCTGCAGCTGGTTGGTGCGGAAAATCGCCTTCAGATCGTCCAGCGCGTGGGCGAAATCGTCGTTGATGATCAGGTAGTCGTAGTCGACGTAGTGGCTCATCTCGCTGACCGCTTCGCGCATCCGGCCTTCGATGATCTCGTCGCTGTCCTGGCCACGGTTGGTCAGGCGCTGGCGCAAGGCCTGCTGGGAAGGCGGCAGGATGAAGATCGAACGAGCCTGGGGCATCAGCTTGCGCACCTGCTCGGCGCCTTGCCAGTCGATCTCCAGGATCAGGTCGTGACCTTCGTCCAGGGTCTGCTGCAAGTGGCTTTGGGAGGTGCCATAGAGATTGCCGAAGACTTCGGCGCGCTCGAGGAAGTCGCCGTGTTCACCCATCTTCACGAACGCTTCGCGCGAGACGAAGTGGTAGTTCACGCCGTCCACTTCGCCCGGGCGCATGGCGCGGGTGGTGTGGGACACGGAAACGCGGATCGACGGATCGGCGTCGATCAGGGCCTTGACCAGGCTGGTCTTGCCCGCGCCCGAAGGGGCGGAAATGATGTAGAGGGTGCCGGTGCTGTGGTTCATGTCGGGGTAGCCTTACTCAATATTCTGTACTTGTTCGCGCATCTGCTCGATCAACACCTTGAGGTTGACCGCAGCCTGGGTGCTACGCGGGTCGAAGGCCTTGGAGCCCAGTGTGTTGGCTTCGCGGTTGAGTTCCTGCATCAGGAAGTCCAGGCGCCGGCCGGCGGCGCCGCCGGACTTGAGCACGCGGCGAACTTCGATGATGTGGGTGCTCAGGCGGTCCAGTTCTTCGGCGACGTCGCTCTTCTGGGCGAGCAGCACCATTTCCTGTTCCAGGCGTGTTGGGTCCAGCTCGGCCTGCATGTCGGCGAAGCGGTCGAGAACCTTCTGGCGCTGGGTGGCGAGCATCTGCGGGACCAGTTCGCGCAGGGTCACGACGTCTTCCTCGATGGAGGTCAGGCGTTCGTTGATCAGGCGGGCCAGCTCCGCGCCTTCGCGCTCGCGGCCGCTCTTCAGCTCTTTCAGCCCTTGGTTGAACAGGCTCAGGGCTTCGTTGTTCAGCGCCTGCGGGTCGCTGGCATCGGCCACCAGGACGCCGGGCCAGGCCAGCACTTCCAGTGGGTTCAGCGCCGCTGGCTGCTTGATCAGGCTGGCAACGGACTCGGCTGCCGCCACCAGTTGCGCGGCGCGCTCCCGGTCGACCTGCAGTGGTTTGCCGGTGGTTTCTTCGGTGAAGCGCAAGGTGCATTCGAGCTTGCCGCGCGACAGTCCCTGGCGCAGCGCCTCACGGACCGCGCCTTCCAGGTCGCGAAAGGATTCCGGCAAGCGCAGGTGCGGTTCCAGGTAACGGCTGTTGACCGAGCGCAGTTCCCAGCTCAGGGTGCCCTGAGTGCCGGCCCGTTCTACCCGGGCGAAGGCGGTCATGCTGTGCACCATGGAGGTACCTCCGATACAGGTCCGCCGCCAACCGCGGAGGGTTGCACGGGCCCGATATGAATGAATTGAAGCCGACAGGCTGCGAAGGCGCAGGATTGTAGCGCAGTGCGGTGGATGCTCCCAAACTGCGGGTGTGACAAAGCGCTGCGGGGCGACCGGAGGGCCGTTCCAGAGGCGTCGCCGACGGGCCGGGGTTTTTAGAACTGCCCAGGCAGGGCCGCGGGCTCTATAATGATCGGCAGTTTTCCGTCCCCGTACAGGTATTTCCCTATGAAACGTCCAAGTGGTCGCGCTGCCGATCAGCTCCGCTCGATCCGCATCACCCGCAACTACACCAAACACGCCGAGGGATCTGTACTGGTCGAGTTCGGTGATACCAAAGTGATCTGCACGGTCAGCGTCGAGAACGGCGTGCCCCGCTTCCTCAAGGGCCAGGGCCAGGGTTGGTTGACCGCCGAATACGGCATGCTGCCGCGCGCCACCGGTGAGCGTAACCAGCGTGAAGCCAGTCGTGGCAAGCAAGGCGGCCGCACTCTGGAGATCCAGCGTCTGATCGGCCGTTCCCTGCGCGCTGCGCTGGACATGACCAAGCTGGGCGACGTCACCCTGTATGTCGACTGCGATGTGATCCAGGCCGATGGCGGTACCCGTACCGCGTCGATCACCGGTGCCATGGTGGCCCTGGTGGATGCGCTGAAAGTGATCAAGAAGCGGGGCGGCCTGAAGGGCGGCGACCCGATCAAGCAAATGATCGCGGCGGTGTCCGTGGGCATGTACCAGGGCGAGCCGGTGCTGGATCTGGATTACCTGGAAGACTCGGCGGCCGAGACCGACCTCAACGTGGTCATGACCAGCACTGGCGGTTTCATCGAAGTCCAGGGCACTGCCGAAGGCGCGCCGTTCCAGCCGGAAGAACTGAACGCCATGCTGGCCTTGGCCAAGAAAGGCATGAGCGAGATCTTTGAATTGCAACAGGCAGCCCTGGCTGACTGATTGCCCGGTAGCTTTCAGCAAGGAGAGCCGCATGAACGACGACCAGCTTCCGCAACCTGTCCCGAGCCATGAGGTGCGTCAGTGGGCGATGTTCTGTCACCTGTCGGCCTTGCTGGGCATCTGGATTCCGTTCGGCACCCTGATCGGTCCGTTGGTGCTCTGGCAGATGAAGCGCGAGACCGATCCGTTCATCGATGCCCAGGGCAAGGAAGCGCTGAACTTTCAGATCACCGTGGCCCTTGCCTCGCTGGTCTGCTTCCTGCTGATGGTTGTGCTGGTGGGTTTCCTGCTTTTCGGTCTGCTGGCGATCGGCGCCCTGGTGCTGACCATCATCGCCGGGGTCAAGGCCAATGAAGGGGTGGCGTACCGTTACCCGTTCACCTGGCGATTGATCAAATAGGCCGAGCGCCCACAAAAAAGCCGACACTGATGTCGGCTTTTTTGTGGCTGCGAAAAGACGCTTAGATGGTCAGCGTCCAGTCGTAGTCCACGATCAGCGGCGCGTGCTGCGAGAAGCGCGGCTGGCGTGGCAGGCGTGCGCTGCGCACGAAACGACGCAGGCCTGGGGTCAGCAGCTGATAGTCGAAGCGCCAGCCCAGGTTGAGCATCTCGGCCTGTTCGTTGTCCGGCCACCAGCTGTATTGATCGCCTTCGCGGCTGACTTCGCGCAGGGCGTCGACATAACCCATGTTGCCGACAATCTCGTCCATCCAGGCACGCTCAGGCGCCAGGAAACCCGGAGATTGTTGGCTGTCGCGCCAGTTCTTGATATCCAGCTTCTGTTGCGCCACGTACAGCGAGCCACAATAAATGTACTCGCGACGTTTGCGCCGCTGTTTATCCAGGTAACGGGCGAAGTCGTCCATAAGCTTGAACTTCTGGTTCAAGTCTTCATCGCCGTTCTGCCCGGAAGGAAGCAGCAAGGTCGCGATGCTGACCTTGTCGAAATCGGCTTGCAGGTAGCGCCCGTAGCGGTCGGCCGTCTCGAAGCCGAGACCGCTGATGACAGCCTTCGGTTGCAACCGCGAATACAAAGCCACACCGCCTTGGGCGGGAACTTCGGCATCGCAGGCATAAAGGAAGTAGCCATCCAGTTGGAAGGCTGGATCGTCCAGTTCAAAGGCGGAGGCGCGGGTGTCCTGCAGGCAGATGACGTCGGCATTCTGTGCTTGCAGCCAACTGAGCAAACCTCGCTCCACTGCAGCCTGAATACCATTGACGTTCACACTGATGATCCGCATAAATGGCCCCAAAAATCACGTGCGTGTATGATACCCGAGGTCTACCTAATTAGCTAAATCCGTGGTATTTGGGGCTTTTTCATGCAGGCGTATCAGCGCGATTTCATTCGTTTTGCCATCGATCGCGGGGTTTTGCGCTTCGGTGAGTTCACCCTGAAGTCCGGGCGTACCAGTCCTTACTTCTTCAATGCCGGCCTGTTCAACAGCGGCTCGGCCCTGGCGCAGCTGGGGCGTTTTTATGCCGCGGCGATCGTCGACAGCGGCATTTCTTTCGATGTGCTTTTCGGTCCTGCGTACAAAGGCATTCCTTTGGCGGCGGCGACGGCCGTGGCCCTGGCCGAGCATCATCAGCGCGATCTGCCATGGTGCTTCAACCGCAAGGAAGCCAAGGCTCACGGCGAAGGCGGCAGCCTGGTCGGCGCGCCATTGACTGGCGACGTGCTGATCATCGACGACGTGATCACCGCGGGCACGGCGATCCGCGAAGTGATGCAGATCATCGAATCCCAGGAGGGCGCCAAGGCCGCGGGTGTGCTGATCGCCCTGAACCGCCAGGAGCGTGGCAATGGTGAGTTGTCGGCGATCCAGGAAGTCGAGCGCGACTTCGGCATTCCGGTGGTGAGCATTGTTTCCCTGACCCAGGTCCTGCAGTTCCTGGCGGACGATCCGGCGCTCAAGCAGCATCTGCCGGCGGTGGAAGCCTACCGCGCGCAATTCGGCGTCTGAGTATTGTGGGAGCGAGGCTTGCCCGCGATAGCGGTCTGACCTGATACACCGCTATCGCGGGCAAGCTCCGCTCCTACGGAAGGCGCAATAAAAAGCCCCCGCCTGGCTTGCCCAGGCGGAGGCTTTTTATTTGCAGCGCTTAAGGACGCTTGCGATTGCTGATCAGGGTGCCGACACCGGTATCGGTGAAGATCTCCAGCAGAATCGCATTGGGTACCCGACCGTCGATGATCAGCGAGCTGCCCACGCCACCCTGTACCGCTTCCAGCGCGCAGCGGATCTTCGGCAGCATGCCGCCGTAGATGGTGCCGTCTTCGATCAGGGCATCGACCTGCTGGGTGGTCAAGCCGGTCAGCACCTTGCCCGACTTGTCCATCAGGCCGGCGATGTTGGTCAGCAGCATCAGCTTCTCGGCTTTCAGCGCCTCGGCCACCTTGCCGGCCACCAGGTCGGCGTTGATGTTGTACGACTCGCCGTTGGCGCCGACGCCGATCGGGGCGATCACCGGGATGAAATCACCTTTGACCAGCAGATTCAGTAGGTCGGTGTTGATGCCGACCACTTCGCCTACGTGGCCGATGTCGATGATTTCCGGGGTGGTCATTTCCGGCGTCTTGCGGGTGACGGTGAGCTTCTTCGCGCGAATCAGCTCCGCGTCCTTGCCGGTCAGGCCGATGGCGCTGCCGCCATGGCGGTTGATCAGGTTGACGATGTCCTTGTTCACCTGGCCGCCGAGGACCATCTCCACCACGTCCATGGTCGCCGCGTCGGTGACGCGCATGCCATCGATGAAGTGGCTTTCGATGGACAGGCGCTTGAGCAGGTCACCGATTTGCGGGCCGCCGCCATGCACGACCACCGGGTTGATCCCGACAGCCTTCATCAGCACGATGTCGCGGGCGAAGCCGGTCTTCAGCTCCTCGCTTTCCATCGCGTTGCCGCCGTATTTGATCACCAGGGTCTTGCCGACATAGCGGCGAATATAAGGCAGCGCTTCGGACAGGACCTTGGCGGTATTGGCGGCGGCATCGCGTTCGAGGGTCATTCAGGGCTCCGGCACTTCAATAAAGGCGCTTGAAGAAAATCAAAACGGTAGTTGGAGGTCAGGTGCAACACGTTTCAGCTGGGTGTGGAACACATCCTTGATGCGCTGCAGTTCGGCTTCGTCATCGGCTTCGAAGCGCAGTACCAGCACCGGTGTGGTGTTGGAGGCGCGAACCAGGCCCCAGCCTTTGGGGTAGTCGACTCGTACGCCGTCGATGGTGGTCAGGTCGGCGCCTTCGCCCCATTGCGCGTCGTGCAGCGCATCAATGATGCTGAATTTGCTCTCTTCGGTCACATGGATATTGATTTCCGGCGTAGAAATATCGTTCGGGAAGGTGGCGAACAGCTCTTCCGCGTTGGATTTTTCCTTGCTGAGGATCTCCAGCAGCCGCGCGGCGCTGTAGATACCGTCGTCGAAACCGAACCAGCGTTCCTTGAAGAACACATGCCCGCTCATTTCACCGGCCAGCAACGCACCGGTCTGCTTCATTTTCTTTTTGATCAGCGAGTGACCGGTCTTCCACATGAGTGGGCGACCGCCGTATTCCTTGATCAGCGGGATCAGGCGGCGGGTGCATTTGACGTCGAAGATGATCTCCGCGCCCGGGTTGCGCGCTACGACATCCTTGGCGAACAGCATCAACAGGCGATCGGGGAAGACGATGCTGCCGGTGTTGGTCACGACGCCAACGCGGTCGCCGTCGCCGTCGAAGGCCAGGCCGATATCGGCGTTGGTCTCGGCGACCTTGGCGATCAGGTCTTCCAGGTTCTCGGGCTTGCCCGGGTCCGGGTGGTGGTTGGGGAAGTTGCCGTCCACTTCGCAGAACAGCGGGATGACTTCGCAATTCAGCGCTTCGATCAGCTGAGGCGCGATGACGCCGGCCGCGCCGTTGCCGCAATCGACCACCACTTTCAGGCGACGGGCGAGTTTGACGTCGGCAGTGATTTCCTTGCCGTAGCGATCGAGGATGTCGACCTTGGTGATGCTGCCCTGGCCGCTGCTCAGGTTGTTGGTCTTGAGGCGATCGTGCAGGGCCTGGATCTGTTCGTTGGCCAGGGTGTCGCCGGCAATGACGATCTTGAAGCCGTTGTAGTTCGACGGGTTGTGGCTACCGGTCAGCATCACCCCGGATTTGCCAGCCAGCACATTGGCCGCGTAATACAGCGCCGGTGTCGGTACCAGGCCGACATCGCTGACGTGGCAACCACTGTCGTGCAGGCCCTGGATCAGTTGCGCCACCAGCTCGGGGCCGGACAGGCGACCGTCACGGCCTACGCAAACGTTGGGTTCGCCCTGGGCCAGGCTCTCGGAGCCAATGGCGCGACCGATCCAGTAGGCGGTCTCAGCGTTCAGGGTTTCCGGAACGGTTCCGCGAATGTCGTAAGCGCGAAAGATGCTTTCAGGGAACTTGGGTACGACTTGGGCTGCATTGCTCATCACTGGGGTGCTCCGTCTAAAAGGGGGCAGGACAGGCCGGAATACTGACCGGAAGGCTCAAACTGAAGGGTATGACGGCGTTTTTGCCCTTGGGTTCATGGTGCAAAAATGCCATCTGATGAGCGTCAGCTCTTTTTCGACCACCTTCAGCCTTGATTCCGGGCGGCTCAGTCTCTGAGTAAAGCAGCAGAATTTTAGTGTTGAAACACAGCCCGCCAATCTAGGGCCGAGTTTTTGGCTCGGCCCGTTTTTTTTCTTAATGGCTGCCGGAGTGACCGAAACCGCCCGCGCCGCGCTGGCTTTCGTCGAAGGCTTCGACCACTTCGAAGTGCGCCTGGACCACGGGTACCAGTACCAACTGGGCAATGCGTTCACCCACCGCGATGTTGAAGGCGGTCTGGCCACGGTTCCAGCAGGAGACCATGAGTTCGCCCTGGTAATCGGAGTCGATCAGGCCGACCAGGTTGCCCAGGACGATGCCGTGCTTGTGACCCAGGCCGGAGCGCGGCAGGATCAGCGCGGCGAGGCCTGGGTCGCCGATGTAGACGGACAGGCCGGTAGGAATCAGCAGGGTCTGGCCCGGTTCCAGGAGGGTGTCCTGCTTGAGCATGGCGCGCAGGTCGAGGCCGGCGGAGCCTGGCGTTGCGTACTGCGGCAGGGGGAATTCGTTGCCGATGCGTGGGTCGAGGATCTTGGCTTGTAAAGCGTGCATGCGAGTTAAACCTGGTTCAGCCGTTCGGCGATGAAAGAGATCAGTTGGCGGGCAATCTTGCCCTTGCTGGTCTGGGCGAAGAGAGTTGCGTGCAACTCCCGGTCAATCACGCTGCAGGCGTTTTCCTCGCTGTTGAAGCCAATGCTCGGGTTGGCCACGTCGTTGGCGACGATCAGGTCGAGGTTCTTGTCTTTGAGTTTGCGTGCAGCGTAGTCGAGCAAGTGTTCGGTTTCAGCGGCGAAGCCGACGCTGAACGGACGGTCGGGGCGGGTGGCGATGGTGGCCAGGATGTCCGGGTTGCGCACCATCTGCAGCAACAGGCCGTCGCCGTTCGTAGGGTCTTTCTTCAATTTCTGTGGGGCGACGACTTCCGGGCGGTAGTCCGCGACCGCCGCCGAGGCGATGAACAGGTCGCATGGGATGGCGGCCTCGCAGGCGGCGAGCATGTCGCGGGCACTGACCACGTCGATCCGGGTCACGCGATCCGGGGTCGGCAGGTGCACGGGACCGGTGATCAGGGTGACCCGGGCACCGGCTTCGACCGCGGCTTCGGCCAGGGCAAAGCCCATTTTTCCGGAGCTGTGGTTGGTGATGTAGCGCACCGGGTCGATGTTTTCCTGGGTCGGGCCGGCGGTAATCAGCACGTGTTTGCCGGTCAGCGCCAGGTGCTGGAAGCAGTCGGCGGCGCACAGCGCCAGATCGTTGGCTTCGAGCATGCGGCCCAGGCCGACGTCGCCACAGGCCTGGCTGCCGGAAGCCGGGCCGAAGACCTTCAGGCCACGGCTTTGCAGCAGCTGGGTGTTGGCCTGGGTGGCAGGGTCGCGCCACATGGCCTGGTTCATGGCCGGGGCGATGGCGACGGTGGCGTCGGTGGCCAGGACCAGGGTGGTCAGCAGGTCGTCGGCGATGCCTTGGGCCAGGCGGGCGATCAGGTCGGCGGTGGCCGGGGCGATCAGCACCAGGTCGGCCCATTTGGCCAGTTCGATATGGCCCATGGCGGCTTCGGCCGCGGGGTCGAGCAGGTCCAGGTGGACCGGGTGCCCGGACAGGGCCTGCATGGTCAGCGGGGTGATGAATTCACTGCCGCCACGGGTCATGACCACACGTACTTCCGCGCCGTGGTCGAGGAGTCGGCGAACCAGCTCGGCGCTCTTATAGGCAGCGATGCCGCCGCCGACGCCGAGAACGATGCGTTTCCGATACAGCCGCTGCATAGGCCTGCCTTTCAGTTCAATGATTGCTGCGTGTAACACCCCCTCCCCAGGGGAAATTCCACGCAAAAAGATGGGCTAAGATAGCACAGCGACCGCTATGGAACAGCGGCGCCCACACACATGGAGGTGCTATGAGCATTCGCGACTGGCCTGCGGCGGAGCGCCCGCGGGAGAAGCTTCTCGAGCAGGGCGCGCTGGCCCTTTCCGACGCTGAATTGCTGGCGATTTTCCTGCGCACCGGGGTCGCCGGAAAAAGCGCGGTCGACCTGGCGCGACACCTGTTGCATCAGTTTGGCAGCCTGCGTGGTCTGCTCGAGGCGGACCAATTGACCTTCAGTCGGCAGCTTGGCCTGGGCCCGGCCAAGTTCGCGCAATTGCAGGCGGTGCTGGAAATGGCGCGCCGGCATCTGGCGGAAAAACTCAGTCGCAATTCGGTGCTGGAAAGCCCGGTGGCGGTCCGCGACTACCTCAAGGCGATGTTGCGCCATGAACCGCATGAGGTCTTCGGTTGCCTGTTTCTCGACTCCAAGCACCGGGTGCTGGCGTTCGAGGCGTTGTTCCAGGGTTCCATCAACACCACCAGCGTCTATCCGCGGCAAGTGGTCAAGCGTGCCCTGGCGCACAACGCGGCCGCGCTAATCCTGTGCCACAACCATCCTTCGGGCGTTTCCGAGCCGAGCCAGGCGGATCGGGTGCTGACCCGCAGGCTCACGGAGGCGCTGGACCTGGTGGATGTGCGCGTACTCGACCATTTCATCGTCGGCGAGGGCGAGCCGCTGTCGATGGCCGAGTACGGCTGGATGTAGAGAAGCAGCGACAAGCTTCAAGCGGCAAGCTGCAAGTTAAAGCGGTACGAGGACTGCTCTGAACTTGCAGCTTGTAGCTCGCCGCTTGCCGCTGCTTATCTGAAGCTGACCTTCGAGTAGTCCTGGCGACCGAACGGGCTGACCTGATACCCATGGACATCCTTGCGCGTCAGGGCGAAGGCGGTCGGGTGGGCAAGCGGTAGCCACAGGGCCTGCTGCTGGATCTGGGTTTGCGCCTGCTGGTAAAGCTTGCTGCGCACGCCCTGCTCGGTGGTGGTCTTGCCGGCGGTGATCAGCTTGTCCAGGCCGGGGTCGCAATAGCGGGCGAAGTTGGTCCCGGACTTCACCGCCGCGCAGGTGAACTGCGGGGTGAGGAAGTTATCCGGATCGCCGTTGTCGCCGGCCCAGCCCATGAACAGCAGGTCGTGCTCGCCGGCCTTGGCCCGACGGATCAGTTCGCCCCATTCGATCACGCGGATCTCCGCCTGGATCCCGACTTCCGCCAAATCTGCTTGCAGCTGTTGCGCGCCCAGGCTCGGGTTGGGGTTCAGCAAGCTACCGGAGGGGCGGGTCCAGATCGTGGTCTGGAAGCCGTCTTTCAGGCCGGCCTTGGCCAGCAATTGGCGGGCCTTCGCCGGATCATGGGCGTAACCCGGCAACTCCTTGGCGTAGCTCCAGGTGTTGGGCGGGAAGGGGCCATTGGCGGGTTCGGCGGTATTTTCGAAGACCGCTTTCAGGTAGTTGGCCTTGTCGAAGGCGAGGTTGATGGCTTGGCGCACTTCAGGTTTGTCCAGCGGTGGGTGCTGGCTGTTGATGGCGACGAACGCGGTCATGAAGGCCGCGGTTTTCTCGACCTTGAGCGCAGGCTCCTCAAGTGCGGCGGTCACGTCCAGCGGCTTGGGCGACAGGGCGATCTGGCATTCGTTGCGGCGCAGCTTCTGCAGGCGCACGTTGGCGTCCGGGGTGATGGCGAAGATCAGCGAGTCCACCGCCGGCTTGCCGGCAAAATAGTCGGGGTTGGCCTTGTAGCGGATCGATGCGTCCTTCTGGAAACGGCCGAACACGAAGGGGCCGGTGCCGATCGGTTGGCTGTTGAGCTTGTCCTGGGTGCCGGCCTTGAGCAACTGGTCGGCGTATTCGGCGGAGTAGATCGACGCAAACCCCATGCTCAGGGTGGCGAGGAAGGTCGAGTCGGCGTGGTCGAGGGTGAAGCGCAGGGTCAGCGGATCCAGGGCGTCGATCTTCTTGATCAGCGCCGGCAGCTGTAGCGACTGGGCATGGGGATAGCCGCTCTGCGCCACTTTATGCCAGGGGTTGGCCGGGTCGAGCATGCGGTCGAAGCTGAACTTCACGTCTTCGGCGGTCAGCTCGCGGCTCGGATTGAAATACGCGGTGCGATGAAACTTCACTTTCGGGTGCAGCTTGAACACATAGGTCAGGCCGTCGGCCGAGACTTCCCAGCTGTCGGCCAGGCTCGGTACCACCTTGCCGCTGCTGGCGTCGAACTCCACCAGGCGATTCATCAGCACGTCGGCCGAGGCGTTGGTGGTGGTCAGCGAGTTGTACTGCACTACGTCGAAACCTTCCGGGCTGGCCTCGGTGCACACGCTTAATGCGGCGGCGTGGGCCAGCGGGCTCAGAAGAAGAGGGGCGAACAGGAGCGGGAGGGCAGCGAGGCGCATGTTTGGCTTCCTTTGCAGATCGAAGGCCCATCTGCGAGTGCAGTCTGGAAAAAGGCTTACCCTAGTGGCCCCGTTGAAAAATGACTATCCCCTTTTTTCGCTCGTGGGCCGGATACCTTGGCATTTATTGCAGCGTCGAGCCTGTTGGCGGCCGGCAGTCATGGCCACATTAGGCATAAATTGACAGAGGTTTTTTCCATATATTGACGTGGAACGAGCGGTGCGGCGGCTGTGCATGGTGATTTTGCCGCTTGTTTCACCCACGCAGAATTTATTCTGCGACGAGCGGTCAGCCATGGCGCCAGCCTTTGGTGCAGGCATCCGGAGCAAGAAAACAGGGACTTTTCGAAATCCAAAGCACACCGGCTGTTGTTGCTACGGGGTCTTTCTGGTATAAAGCAGCGCTCTTTTCTAGGGGCCCGGTTCCTTCGCTTGTAGGTGTAGCCGGTAAGACCCTAAAGAAACGCGGCGCCTGGCGCCAAATGACTGAGAGATTAAGCGGCCAACCCATGCCGGGTTGGGCATGTGGTTTTAGAGGGCTGAGGCATGTCGAGAGTCTGTCAAGTTACCGGTAAGGGTCCGGTGACTGGGAATAACATTTCCCACGCAAACAACAAAACCCGTCGTCGTTTCCTGCCGAACCTGCAGCATCACCGCTTCTGGGTTGAGTCCGAGAAACGTTTTGTGCGTCTGCGCGTATCTGCCAAAGGCATGCGTATCATCGACAAGCGTGGCATTGATGTCGTGCTGGCCGAACTTCGTCGCGATGGCAAGGTTTAAGGGAGCTAATCATGCGTGAATTGATTCGTTTGATTTCGAGCGCCGGTACTGGTCACTTCTACACTACCGACAAGAACAAGCGCACTACTCCGGACAAAATCGAGATCAAGAAATATGATCCGGTTGTTCGTAAGCACGTGATCTACAAGGAAGGCAAAATCAAGTAATTGATTTTTCTTCTGACAAAAAAACCCGCCTTCAAGCGGGTTTTTTTGTGCCTGCGATTCAGGCTTTCGGTTCGAAGATCACATAGATCTTGCGGCACGGTTCCAGCACCTCCCAGGTGCCGCGAAAGCCTGCGGGAATGACGAAGCGATCACCGGCGCGCAAGGTCTTGGCATTGCCTTCGCCGTCACGCAGGACCGAAACCCCCTGCACGATCTCGCAGTACTCGTGCTCGGTGTAGTTCACCGTCCACTGGCCGATCGCGCCTTCCCATACCCCGGCGTTCATCTGGCCGCACGGACTGTTGTAGTGGTTGAACACGGTTTGCTCAGGGTCGCCCTTGAGGACTTTTTCCTGGGCGGGGCGATACCGCTCGGGCGCAGTGTTGGCCTGATTGAAGTCGACGATGTCCTGGATGCTCATGCTGGTATTCCCCCCTGATTGCGCTGCGAATGGCTGGAAAGCCCGAAGTCTATGTTTATTAAAATGAACATAGCAATGGCGTTTGCCTGGCCTCTGTCAAATATATTGAAACTTCGGGTGCCGCTGGTTTAGGGTGGCGAATGCCATGGGCCGAAGCAGGCTGACCGGGCAGAATTCCTGAAGGTGCCGGCATCGATCGCGTGGCGCCTGTATCCAACAAGAGGAGGACACTCGCATGACCACCCTGACTCGAGCCGATTGGGAACAACGCGCCCGCGAGCTGAAAATCGAAGGCCGCGCCTACATCAATGGCGAATACACCGCCGCCGTTTCCAACGAAACCTTCGAATGCATCAGCCCGGTCGATGGCCGTCTGCTGGCCAGTATTGCCAGCTGTGACGCCGCCGACGCACAACGCGCGGTGGAAAACGCCCGCTCCACTTTCAATTCCGGTGTCTGGTCGCGCCTGGCGCCGGCCAAGCGCAAAGCCACCATGATTCGTTTTGCCGGCCTGCTGAAGCAGCATGCCGAAGAACTGGCCCTGCTCGAAACCCTGGACATGGGCAAGCCGATCAGCGACTCGCTGGGTATCGACGTTCCTGGCGCGGCGCAAGCGCTGAGCTGGAGCGGCGAAGCCATCGACAAGATCTACGACGAAGTCGCCGCCACGCCCCACGACCAACTGGGCCTGGTGACTCGCGAGCCGGTGGGTGTGGTCGGCGCCATCGTGCCGTGGAACTTCCCGTTGATGATGGCCTGCTGGAAACTCGGTCCGGCGCTGTCCACCGGTAACTCGGTGATCCTCAAACCGTCGGAAAAATCGCCGCTGACCGCTATCCGCATCGCCGCGCTGGCCGTCGAAGCCGGGATCCCGGCCGGCGTGCTCAATGTGCTGCCAGGTTATGGCCACACCGTGGGCAAGGCCCTGGCCCTGCACATGGACGTCGATACCCTGGTGTTCACCGGTTCGACCAAGATCGCCAAGCAGTTGATGGTCTACTCCGGCGAGTCGAACATGAAGCGCGTCTGGCTGGAGGCGGGCGGCAAGAGCCCGAACATCGTGTTCGCCGATGCCCCGGACCTGCAGGCCGCGGCCGAGTCCGCGGCCAGCGCCATTGCCTTCAACCAGGGCGAAGTCTGCACCGCCGGTTCGCGCCTGCTGGTGGAGCGTTCGATCAAGGATAAATTCCTGCCGCTGGTGATCGAGGCCCTCAAGGCCTGGAAACCGGGCAACCCGCTGGACCCGGCCACCAACGTCGGCGCGCTGGTGGATACCCAGCAGATGAATACCGTGCTGTCGTACATCGAGTCCGGTCATGCCGACGGCGCGAAGCTGGTGGTGGGCGGCAAGCGCACCTTGCAGGAAACCGGCGGGACCTACGTTGAGCCGACCATCTTCGATGGCGTCAGCAACGCAATGAAAATCGCCCAGGAAGAGATCTTTGGCCCGGTGCTCTCGGTCATCGCCTTCGACACCGTGGAAGAAGCCATCCAGATTGCCAACGACACGCCTTATGGCCTGGCCGCGGCGGTATGGACGGCCAATATCTCCAAGGCTCACCTGACCGCCAAGGCGCTGCGGGCCGGCAGTGTCTGGGTCAATCAGTATGACGGCGGCGACATGACCGCGCCGTTCGGCGGCTTCAAGCAATCGGGCAACGGTCGCGACAAGTCGCTGCATGCGTTCGACAAGTACACCGAACTGAAGGCGACCTGGATCAAGCTGTAATTCAAGGGACGCGGATGCCGGGCGTCTGAACAGACGCCATCCCGCGCACCGTTAGCCGATCCATATCGCAGCCGGACTTTCCGCAAGGGAGGTCCGGCTGCGTTGTCTCTGTATTAAAAAAATCCACAGGAGCGTGGAAATGCGCTGGGCAACTTATTTCGCCGTTTTGGCGGCTGTCCTGAGTGTGGGGCTGGCCTTGGGCGTGAGCATGCCGCTGGTGTCGTTCCGCCTGGAGAGCTGGGGGTATGGGCCCTTTGCAATCGGCGTGATGGCCTCGATGCCGGCGATTGGCGTCTTGCTCGGGGCGAAGGTTTCCAGCCGCCTGGCGGCGCGCTTTGGCACGGCGGGGCTGATGCGCCTGTGCCTGTGGGGCGGGGCGATCTCCATCGGCCTGCTGGCGCTGTTGCCGAGTTATCCCCTGTGGCTGGTGCTGCGGCTGATGATCGGCGTGGTGCTGACCATCGTCTTCATCCTCGGCGAAAGCTGGATCAACCAGTTGGTGGTGGAGCAATGGCGCGGTCGCCTGGTGGCGCTGTATGGCAGTAGCTATGCCTTGAGCCAATTGGCTGGCCCGCTGCTGCTGGGCGCCTTGGGCACCGGGCATGACTACGGTTTCTGGGTGGGCGTCGTGCTGCTGGTGGTGTCGCCTCTGTTGCTGATGGGCCGCAGCGGCGCGCCGAGCAGCGAGTCCTGCAGCGTGACTTTCGGTGACCTATGGCGGTTCTGTCGTGGCCTGCCGGCCATTGGCTGGGCGGTGGCGCTGTTCGCCGCGTTCGAGGCGATGATCCTGACCCTGTTGCCGGTCTATTGCCTGCGCCAGGGGTTTACCGAGGACATCGCCCTGGCGATGGTCAGCACCGTGGTGGTGGGCGATGCCTTGTTGCAACTGCCCATCGGCGCCCTGGCCGATCGCGTATCGCGGCGCGCCTTGCTCGCCGGCTGCGCGGTAATCCTGCTGCTGTCGAGCCTGGCCATTCCGTTGCTGCTCGACACCCTGCTGATCTGGCCGCTGTGGGTGCTGTTCGGCGCCAGCGCCGGTGGCCTGTTCACCTTGTCGCTGATCCTGATCGGCGAGCGTTACCGCGACGATGCGCTGGTGCGCGCCAATGCCCACGTCGCCCAGCTGTGGGGCATCGGCTGCCTGATCGGGCCGCTGGTGGCGGGGGCGGGCAGCCAGTGGGTCAGCGGGCATGCCTTGCTGTTGCTGATGGCGGCCGGGGCCCTGGGGCTGATTGTGCTGTTGTTGCGCGAAGGCGCGTTTGGCGCGGCCCAGCCACAAACCCTGTAATCCCCATACCCGCTGTAGGAGCGAGCTTGCTCGCGATAGCGTTCGTTCAGGCACCACGATGTGTCAGGAAGGATGTCATCGCGAGCAAGCTCGCTCCTACAAAGGAAGGTCAGAGCATCCGTTCGAGGCCGATGGTATTGCTCATCCAGGCATTGAAGCGCCGCCACCAACTGCCCGGCTCGCGGGTCAGGGTGTGCAGTTGCTGGTTGTCTTCGGTGACCCAGACCAGCTTGCCGTCCTGCAGCTTCGCCTCGTAGCTCAGGGCCGGCGCCATGCCTTGCAGCGCCAGGCCGCGAACGCGTTCGGCCAGCTCAGGGCTGTCCACCAGCACCCCGACTTCGGTGTTCCACAGCACCGAGCGCGGGTCGAAATTGAAGGAGCCGATAAAGGATTTCTGGCGGTCGAAAATCATCGCCTTGCTGTGCAGGCTGGAGTCCGAGCCGGGATACGACGCGCTATGGAACAGATGAGGACCGCTGCCGCCGCCGTTACCGGGTTGGCGTCTCAGTTCATAGAGTTTCACGCCGTGTTGCAGCAGCGCCTTGCGATACGGCGCGTAGCCGCCGTGGACCGCCGGCACGTCGGTGGCTTCCAGGGAGTTGGTCAGCAGGCTCACCGCAACCCCGGCGTCGGCACGTCCGGTGAGGTAGACCAGGCCTGGCTGGCCGGGGACGAAATAGGCCGAAACCATCATCAACTCTTTACTGACGCTCTGTAGCTCCGGCGCCAGCTGGGTGGTCAACAGCAGGTGCGGGTCGGGCTCGCCGTTGGACAGGACCTTGCTCGGGGCATCCCACAGCGCCTGGTTCCAGGCCCAGATCAGCTCTTTGCGCCAGACGTTCATGCGTGGCTGGCTCCGATAGGCCTTGAGTTCCTGGAACAGGGCATGCTCCTGCTGCTGGGCGTCGTCCAGCGATTGCTGCAGGCGCAGCCGGGTGTTGGCCAGCTCCCTGGCCGATGGCAGGCGCGACAGAAACTCGCCGATGGGTTTGCTCAGGGCGCTGTTCCAGTACTGGTCGAAGCTGTGCCCGAGCTGTTCGGCCACCGGGCCGAAACCGAGGATGTCGATGTCGGTGAAGTTCAGGTTGGGTTCGGCGTCGAAGTACTCGTCCCCCAGGTTGCGCCCGCCAACGATGGCCGCGCTGTTGTCCGCCAGCCACAGCTTGTTGTGCATGCGTCGATGTTGCAGCGACAGGTTGAACAGACGACCCATGGTACGGGTCACGCCAGTGCTGCGCCCCAGGTGCAGGGGGTTGAACAGGCGGATCTGTATCCGCGGATGGGCGGCGAGGGTGGCCATGATCTGGTCCAGGCCGTCGCTGGTGGTGTCGTCCAGCAGAATGCGGATGCGCACGCCGCGGTCGGCGGCCTTGAGCAGTTCGTCCACCAGCATCCGGGTGCTGATGCCGTCATGGACGATGT
The DNA here is from genome assembly GCF_059424045.1 of Pseudomonas sp. GW456-L12. Classification (NCBI taxonomy): domain Bacteria; kingdom Pseudomonadati; phylum Pseudomonadota; class Gammaproteobacteria; order Pseudomonadales; family Pseudomonadaceae; genus Pseudomonas; species Pseudomonas sp. GW456-L12. Next base: position 34,187 of record NZ_JBWKZA010000031.1, read on the forward strand.
AGTACTGCAGGTCGAGGCTGCTTTGGGCGTTGCGGATCAGCTCGGCGCGGGCCATGAAGGCTTCGCTGCTGTCGGACAGCAGGCGAAAGCCCGAGCGTCCCTGATAGGGGGCGGCCTGGGCCTGGATCGAGCGACCGAAGGCCGAGTCGGTGGCCGGCAGTGCCTGGCTGGGCTCGTGAGGCACATCGAGGCTGACGCAGCCGCTCAGGCACAGCGCGATCAGCATAAGGAAGGCCAGGGCCTGTCTGGATCTCAAGTCAGCTCATCTCGAATCGCTGCGATGGTCTAGCTGTGACGCCGGTTTCACAGGAAAAGGTCAGTCTGTTGCGCAATCTTCAGCCAGCAGCTTGATGGCGGCTGCGCCGACTTTGCGCACGGCTTCCTCGATCTGTGCCGTTGGCTTGGCAGCGTAGTTCATCCGCAGGCAGTTGCGGTACTTGCCCGAGGCCGAAAAGATGCTGCCCACGGCAATCTGCACGCCCTGGCCGAGCAGCGCGCGGTTCAGGCGCAGGGTATCGAAACCTTCCGGCAGTTCGACCCACAGCATGAACCCGCCCTGCGGCCGGCTGGCGCGGGTACCGGTGGGGAAATAGCGGCTGACCCAGTCGATCATCAGGTCGCGATTGCGCTGGTACTGGGTGCGCATGCGCCGCAGGTGCGGCTCGAAATTGCCGCTCTTGAGGAACTCGGCGATGGCGATCTGCGGCTGCGGCGCGGTGGAGCCGGTGCTGATGTATTTCATGTGCAGTACTCGTTCCAGATAGCGCCCGGGGGCGACCCAGCCGATGCGCAGGCCCGGCGCCAGGGTCTTGGAAAAGGAACTGCACAGCAGCACCCGGCCATCGTCGTCGAATGACTTGATGGTCCGCGGGCGCGGGTAGGTGTAGGACAGCTCGCCATACACATCGTCTTCGATGATCGCCACATCGAAGCGCTGGGCCAGGGTCAGCAGGGCCCGCTTGCGCGACTCCGGCATGATATAGCCCAGCGGGTTGTTGCAGTTGGGGGTCAACTGTATGGCCTTGATCGGCCATTGCTCCAGGGCCAGTTCCAGGGCGTCGAGGCTGATGCCGGTGAGTGGGTCGGTGGGGATTTCCAGGGCCTTCATGCCCAGGCCCTTGAGGGTCTGCATGGCGCCATGGAAGCTCGGCGAGTCGACGGCGACGATATCCCCGGGCTCGCAGGTGGCACGGATGCTGGTGGACAAGGCTTCATGGCAGCCGGTGGTGATCACCAGGTCGTTGGCGCCGAGCTGGCAACCGGAATCGAGCATCAGCCGTGCCAGCTGTTCACGCAGTTCGTGCACGCCGTAGATGGTGTCGTAATACAGACCGGGCATGTCCTGGCGCCGGCTGATGCGGGCGAGCCCGCGCAGCAGGGGCTTGAGGGTCGGGCTGGTGACGTCGGGCATGCCGCGACCCAGCTGGACGATATCCTTGCGCGGCACGCTGCGGATCAGTTCCAGCACCTGGTCCCACTGCGAAATCTCCACCGGCCGCTGCGCCGGGCGACCCACCGCGGGCAGTGCCGGCAGCTCACGGCTGACCGGCACGAAGTAGCCGGACTTGGGCTTGGGCGTCGCCAGGCCGCTGTCTTCCAGCACCCGATAAGCCTGCTGCACGGTACTCAGGCTGACCCCGTGTTCGACACTCAAGGCCCGTACCGACGGCAGTCGGTCGCCGGGGCGATAGAAGCCTTGTTCGATACGTGTGCCCAGCAGTTCGGCGAGATTGACATACAGGGTCATGGCGCAGCCTCGGGGTGATTGAATCGGGTAACCAGTACAGATGGCGCAAAATTACAGGATTCAGCCCGGATAGGGGAAATTCTGTATGGAGATAATAGCGGTACTTTGAATCTGTAATGGTTTTTGGCTCCCGCGCATGATGTCTGCTCATAGCGACCCAAGTAAACAGGAGCAGCAAAAATGAACGGCTTGAGCGATGTGCGTCTGTCGTTACACAGTCAGGAACTGGCGGCTGGGCAGGAGCGGGCAGCAGGGGCGACATCCGTCCACAATGCGCCGTCCGGCCTCGGTCTCTGGGGCCTGTACTGGCATCGACTGCGTACACGCAAGGCACTGCTTGAGCTGACCACCGAACAGTTGTGCGATATCGGCCTGAGTCGCGAACAGGCGCGGCAGGAAGGGCTCAAGCCATTCTGGCGGCTTTGAAGGCCCTCGCTGATCGGTAGCCGCTGGCGCAGCCTGCGATCGGTTGCGCAGCGACCGCAAAAGGCCGCATCCGATTTCCCCGGATGCGGCCTTTTTCATGCCTGTCGTGCGGTGGCTACAAATGCCTTCAGACCAGTTCTTTCAACCGATGCCAGAGCATCCCCAGTGCCAGCAGCGGCGAACGCAGGTGCTTGCCGCCCGGGAAGGTGATGTGCGGGACCTGGGCGAACAGGTCGAAACCACCGCCCTGCTGGCCGCTGATGGCTTCGGCCAGCAACTTGCCGGCCAGGTGCGTGGCATTCACGCCGTGGCCCGAGTAGGCCTGGGCGTAATACACATTGGGCTGGTCTTTTAGACGGCCGATCTGCGGCAGGCGGTTGGCGCCGATGCCGATCATGCCGCCCCATTGATAGTCGATCTTCACCGCCGCCAGTTGCGGGAACACCTGCAGCATCTTCGGCCGCATATAAGCGGTAATGTCCCGCGGGTCGCGGCCGGAATAGTGGCAGGCGCCGCCGAACAGCAAGCGCCGGTCGGCCGAAAGGCGGTAATAGTCCAGGGCCACCCGCTGGTCGCAGACCGCCATGTTCTGCGGCAACAGGGCGTGGGCCAGCTCTTCGCTCAAGGGTTCGGTGGCGATGATGTAACTGCCGGCGGGCAGCACCTTGCCACCCAGTTGCGGGTTGAGATCGTTGAGGTAGGCGTTGCAGCCCAACACCAGGGTGCTGGCGCGCACCGAGCCCTGGGCGGTATGGACCTTGACCTGCGGCCCGTAATCGATGCGGGTCACGGCCGAGTGTTCGAACAGGCGCACGCCCAGTTGCTGCGCGACCGCGGCTTCGCCCAGGGCCAGGTTCAGCGGGTGCAGGTGCCCCGAGCCCATGTCGATCAGGCCGCCGACGTAACGGTCGGAACCCACCACGCTGTGCATCTCGTTGGCTTGCAGCAGGCGGGTTGCATGGCGATAGCCCAGGTCGCGCAGCTCTTGGGCGTCTTCGGCGAAACCTTCGAGGTCGCGCGGTTTATTGGCCAGGTCGCAATAACCCCAGGTCAGGTCGCAGGGAATCTGGAAACGCTCGATACGCTGGCGGACGATTTCCACCGCTTCCAGGCCCATCAGTTTCATCTGGCGTACGCCGTCTTCGCCGATGACTGGGGCGAACTGCTCGAGGCCGTGACCCACTCCGCGAATCAGTTGCCCGCCGTTGCGCCCGCTGGCACCCCAGCCGATCTTGCGCGCTTCCAGCAGAATGACGCTGAGCCCGCGCTCGGCCAGCTCGATCGCGGTGTTGAGCCCGGAGAAGCCGCCGCCGACCACGCATACGTCCGCCTGATGCTCGCCGGCCAGCGCCGGATAATCGGGCTGGGGCAGGCTGCTGGCGGCGTAGTAGGAGGCGGGGTGCGAATGGCCTGGCCCCGACGGCTGAACACGGGTGTTCATGTGGATCATCCTGATTCGTGTGTTTGGAAAATTTGACGGAGCATAAGCCGGACCTTTCCGGCGCGGCAACATTGGTCGGCCAGTGCTGTCTGCCACAAGGCTTTTAGGGCAAAATCGCGGCCTCTCCAGACTCCCGGTAAACGCTTCGATGAGCTGCAACAGCCAGAAAATCCGCACGCTCCGACAGCAGATCCCCTCTTTCGAGTGCGTGCCCGGCTGTCACGACTGCTGTGGTCCGGTCACTACTTCGACCGAAGAGATGTCGCGCCTGCCGCGCAAGACCCGGGCCGAGCAGGACGCGGCGATGGAAGAGCTGAACTGTGTGCACCTGGGGCCCAATGGTTGCACGGTGTATGACGAGCGGCCGCTGATCTGTCGCCTGTTCGGCACCACGCCGAGCCTGCCATGCCCCAATGGCCGGCGCCCGGTGGAGCTGATCCACCCGCGGGTGGAGAAGCAGATCCATGAATACATGGCGAGCACCCGGCAGGTGCTGGTCTGATCCAAAGCCATCGCGGGCAAGCCTCGCTCCTACAGGTTGCACCGGTCCCGTAGGAGCGGCCGGTCGACGCTCGATTGCCCGCGATAGCGATTACCCTGACAACACTGGTCCCGGCTCGTTGCAATCAATCCGGAATCGGCAGGCTCAGGCTCTCTTTCACCTCTTCCATCACGATATAGCTCTTGGATTCGCGCACGTGGGGCAGCTTGAGCAGGATGTCGCCCAGCAGTTTGCGGTACGAGGCCATTTCGGAAATCCGCGCTTTCACCAGGTAGTCGAAGTCCCCCGACACCAGATGGCATTCCAGTACGTGCGGCAGTTTCAGCACGGCGCGGCGGAACTCCTCGAAGGTGTCGCCGGACTTGTAGTCCAGGCTGATTTCGACGAACACCAGCAGGCTACCCTTGAGGTGCTGCGGGTTGAGCCGGGCGTTGTAGCCCATGATGATGCCTTCGCGCTCCAGGCGGCGGACCCGCTCGGTGCACGGCGTGGTCGACAGCCCGACCTTTTCCCCCAGCTCGGTAAAGGAGATGCGCCCATCGGCCTGCAGGATGCGCAGGATATTGCGATCTATCTTGTCCAGCTCACGCTTTGTCTGGTGGTTGGTACGCATAGGGGATGCGCCTCCGTGAAAAGGGTTTTTGCCGAGAATTCTCGCCAAATATAGGCGTTTATATAGTGAAAAGCACTGGCCGTTGCTTTTTATACTGCGCGCATCTTCGCTCTGAATAACAAACGTCAGCGGTTATCCGCGATGAGGGATATGAAAATGCGCGTTCTGGTCTTGGGTAGCGGCGTGATCGGTACCACCAGTGCCTACTATCTGGCCCGTGCCGGTTTCGAAGTGACCGTCGTCGACCGTCAGCCGGCCGTTGCCATGGAAACCAGCTTCGCCAACGCCGGCCAGGTTTCGCCGGGTTACGCCTCGCCCTGGGCCGCGCCGGGCGTTCCGCTCAAGGCCATCAAGTGGTTGCTGCAGCGCCACGCGCCGCTGGCGATCAAGGCTACTGCCGACATCGATCAATACCTGTGGATGGCGCAGATGCTGCGCAACTGCACCGCTGCCCGCTACGCGGTGAACAAGGAGCGCATGGTCCGCCTGTCCGAGTACAGCCGCGACTGCCTCGACGAACTGCGCGCGGAAACCGGCATCGCCTATGAAGGCCGCAGCCTGGGGACCACCCAGCTGTTCCGCACCCAGGCGCAACTGGATGGCGCGGCCAAGGATATCGCCGTGCTCAAGGAATCCGGTGTGCCTTTCGAACTGCTGGACCGCGAGGGCATCGCCCGCGTCGAGCCGGCCCTGGCCAGCGTGACCGACATCCTGGCCGGCGCCCTGCGCCTGCCGAACGACCAGACTGGCGACTGCCAGATGTTCACCACGCGCCTGGCGCAAATGTGCACCAAGCTGGGTGTGGAGTTCCGCTTCGACCAGGACATCCAGCGCCTGGACTTCGCCGGCGATCGCATCAACGGCGTCTGGATCGACGGCAAGCTGGAAACCGCCGACCGCTACGTGCTGGCCCTGGGCAGCTACTCGCCGCAACTGCTCAAGCCGCTGGGCATCAAGGCCCCGGTGTATCCGCTCAAGGGTTACTCGCTGACCGTGCCGATCACCAACCCGGCCATGGCCCCGACTTCGACCATTCTCGACGAAACCTACAAGGTGGCGATCACCCGTTTCGACAACCGTATTCGCGTTGGCGGCATGGCTGAAATCGCCGGTTTTGACCTCTCGCTCAACCCTCGTCGGCGCGAAACGCTGGAGATGATCGTCAACGATCTTTATCCTCAGGGCGGTGATCTGTCCCAGGCCAGTTTCTGGACCGGCCTGCGTCCCACCACCCCGGACGGCACGCCGATCGTTGGCGCCACGCCCATGCGCAACCTGTTCTTGAACACCGGCCATGGCACGCTTGGCTGGACCATGGCCTGTGGTTCCGGTCGTCTGCTGGCCGATCTGATGGCGAAGAAAAAGCCGCAGATCAGCGCCGAAGGTCTCGATATTTCTCGTTACGGTAATCCTCAGGAGCCTGCAAAACATGTCAATCCAGCGCCAGCTCACCAATGAGCGCATGAGTCAGATCGTCGTCCACAGCGGTACCGTGTATCTGGCCGGGCAAGTCGGCGACGACCTGAACGCGGGGATTGAGCAGCAGACCCGTGAAACCCTCGCCAACATCGAGCGTTTGCTGGACCTGGCCGGCACCGACAAGTCGCGCCTGTTGTCGGTGACCATCTACCTGAAGGACATCGATGCGCACTTCGCCGGGATGAACAGCGTATGGGACCAGTGGCTGCCAAAAGGCGTCGCCCCGGCCCGCGCAACCGTCGAAGCCAAGCTCTGCGAACCGGAAATCCTGGTCGAGCTGTCCGTCGTGGCCGCTCTGCCTTAAGCAAGATCCCTCTCCCGGTGCTGTTAATGGATGGCTCACGCCATCCGCCAGCGCCGGTTTTTTCTTCCCACATGACCGCCTAGAAGTCTGCCGCCATGCGTCCTGCCCGTGCCCTGATCGATCTTCAAGCCCTGCGTCACAACTACCAACTGGCCCGCGAAGCCTCGCCGGGCGCCCGTGCGCTCGCGGTGATCAAGGCCGATGCCTATGGCCATGGCGCGGTGCGCTGTGCCCAGGCACTGGAAGCCGAGGCCGACGGCTTTGCCGTGGCCTGTATCGAAGAAGCCTTGGAGCTGCGTGCGGCGGGGATTCGCGCGCCGATATTGCTGCTTGAAGGTTTTTTCGAGGCCGATGAGCTGGACCTGATCGTCGAACATGATTTCTGGTGCGTGGTGCATTCGCTGTGGCAGTTGGAGGCCATCGAGCAGGCCACCGTCGCCAAGCCGCTGACGATATGGCTCAAGCTGGATTCGGGCATGCACCGCGTCGGCCTGCATCCCAAGGATTACCAGCCGGCCTATCAGCGACTGCTGGCCAGCGGCAAGGTGGCGAAGATCGTATTGATGAGCCATTTCGCCCGCGCCGACGAGCTCAGCTGCAGCAGCAGCGACGAGCAGGTCGCGGTGTTCGAGGCGGTGCGCCAGGGCTTGTCCGCCGAGATCAGCCTGCGTAACTCGCCAGCCGTGCTCGGCTGGCCGCACATCCCCAGCGACTGGGTGCGCCCCGGCATCATGCTGTATGGCTCGACCCCGTTCGAAGAACCGCATCCACTGGCCGCGCGCCTGCAACCGGTGATGACCCTGGAGTCGAAGGTGATCTGCGTGCGCGAACTGCCGGCCGGCGAGCCGGTGGGGTACGGCGCCAAATTCGTCACACCACGGCCGATGCGGATCGGTGTGGTGGCCATGGGGTACGCCGACGGTTATCCGCGACATGCGCCGACCGGTGCGCCGGTGCTGGTGGCGGGGCAGCGTACCCAGCTGCTCGGCCGGGTTTCCATGGACATGCTGTGCATCGACCTGACCGACGTGCCAGAAGCCGGGCTGGGTTCTACCGTCGAGCTGTGGGGCAAGAACATCCTTGCCAGCGAGCTGGCGGCCGCCGCCGATACCATTCCTTACCAGCTGTTCTGCAACCTGCGCCGGGTGCCACGCGTCTATTCCGGGGACTGAGCGGCACAGCGCATTGCCGAAAGTCGCCTTGCCCCCTGGGATTGGGGCCCAAGTGTTGTAAATACTGAACGCTATCGCCATGATAACGCTCAACTACAACAACGCCTGATCCCTAGGAGGCTGCCGCATTGGACGTCGGTGAACGACTGCAATCCATCCGTAAACTCAAAGGCCTTTCCCAGCGTGAACTCGCCAAGCGCGCGGGCGTCACCAACAGCACCATTTCGATGATCGAGAAGAACAGCGTCAGCCCCTCGATCAGTTCGCTGAGAAAGGTTCTTGGCGGCATTCCCATGTCGATGGTCGAGTTTTTCTCGGAAGAAATCCTTCAGGAAAAACCCACCCAGATCGTCTACAAAGCCAACGAGTTGATCGATATTTCCGATGGCGCGGTGACCATGAAGCTGGTGGGCCGGGCGCATCCGAGCCGGGCGATCGCTTTTCTCAACGAGATCTACCCGCCGGGCGCCGATACCGGTGAAGAGATGCTCACCCATGAAGGCGAAGAAACCGGGATTCTCGTGGAAGGACGCCTGGAGCTGGTGGTGGGTCTTGAGACATTCGTGCTCGAAGCCGGTGACAGCTACTATTTCGAAAGCACCAAGCCGCACCGTTTCCGTAATCCTTTCGATGCACCCGCGCGACTAATCAGCGCAGCCACGCCCGCGAACTTCTAATAGAAGAGGCGTCCTGCAAGGATTGCAGCGGTGCCCGAAGCCGCATTTCGCCTCTCTCTAATCCCCCTTTGAATCTAGGGTTGTTTCAGAGTGGCGGGCTAACCGCTATACTTGCGCCCGCCCGCGAAACCGTGGCCGTGGGCGTGACTAGCCACCATTGAGGGTGTACGCGTGAACCTAATTATGAAAATGCTGGCTGCACCAGCAACCGTATTGGCCCTCTGGGCTGTCAGCGCTCAAGCTGCGACCAACGACGACATTGCCAAGCGCCTCGAGCCGGTTGGCCAGGTCTGCGTCCAGGGTCAGGAATGCAAGGGTATGGAAGTCGCTGTTGCCGCCGGTGGCGGTGGTGCGAAGACTCCAGACGAAGTGATTGCCAAGCATTGCAATGCTTGCCACGGCTCCGGCCTGCTGGGCGCGCCGAAAATCGGCGACGCCGCTGCCTGGAAAGAGCGCGCGGATCACCAGGGTGGCCTCGACGGCATTCTGGCCAAGGCCATTACCGGTATCAACGCGATGCCGCCTAAAGGCACCTGCGCCGACTGCTCCGATGAAGAGCTCAAAGGTGCCATCCAGAAGATGTCCGGTTTGAAATAAGCACGGATCTTGCGCAAAAAAGCCGCTCACGAGCGGCTTTTTTCATGCCTGCGATTCGGCCGCTACTGTTCATTGCAGCAAAGACCCGGCAAGCTCGGTCCAACCTCAAATTCATGGAAGGTTCTGGAGGATCGGATGGTGCAGTCATGTTCTATCGAGCTGGCGGTCGATGAGGTCCTGGCACGCTTGCCGGCGCATATTCACCTGGGCATGCCCCTGGGGCTGGGCAAACCCAACCGCTTCGCCAATGCCCTGTATCGTCGCATCGCGCAACTGCCCGAGCGCCAACTGACCATTTACACCGCCCTGAGCCTGGGCCGCCCGCCGCTGGGCGACGGCCTGCAACGGCGCTTCCTCGAGCCTTTCATCGAGCAGGTCTTCGGCGACTACCCCGAGCTGGAATTCCTCGCCGACCTGCACCGCAACCAGGTGCCGGCCAATATCCATATCGAACAGTTCTTCATGCAGCCCGGCAGCCTGCTCAACAGCCCGGCGGCGCAGCAGGATTATGTCTGCAGCAACTACAGCCACGCCGCGCGCGACATCAATGCTGCTGGTCTGAACCTGGTCGCGCAACTGGTGGCCCGGGACCCGCAGCAAGCCGACCGCCTGAGCCTGAGTTGCAACCCGGACATCACCCTCGACCTGTTGCCAATGATCGCCGAGCGACGTGCCGCCGGTGAAACCATCCTGCTGCTGGGCCAGGTGCATCGCGACCTGCCTTACATGCCGGGCGACGCCGAAATCGACGCTGCGATCTTCGACCTGCTGATCGACGAAGAGGAGGGCAGCACGCTGTTTTCCACGCCGAACATGCCGGTGGGGTTCCAGGATCACTTTATCGGCCTGCACGCCAGCACCCTGGTGCGCGACGGCGGCACCCTGCAGATTGGCATCGGCTCCATGGGCGATGCATTGACGGCGGCGTTGCTGGCGCGCCAGGCGGATAACGACGGTTATCGGGCGCTGCTGGCGGACCTGGAGATCCAGGGCTGGAAGCCGCTGATCGAGCGCGAAGGCGGGGTGGAGCCTTTCGCCAAGGGCCTGTATGGCTGCAGCGAGATGTTCGTCAACGGCCTGCTGGCCCTGGCCGATGCCGGCATCGTACGGCGCAAGGTCTACCCTTCGGTGGCCCTGCAGCAACAGGCCAACGCCGGGACGCTGGATGAAAACCAGGCGCTGGGCGGAGTGTCGGTACATGGCGGCTTTTTCCTCGGGCCGCGCAGCTTCTACCAGCGCCTCAGGGATCTGCCCAAGAGCAAGCTCGGCGAGTTCAACATGACCGCCATCAGCTACATCAACGAGCTGTACGGCCACGAAGAACTCAAGCGCCTGCAGCGCCTGGACGCGCGCTTTATCAACAGTTCGATCATGGTCACCCTGCTGGGCGCCGGGGTGGCGGATCAGCTGGAAGACGGCCGGGTGCTCAGCGGCGTCGGCGGGCAATACAACTTCGTCGCCCAGGGCCATGCGCTGCGAGGCGCGCGCTCGATCCTGATCCTGCGCAGCTGGCGCGAATCCGCGGGCCTGGTCAGCTCCAACATCGTCTGGGAATACGGCCACTGCACCATCCCGCGGCACCTGCGGGACATTGTGGTCACCGAGTACGGCATCGCCGATCTGCGCGGCAAGACTGATGCGAAGGTCATCGAAGCGCTGCTCAATATCAGCGACTCGCGTTTCCAGCCGGGCCTGATCGAACAGGCGCAGAAGGCCGGCAAGCTGCCCAGGGATTTCCGCCTCGATCCGCGTTTTACCGACAACCACCCGCAACGCCTGCTGGCGATCCAGGCGCGGCACCGGCACCTGTTCCCGGAATATCCGTTGGGCAGCGACTTCAGCGCAGAGGAGCGGGATTTGCTGCGGGCGCTGAACTGGCTGAAGAGCAAGTTCAAGCTCAGCGAGATTCTCGAATTGGGCAAGGCGGCGCTGGATGCCCCACCGCCCGAGGCGTTTCCGGCGCATCTGCAGCGGATGCAGCTGGTGAAGCCCGATGGTTGGCGCGAGGAGATCTATCAGCGTTTGCTGCTGGCGGCGCTGCGGGAGACGGCGCAGGCATGAGGTAGACGCCTGGCGGCGTCATCGCGGGCAATCGAGCGTCGACCGGCTGCTCCTACAGAAGCGGGTGGTCTCTGTAGAAGGCTTGCCCGCGATCAAGAGGCGAAGCCTCTTAGATAAAGGTCACCACGCCATCGGCCAGGGACTTGACCCGGGCCAGGGATTCCACGCGATAGCCTTGCGCGTCCAGTTCGGCGCGACCGCCCTGGAACGACTTCTCGATCACGATGCCCAGGCCGGCCACAGTGGCGCCCGCCTGCTTGATGATCGAGATCAGCGCCTGGGACGCCTTACCGTTGGCCAGGAAGTCATCGATGATCAGTACGCGGTCGCTGCTGGTCAGGTGGCGCGGGGAAATCGCCACGGTGCTTTCGGTCTGCTTGGTGAACGAGTACACGGTCGCCGACAGCAGGTTCTCGGTCAGGGTCAGGGACTGGTGCTTGCGCGCGAAGATCACCGGTACGCCCAGGTTCAGGCCGGTCATGATCGCCGGCGCGATGCCCGAGGCTTCGATGGTGACGATCTTGGTGATGCCCGAGTCCTTGAACAGCGTGGCGAATTCGTCGCCGATCAGCTTCATCAAGGCCGGATCGATCTGGTGGTTCAGAAAGGCGTCGACTTTCAGGACCTGGTCGGAAAGCACGATGCCTTCTTCGCGGATTTTCTTGTGCAGTGCTTCCATGAAGCTTTCCTCTGTTGACGCCTTGTGCGCCTGAGCTCTGATAAAAGGTGTTCGGTTAAAAATGCTGCGGTTAAAAAATGGCCAATTCTAGCGCTTTAACATCGCCCGTATATCCGCCAGTGCGTTATTGCCGCGCACGGCTTTGACTTCGGTCGGGGTGTCGTCGTTGCCTTCCCACGCCAGGTCGTCCGGCGGCAGTTCGTCGAGGAAGCGGCTGGGCGCACAGTCGATGACTTCACCGTACTGCTTGCGCTTGGCGGCGAAGGTGAAGGCCAGGGTCTGGCGCGCGCGGGTGATGCCCACGTAGGCCAGGCGGCGTTCTTCCTCGATGGTGTCGGCTTCGATACTGGAGCGGTGGGGGAGGATTTCCTCCTCCATGCCCATGATGAACACATAGGGGAATTCCAGGCCCTTGGAGGCATGCAGGGTCATCATCTGCACGCCTTCGGCGCCGTCTTCCTCTTCCTGCTGACGCTCCAGCATGTCGCGCAACACCAGTTTGCCGATGGCGTCTTCGACAGTCATTTCGCCGTCTTCGTCTTTTTCCAGGGTGTTCTTCAGCGCTTCGATCAGAAACCACACGTTACCCATGCGGTAGTCGGCGGCCTTGTCGCTGGAGCTGTTGGTGCGCAGCCAGTTCTCGTAGTCGATGTCCATGACCATGCTGCGCAGGGCGGAAATCGGGTCTTCGCCGGCGCACTGCTCGCGCACCTTGTCCATGAAGCGCTTGAAGCGCGCCAGGCGGTCGGTGAAGCGGCTGTCCAGGTGCTCGCCCAGGCCGATTTCGTCGGTGGCGGCGTACATCGAGATCTTGCGTTCGGTGGCGTAGTTGCCGAGTTTTTCCAGGGTGGTGGAGCCGATTTCCCGGCGCGGCACGTTGATCACCCGCAGGAAGGCGTTGTCGTCGTCCGGGTTCACGATCAGGCGGAAGTAGGCCATCAGGTCCTTCACTTCCTGGCGTCCGAAGAAGCTGTTGCCGCCCGACAGGCGATAGGGGATCTGGTGATGCTGCAGCTTCAGCTCGATCAGCTTGGCCTGGTAGTTGCCGCGATAGAGGATCGCGAAATCGCTGTAGGGCCGGTCGGTGCGCAGGTGCAGGCTGAGGATTTCCATGGCCACGCGCTCGGCCTCGGCGTCCTCGTTGCGGCAGCGGATCACGCGGATCTCGTCGCCATGGCCCATCTCGCTCCACAGCTGTTTCTCGAACTCGTGGGGGTTGTTGGAGATCAGCACGTTGGCGCAGCGCAGGATGCGGCTGGTGGAGCGGTAGTTCTGCTCGAGCATCACCACCTTCAAGGACGGGTAGTCTTCCTTGAGCAGCATCAGGTTTTCCGGGCGGGCGCCGCGCCAGGCATAGATCGACTGGTCGTCGTCGCCCACCACGGTGAACTGGTTGCGCTTGCCGATGAGCATTTTCACCAGCAGGTACTGGCTGGCGTTGGTGTCCTGGTATTCGTCCACCAGCAGGTAGCGCACCTTGTTCTGCCACTTCTCCAGGATGTCGGCGTGTTCCTCGAACAGCTTCACCGGCAGCAGGATCAGGTCGTCGAAGTCCACCGCGTTGAACGCCTTGAGCGTGCGCTGGTAGTGGGTGTAGACGATGGCCGCGGTCTGCTCCTTGGGGTTGCGCGCGTTTTCCAGGGCCTGGGCCGGCAGGATCAGGTCGTTCTTCCAGGCCCCGATCATGTTCTTGATCTCGTCGACGCCGTCGTCGCCCGAGTATTCCTTTTGCATGATGTCGGTCATCAGGGCCTTGACGTCGGTCTCGTCGAAGATCGAGAAGCCCGGCTTGTAGCCCAGCCGCACATGCTCCTTGCGGATGATGTTCAGTCCCAGGTTGTGGAAGGTCGACACGGTCAGGCCGCGGCCCTCGCCACTGCGCAGCAGGGTGCCGACCCGTTCCTTCATCTCCCGCGCGGCCTTGTTGGTGAAGGTCATGGCGACGATGTACTGCGCGCGAATGCCGCAGTTCTGGATCAGGTGGGCGATCTTGCGCGTGATTACACTGGTCTTGCCGGAGCCAGCACCGGCGAGCACCAAAAGAGGGCCGCCGACGTAGTTCACGGCTTCTTGCTGCCGGGGATTGAGTCGGGACATGACGAAAAAAGGGGTCTGTAGCGAAATGGGCGGGCATTTTAACAGGATGGACGGATTCTGCTGCTCTCTCCGACTTGTGACGCAGCACGCTATCTAAATTTGCCGGTTTTGATACTTTCCCTCAGGATGCGCGCTGAATATGCGTCTAATGTTCGAGTTAGAGCGGTACAAGAAATTGCGTTTGATAATCAATATCATTTGTCATTGTTTATCTACGCGTCATAATGCCCGCCGCCAACTTCTATTACAGAGTCTAGGGAGCTAGCTTGTCCAAGCCTGTCGAACCCTTGCGCTTGCTGCTGCTGGCCGAAGAGCCGGCGTGGGCAGCGTTGTTGCGCGAGTGTCTCGCTCCGTTGGGAGACTCGGTGGTGCTGATCAGTGCGCCGACCTGGGAATCTGTCAGCCGTCTGTTCGATGAAGACCGCTCTGCGATTCTGTTAACCGTTCCCCAACTGCAACCGGCTCCCGGTCGTTGCAGCCTGCCCACGGTATTGCTGCTGGAGCAGGAGCCGTTGAACACGCCCGCCGGCGCCAGCGACTGGCTGGTGAATAAAAACCTCACTGCCGATACGGTGCGCCGTTGCCTGCGCCATGTGCGCGAGCGCGGGGTGTTGGAAAATACCCTGTTGCGCCTGGCCGAGCAGGACCCGCTGACCGGTATCGCCAACCGTCAGGGCTTCCAGACCCTGCTGGCGGCGCGCCTGGCGGAAAACGAAGGACGCGGGCTGGCGCTGGGGCACCTGGACCTGGACAACTTCCGCCATGCCAACGATGCGCTGGGCCACCAGGCCGGCGACCGGTTGATCCTGCAAGTGGTCTCGCGGCTCAAGAGCCAGCTTGAGGCCGGCGACCAGCTGGCGCGCCTGGGCAGCGACGAATTCGCCCTGCTGATCGATACCCGCCGGGCGCCGCAACGCGCCGAGTGGATGGCCGAACGCATCGCCGAAGTCATGGCCGAGCCGTACTGGATCGATGGCGAAAGCCTGCTGATCGGTTGCAGCCTGGGCATCGCCCACGCCAGGGCGAATGCCGGCGCCGACCCGCTGATGTGGCACGCGCACATCGCCATGCAGCAGGCCAAAAGCACCCAGGGCTGTACCTTTCATATCTTCAACGAACGCATCAATCGCAATGCCCGCAGCCTCGCCGACCTGGAAAGCGAACTGCGCAGGGCCTTGCGCCGCGACGAGCTGGAGTTGCACTACCAGCCGCGCCTGAACCTGCATGACGGGCAGATCGTCGGCCTGGAGGCCCTGGTGCGCTGGCGCCACGGCGAGCGCGGGCTGTTGCCGCCGAGCGAGTTCGTGCCCCTGGCCGAGCAGAGCGGCCTGATCGTGCCACTGGGCTACTGGGTGATTTCCCGGGCGCTGCGCGACATGCAGGCCCTGCGCGAACGCGGCCTGGCACCGCTGCACATGGCGGTCAACCTGTCGTTCCGCCAGTTCCAGGACAGCCAGCTGCTGTCGACCCTCAGCCGGCTGATTGCCGAGCGTGGTGTCGAGGCGCAATGGCTGGAATTCGAGTTGACCGAAACCGCGGTGATGCGCCGCAGCGACCTGGTCAAGCAGACCATGGACGCGCTGGGGCGGCTGGGGGTGCGGTTTTCCCTGGACGATTTCGGCACCGGGTTCTCGTCCTTCGTGCACCTCAACAGCCTGCCGATTGCCTTGTTGAAGATCGACAAGAGCTTCGTCGGCGGCATGGAGCAGCGCGAAGAGAACCGCAAGCTGGTGCACGCCATGATCAACCTGGCCCACAACCTCCATCTCGAGGTGGTGGCCGAAGGCGTGGAAACCCCCGAGCAACTGGCCTTGCTGCGCAGCTTCGGCTGCGACCAGGCGCAGGGCTACCTGATCAGCAAGCCGCTGCCGCTGACGGAACTGGTGGAGTACCTGACGTTCGGCAGGAGCCAGCAGGTCCTGGTCGGCGAGGTCATCTGACGGCACTCCGCCGTAGTGGCAGGAGAACCTGCCGCTACAGGGAATCCCGGGCGGTTTGGAAGTTATCCCGCGCGGCAGGCTCCGCGCTTTCCCGGCGAATCATCCGGCGCATCTTCCATTCGAAAGCCAGGGTCAGGCTGATGGCGGCGCACGCCAGCCCCGATGCCAGGCCCCACCACACACCAGTCGCGCCCCAGCCCAGGGTGAATGCCATCAGCCAGGCCGCCGGCGCACCGATCAGCCAATAGCAGCCCAGGCCCACGAGGAAGGTGGTCTTGGCGTCCTTGAGCCCGCGAATCGCGCCCATGGCGATGGTCTGCGTGCCATCGAACAGCTCGAACCAGGCCGCGACCGCCAGCAGGCTGACCGCGAGGTTGATCACGTCGCGAAAGGCTGGGTCGTCATGGTCGAGGAACAGCCCGATCAACTGGTTCGGCAGCAGCCAGAAGACCATGGCGAAACCCAGCATGGCCGCGCCGCCAAAGGCGATCCCGACCCGGCCGGCCATACGCGCGTGCAACAGCTGCCCGGCACCGTAGTGCTGGCCGATGCGCATGGTGATCGCGTAGGAGATCCCGGCCGGCACCATGAAGGCCACGGAAACGATCTGCAGGGCGATCTGGTGCGCCGCCAGCTGGGTGCTGCCCATGGTGCCCATGCACAGCGCTGCGAAGGCGAACAGCCCGACTTCCACCGCGTAGGTGCCGCCGATGGGCAGGCCCAGGCGCCAGAGTTCCCGCAGGTAGTGGCGATTGGGCCGCGCCAGGCCCTGGCGCAGCGGGTAGGCGGCATAGGCCGGGTGGCGCTTGATGTGCCAGGCCAGCGCCAGGGCCATGCAGTTGGCGACGATCGCGGTGACCAGGCCAATCCCCGCCAGGCCCAGCTTCGGCAGGCCGAACATGCCGGTGATCAAGGCGTAGTTGAGCAGGAAGTTGGCCACGGTGCCGGCCAGGCTGATGACCATCACCGGCGTGGCGCGGCCGATGGCGCTGGTGAAGCCGCGCAGGGCCATGAAGCTCAGGTAGCCCGGCAGGGCGAACGGCAGGATCAGCAGGAACTGGCCGGCGGACTGCACGTTGGTTTCGGTCTGGCCGAACAGCAGCAACACCGGCTTGAGGTTCCACAGCAGCAGGCCGGCGACCAGCGCCATCAGCCACGCCAGCCAGAGGCCGGCCTGGGTCAGGCGCGCGGCGCCTTCGATGTCGCCGGCGCCCTGGCGAATCGCGACCAGGGTGCCGACCGCTGCGATCACGCCGATGCAGAAGATCGACACGAACGAATAGGTGGCCGCGCCCAGGCCACCGCCGGCCAGGGCTTCCGGGCTGAGGCGGGCCATCATCAGGGTGTCGGTCAGCACCATCAGCATGTGCGCCAACTGTGAGGCGATCAGCGGCCCGGCCAGCCGCAGGATGGCCCAGAGTTCGGTGCGTGCTGGATGCTGCATGGTCATCGGTCTCGATAGGGGGGAGGGAGTCAAGAGGGTTGATTCTCGGCGCTCTGGGCGACTTTCACAAAGGGATAAAAACGATTGGTGGCATGATTAAAACTCATGCTTGCGGATTCTGGTAAGTTGGCGCCATTGCGCCTGTGGAGTGCTGCCATGCCCCGTCGTCTTCCGCCCCTGTATGCCTTGCGCGCCTTTGAAGCCGCGGCGCGATACAGCTCGTTCACCCGCGCGGCCGAGGAGCTGTCGATCACCCAGAGTGCGGTCAGCCGGCATATCCGTACCCTGGAAGACCACTTCGCCTGCCGGCTGTTCCAGCGCAGCGGGCGCAACCTGCAACTGACCGAAGCCGCGCGCCTGCTGCTGCCAGGCATTCGCGAGGGCTTCACTGCTCTCGAGCGCGCCTGCAATACCTTGCGCGCCGAAGACGGCATCCTGCGCATGAAGGCGCCCTCGACCCTGACCATGCGCTGGCTGCTGGCGCGCCTGAGCCGGTTCCGCCATCTGCAACCGGGCAACGAGGTGCAACTGACCAGTGCCTGGATGGACGTCGATTCGGTGGACTTCAACCAGGAGCCCTTCGACTGCGCGGTGCTGCTGAGCAACGGCCACTTTCCGCCGGACTGGGAGGCCAGCTACCTGTTTCCGGAACTGCTGATCCCGGTGGGCGCGCCGAACCTGCTTAACGACCAGCCGTGGGATGTAGCGCGGCTGGCGGCCACCGAGCTGCTGCACCCGACCCCGGATCGCCGCGACTGGCGCAACTGGCTGGAGCGCATGGGCCTGTCCGAGCAGGTCTCGCTCAAGGGCGGGCAGGTCTTCGACACCCTGGAGCTGGGTATGATCGCCGCGGCCCGCGGCTATGGGGTTTCCATGGGCGACCTGCTGATGGTGGCCGAGGATGTGGCCCAGGGACGCCTGAGCCTGCCCTGGCCGACGGCGGTGGCCAGTGGCGAGAATTACTACCTGGTCTGGCCCAAGACCCGGCCTGGAGGCGAACGTTTGCGCCGCCTCAGCGACTTTCTCCAGAACGAGGTCCGCGCCATGCAATTGCCCGACGTAGAGCGTCTCGGCTGAAACGATGAAGGCCCCGTGACAAGGGGCCTGCGCGATACCCGTCCAGCGCGCTCAAGTATTGATCGGCGCCGCCGAATCCTTGGAAGTGGAACCTTCGTTCTGAAAGGTTCCGACACCTCATTCTTATTAGAACCATTGCCGAGCGTGTGACGCGATCAGGACGATCCGGTCTCTCGGCCAGGAGCTGTCATGCCTCAACCTCGTGCCCGGATCGCCTCGCAGCTTGGTCTCGCACTCGCCGTGGTACTGGCGATCGTGATCAGCGGCAGTACTGTCTTCGCCCTGCGCTCGCTGGACGCCGCCAACCTCGCCACCCGGGAAGAACACCTGGCCAGTGAGGCACGTCTGCTGGCCGACCAGCTCAATACTTTCCACGGCACCCTGCGCGAAAGCACCCAGCGCCTGAGCGGGCTGTTCGAAAAGCGTTTCAGCGGCGGCCTGAGCCTGCACCCGGACCAGCCGGTGGCCGTGGCCGGTACCCAGACCCCGGGCCTGCACCTGGGTGATGTTGTGCTGAACAACAATTTCGAGGAGGTCGACGAGTTCAAGCAGATGACCGCCGGTGTGGCGACGGTGTTCGTGCGCAGCGGCGACGACTTCATCCGCGTCAGCACCTCGCTGAGCAAGCAGGACGGCAGCCGCGCCATCGGCACCCTGCTGGACCACGCGCACCCGGCTTACCAGAAACTCATGGCGGGGCAGAGCTACGTCGGCCGCGCGCTGCTCTTCGAGCGCCTGTACATGACCCAATACACGCCGGTGCGGGACAGCGCCGGCCAGGTGATTGCGGTGCTGTTCGTCGGCTTCGACTACACCGACGCGCAGAACGCCCAGTTCGACAACCTCAAGCGCTTCCGCATCGGCCAGACTGGTTCCCTGGCGTTGCTCGACGAACAGCAAAAGTGGCTGGTGCCGCCGGCCGGCGTGCAGGCCCTGGAACCGGCGGGGGCGACCATCGCTGAACTGGCCAGGCAGCCGGGCAAGGGCAACTTCTGGAGCGACAAGAACGAGGACTTCTACAGTGTCGCCGTCCCTTTCGAAGGTGGGCCCTGGTCGGTGGTGGCGAGCATGCCGAAGGCCGAGATTCGCGCGGTGACCTGGAGCGTCGGCCTGCGGCTGGTCATCGGCAGCCTGTTGGCAATGCTGCTGGCGGTGGGCGCCACGGTCTGGCTACTGCGCAGCAAGCTTGCGCCGCTGGGCGACCTGGTGCGCCAGGCCGATGCCTTGGGTAAAGGCGACCTGAGTGCGCGCCTGAATGTCTCCAGCCAGGATGAGATCGGCCAGTTGGCAGGCAGCTTCAACCAGATGGGCCAGGCCCTGTCGACCATGGTCGAGCACATCCGCAAGGCCGCCGCGGAGGTCAATGGCCGGGCCCAGGCGTTGTCCGGGTTGTCGGGCGGGGCGTACGAGGGCATGGAACAGCAGTCGGGCGAGATCAGCAGCATGGCCGGGGCGGTGGAGGAGTTCAGCGCCACCTCGCTGAACATCGCCGACAACATGGGCAACACCGAACGCCTGGCCCAGGAAAATGCCCAGCAGACCCGGATCGGCCGCACCTCGATGGAGGAAGCCTCGGCGTCGCTGGAGCAGATCGCCGGCGCCTTGAACAGCGCGGCCATGGTGATCAATACCCTGGGCCAGCGCTCCGAGGAAATCGGCGGCATCGTCGGGGTGATCACCGCGATTGCCGACCAGACCAACCTGCTGGCGCTCAACGCCGCCATCGAGGCCGCGCGCGCCGGCGAGCAAGGCCGCGGCTTTGCCGTGGTCGCCGACGAGGTACGCAACCTGGCCTCGCGCACCCGCGAAGCCACCGACGAAATCTCGGGGATGATCAACAGCATCCAGCAGGAAACCGGCAACGCCATCGCCACCATGGAGCAGGGCAATGTGTTGATGCAGGAAGGCCTGTCGCGCAACGCCAATGTCGCCTCGGCCCTGGCGCGCATCGACGAACAGAGCCGCTCGGCCGGCCAGCAGTTCGCCGCGATCACCACCGCGACCCAGGAGCAGAGCAGCACGGCGACCCTGCTCAGCAGCAACCTGCAGAGCATTGCCCTGGCCAACAGCGAACAGCGCGAAGTGGTGTCGAACCTGGCGATCACCGCCAAGGAACTGGAGAAGCTGGCGGCGGACTTGCGCCAGGAGGTCGACCGGTTCCGTTGATAGCGGTTGCGTGGCCGTTGGCCACGGCTGGGGAGGCCGATTGCAAATGCGCGGGGCTGGGCTAAACCATAGGGGCGATTTCCCTACAGGATGCCTTCCCGGCAGGAGCTGACATGTCCCGTCTCACTGGTTTTGCCCTCCGTACCGCCGTGCTGCCCCTGGCGCTGGCCAGCCAGATGGCGTCCAGCCAGGAGGCCGTGGGATTCATCTCCCCGGCTTCCTGGTACACCGCCTTCAACGCTATCGCCCAGGTGGCATGCCATAACTGCTACGAAAAACAGTACGCCGGCACCTTTACCAGCGTGCTCGACAGCGTGCGCACCCTGGAGCTGGACTTCTGGGACCAACGCGATGCGGTCACCGGAGGTTCGCCCCGCCACTGGTTCGTGCGGCACAACCCCGGCAGCCTGTTCCAGTCCGGCAATGACAACAATTGCACCGGCGACGGCAACGGCACCAACGACCTCGAGGCCTGCCTCAACGACATCAAGCTCTGGAGCGACAGCCATCCCGGGCACTTCCCGATTACCCTGATCCTCGACAAGAAGCAGGGCTGGTCGAAGGAAAGCTCCGGGCGTACGCCGAAAGACTTCGATGACCTGGTCAGCCGGATTTTCCAGGGCAAGCTCTACACCCCGGGCGACCTGGCCCAGCACCTGGGTGTCAGCAGCAGTGCCTTGCAGGGCTCGCTCAAGGGCAAGTCCTGGCCGACCGCCAGCCAACTGCAGGGCAAGGTGCTGCTGGTGCTCAACCACTCGGAGAACCAGAAGCTCTCGCAATACGCCGAGGCCCGCACCACCAGCGCCAAGGTGTTCATTTCCCCGGTCACCAACGGCCAGAACGATGTCAGTGGCGAGGTCAGCGGCATGTCCAGGACGTCGTCCGGCTACGTGGCCATGAACAACATGGGCAAGGGCGACAAGCAGTGGGCCGCGCAAGCCTTTGCCTACAGCCACATCGGTCGGGTGTGGGGCGATGACGGCGTGTCATTCACCCAGCACATCGCCGAGAAGGTCAATCTGTCGGCGTATTACAAATTCGCCGAGGCCAAGGATGGCAACGGCTATCGCATCCGGCCGTTCTGAGGTTTCAGCGGGGCTCGGCCGGTTCGGCGAGCCCCGGGTCCACCCGCTTGCCGATATCCCGCAGGCGCGCGAGTTGGTCGACCATGGTCGGCGCTTCATCCAGGCTGCTGACAAAGGTCCACAGGTAGGTCATCACCGCGTACACATGCCCGGCCTTGACCCCCTCGGTCAGGGCCAACTGGCTGATGGCGATCACGAACAGCAGCGCGGCCGCCGAGCCAAGCAGCAGATAGGCCGCCGCCTCGCGGTCCGACAGCCAGATCCGCAGCCGCGACAGTACCCGGTAGTGCCGTTGCAGGGACGTGGCGCCGACCTTGGCCACCAGGCCGATTTCCTTTTCCAGCCGGTCGTTCAGGCGCTCATGCAGCTCCTGATTGCGCCGGGCGAAGCGCGGCAGCAGGGTGACGCACAGCAGCAAGGCCACCAGGCAGGCCAGGCCGACCCAGGGTTCGATCACCAGCAGCATCACCGCCGCGCCGACAATCGAGACCAGCGCGGTGGCGATGGTCGGAACGTGTTTCTCGAAGAAGTCGACGAACTCCCGGGCCAGCACCACCCGCGCCGCGGCGGTGGAGGTGCTCTGGTTCTGCAGGCGCTGGTTGAGGATCACCGGCACCGCGAGGTCGGCGTAGATCCGCGTGAAGGTGCGGGTATCCACTGCCCGCCGCGCGGCCCCGACCACCCAGAACGCCAGCACCACCAGGGCATAGACCAACGCGCTGCCGGCGTCGCCGCGAATGATCGAGTCCACGGCGAACCCAGCAAACAATGGGTAGGCCAGCAGCAACGCGTTCTCCAGCGCCACCAGCGACAAGGTGCAGAACAGCTTGCCGGGGTAGGCGCGGGCGATGGCTTTCAGGGTCTGGCTGGCGGATTGCTGGCCGATTTTCTTGCTTTCATCGATCAGGATTTGTGGGGTAACGGCTGGCATGAGTGCACCGGAGGGAAGATAAGCGCTATTATTGAGCGACTGCTCAATAGTATTTGAGCGATCGCTCAAAACGCAAGCGCCGTCCATCTACCGGTGCCCAGAGGTAATGCCCGCATGTCCCGTACCGACCGCAAAGACCAGATCATCGCCGCCGCCCTGGAGCTGTTCCACAGCAAGGGTTTCGCCGATGTTTCCACCCGCGACCTGGCGGACCACGCCGGCTTGTCCCGCAGCCACATCTATCACTACTTCAGCGACTGGAAGGAGCTGCGCCGCGAAGCCTTCCTGAGCTTTGCCAACGAGCAGCTTGACGAAGTGCGCGGCTCCCTGGGCGATGCGCCGCCGCTACAGGCCCTACAGGAGTTCCTGCGTTATTGCCTGCCGGACTCTGCCGACGACGGCTGGGCGCTATGGCTGGATGCCTGGGATGAAGCCATGCATGACAGTGTCATGGCCGAGACCTACCTGGCGGTGAACATGCAGTGGCAGGCCTTGCTCGGCGGCATCATCGAGGCCGGGGTGCAGGCGCAGGTGTTCCATTGCGCGTCGTCCGCTCGCGCGGCCCGGCAGATCTTCGCCCAGACCATGGGGTATGGCGACGACCTGCTGCTGCAACCTTCGGCCGAGGCCGCCGCAGCGGCACTGGATGAGGTGCTGGAAGTGGCGGGGCTATTGCTGAAGATTCGCTGAGTCCCCTGAGTGGCGTTGTCCCGGCATTGGTGCGGAAATTAAGTTGCTGAAACGATTCATCAGCGCTATAAAAATCCCACAACTCCAATAAAGGCACACGCCCATGACTCCGCTCCGACTGCTGGTCGCTCTTTCCGCGTTCACCGCTGCTTCCCACGCCATGGCCTGGGACTACGTCCTGCTCGATACCGACAAGGCCGCCCAGGCTTTCCATATCACCAGCGCGCAGCTGGGAGTAAAAACCGCCAAGCCTTTTTCCGTGACCCTGCGCACCCTGCATGGCGGGCGGCAGGAAGGGGTGAGCATTGTCGACATCGACAACGGTGCGATGAAGCTCTCGGTAGTGCCGACCCGCGGCATGAATGTGCTGCAGGCCTCCGTCGGCAAGGTGCGCATGGGTTGGGATTCGCCGGTCAAGGAGGTGGTCAACCCGGCGTTCATCGAGCTTAACGGTCGCGGCGGCCTGGGCTGGCTGGAAGGTTTCAACGAACTGGTGACTCGCTGCGGTTATGAGTGGGTCGGGCACCCGGGGATGGATAACGGTGAACTGCTGACCCTCCACGGTCGCGCGGCGAACATCCCGGCGAACAAGGTCACCCTGCATATCGACGAGAAGCCGCCGTACGCCATCAGCCTGCGCGGCGAGCTCAAGGAACAGGCGTTCAAGAAGGTCGATTTCTCGGTGGCTACCGAGCTGGTGACCGAGCCGGGCAGCGTCAGTTTCGCCCTCAACGACACCCTGACCAACAACGGCGACTATCCGAAGGAATACCAGGCGCTGTATCACAGCAACTTCAGCACGCCGTTCCTCGAAGAGGGGGCGAAGTTCGCCGCTGCGGTGAAGCAGGTGTCGCCGTTCAATGACAAGGCCAAGGCCGACCTTGCCGATTGGCAGACCTACCGCGGCCCGACCCGGGATTACGACGAGACCGTCTACAACGTGGTGCCGTACGCCGATGCCCAGGGCGACACCCTGACGGTGCTGCACAACAAGGCCGGCAGCCTCGGTGTGGCGGTGGGCTTCAATACCCGGCAGTTGCCGGTGTTCTCCCTGTGGAAAAACACCGATACCCAGGGCCAGGGCTACGTGACCGGCCTGGAGCCGGGCACCAGTTTCTCCTACAACCGTCGCTACCAGCGCCCGCTGGGCCTGGTGCCGACCATCGAGGCCGGGCAGAGCAAGCAATTCCAGATCCGCTACAGCCTGCTGGCCGACAAGGCGGCTGTGGATAAGTCCCTGGCCGAGATCAGCCAGATCCAGAACGGTCGGCAGGCCGAAGTACGGCCGACGCCACTGGTGGACCTGAGCAAGGAGTGATTCTCCTCAACTCGCGGCCGGCCGGTATTGCAGCGCTTCGGCCAGGTGCTCGCGGCTGATCTGCTCGGCCTGCTCGAGGTCCGCCAGGGTACGGGCGACCTTGAGCAGGCGGTGGGCGGCGCGCAGGGACAGGGTCAGGCGTTCGCAGGCGGTTTCCAGCCAGCGCTCGTCGGTTGTGGATAACTGGCAATGCCGGCGCAGGCCCGGCAGATCGAGAAAAGCATTGGCGCAACCCTGGCGCCGTTGTTGCCGCTCCCTGGCGCGGGCCACCAGGGCCGCGGCTTGCGCGGTGTTATCCCCAGCCTGGGGCTTGGGGTTGAGGGCGGTACTTTCCCGGGCCACGGTCAGGTGCAGGTCGATGCGGTCGAGCAGCGGCCCGGAGAGTTTGTTGCGATAACGCTGGATCTGCTCCGGGGTGCAGCGGCAGCGGCCACTGGGCTCGCCAAGATATCCACAGGGGCAAGGGTTCATCGCCGCCACCAGCTGAAAACGCGCCGGAAAATGCACCCGGTCGCGAGCCCGGGCGATGACAATCTGCCCAGACTCCAGCGGCTCGCGCAGCACCTCCAATACCTTGCGATCGAATTCCGGCAACTCATCGAGAAACAGCACACCGTGGTGGGCCAGGGTAATTTCCCCGGGTTGTGGTTTTGAGCCTCTGTCGCTTTTCGAAATAGATGCGAAAGCGCTAAGCTAGAGCCTGCTGAATACCGTTCGCAGCTGCTCAAATAGATGCGAAAAAGTTTCGATATAGCTGCGACAGGATTGAGAATGAATGGAAATAGATGCGACCGGCCTAGGCAGGTCCGAAAGATCAAATCGACCTGGCGCAGTGTTTCAGGTTTTCTGCCGTTCCGAGGCGTTGGAGGCATTCCGTTTGAGTCGCTGCTGGAGCGAGATTTCCTCAAGCGCATGAGGTTCAACTATCGGGTGGAGACGGTGATCGCGCAGCCGGTGACAGTCGATTTCATCGATCCATCGGGGCGTGCTAATACCTACACACCAGATTTTCTCGTCTATTACCACCAAGGTAATGTCGTTCCTGAGCAATACATCAGACCGATGCTCGTCGAGGTGAAGCCCGCTTACGAGTGGCGAAACAATTGGCGTGCCTGGCGTGGGAAATGGAAGGCTGCACGTCGATATGCGCAGCAGGAAGGTTGGACGTTCAGCATCTATGACGAGTCCAGGATCCGGGGTCAGGCTCTGGAGAACATCGTGTTCCTCGAGCGTTTTGAGCGATATACCTTCGATCAGGAAGACATCGACATGGTGCTCAACACCATCAGAGGCATGGAAGTGGCCCCGGTCCACTACCTGCTCGCCCGTCACTTCAATGGCATCTACAGAGGGCGTGGGGTTTCATTGCTCTGGCACTTGATTGCTGTTGGCCTGGTCCAGTGTGACATTAACGAGCCGCTGAGCGAGTACCTTGAACTGTGGGTGGTCACGCCATGAACATTTACGAGGTTGATACCGAGGAGTATCTCCAGCCGTTCGAGCCGTCCAGGGCACGAGTACCGATCGAGGTTGGTGCAATGGTTCGCCGGGAAAAGGAAATATTCCGCATCGTTCAGATTCTGGATTTCCAGACCGTGATCGGTCTTGAAGTTGAAACTGGCAAGTGCGTATCACTGCGAGTGCCCGATCTCAAAGCTGTCGAGCAAGACAAGCTTGACGGCCTGTACGTCAACTACGATGTCTCGACGATCAGCTCTGACGAATGGGCAATCGCTCAGCAGCGTTTCTCGGCGATCAAACCTTTCATCAATGACTCGATCATCAAGCGTGACAGTGTGGAAACGCGCGCGAAGGAAGTTGGCGTCGACACTGCAACGCTTTATCGGTGGTTGGAGCGCTATCGCAACTGGCATGAGGTACTGGCGCTGGTGCCCCGCAAAAGAGGTTGGAAAGCGGGCAGTAGCCGCTTGACGATTCAGGCCGATAAGCTCATCAGCAATGTGATTGATGAGTTCTATCTGACCCCCAATCGCAAGTCTGTCCAGTCCACCATCAAAGAGATTGAGGAGCGCGCAAAAAACATGGGGATTGAGCCTCCTGGCGCGTCGGCCGTCCGGGCAAGGATCAAAAACATCCCGGAGAAAATTGTTTTGCGCCGGCGTGGGTATGCAGATAAGGCTCGTAACCGTCACACGCCTTCAGTAGGGCAGTTTCCTGGTGCGGACTATCCGTTGGCGATCGTGCAGATCGACCATACCCCGATTGACCTGATCATTGTGGATGATCGTCATCGCAAACCTATCGGTCGACTGTGGTTGACGCTGGCGATCGATGTGTACTCCCGGATGATAACCGGATACTACCTGGCCTTGGAGGAGCCTTCGGCGATATCCGTAGGTATGTGTTTGGCGCACTCTTTCCTGCCGAAAGAGAATTGGCTTTTACTACACAAGGTAGAGGGTGACTGGCCTGTCTGGGGGTTCCCGCGCGTAGTTCATTCTGACAACGGAGCCGACTTCAAAGCTGAAGACATCCGACGCTCATGTTCGAACTACAATATCGAGAACAATTTCCGCCCCAAGAAAAATCCGAAATATGGCGGTCATATCGAGCGACTGCTCGGCACCTTCATGACGATGCTGCATGAGCTGCCTGGCACTACGTTCGGTAATATCACTGATCGTGATGGCTACGACTCAGACAAGCATTCCGCTTTGACAATGGATGAATTCGAGCGCTGGTTGGTGATGACCATCATCCTCTACCACAACGAAAACCATTCTGCGCTGTACATGAGTCCATCTCGGAAATGGCATCTCGGCTTCTTCGGTAACCGTGAGTTGGACCCTTTAGTATGCATTCCGCCGAGACCTAACGATCCGCATACACTGCAGTTGGATTTCATGCCGCACTACGAACGGACCGTGCAGACCTATGGGGTGCAGATCGACGTCTTGTATTACTCTGATGCGCTGCGGCATTGGATCAACACCAAAGATCCAGAGACCGGGCTTGCGCGGAAATTTGTCTTCAGGCGCGATCCGAGAGATATCAGCGTGATCTGGTTCTATGACCCGGTGCTCAAGCAATATTTCCGGGTGCCTGTGGCCAACCAGGCGTTCCCTGCTACCACTGTCTGGGAGTTTCGCGCAGCTAAGCAGCAGGCGGTTGATGAGGGGCGTAAGCACATCGACGAGGCCCTCATCAGCAAGATTATTATCGAACGTCGGGCGCTGGTAGACGAGGCGATCTCAACCACCAAAAAGGCCCGGCGTGCTGCTCAGAAGCATAAAGTGCACAGCAAAAACAAAACGCCTGCTCAGCCAAACAAACCGTTTTCGAATCCTGTACCAGCTCCAGTCATCCCTGTTGCCGAAGGACTGCTACTCGGTGATGTTGAATTTGAGGGTGATATCCAATGATGGGCTACGCGCACCTGCACACGGATTTCCGGCCAGTTTTGGACCTGTCGGATCGGGAGCGCATCCTCTTTATGGGGGAGCCGCGGTGGATCGCCTATAAATCGGCAGTCAGGATCTTGGAAACCCTGAATTCGCTAATCGACGCTCACAAGCGACCTCGAATGCCAAACCTGCTCTTGGTTGGAGAACCGAACAACGGGAAAACAACGTTGATCCGTCAGTTCGTGAAGACCCATGGACAGGGCTACGTGAATGAAGACAGTGAGCCTGTAAGGCCTGTCATTTTGGCTGAGTCACCTACCTCCGCCGATGAGAAAGAGTTGTACGTCGCGATCTTGGAGCAGATGTGGATGCCCTACCGGGCCACCGACAGTAAGGTCAAACTCAGGTATCAGGTGATTCACGCACTGCGCGAGTTGAAGGTCAGGATGTTGATCATTGACGAGATTCACTCGATGCTCACGGGCTCAGCGATCAAGCAGCGCGAAGTCATGAACGCCCTCAAGCTGTTGTGCAACACGTTGATGATTCCGATCGTGGGCGTGGGCACCCCGGACGCCGTTCAGATCCTGCACCTCGATCCCCAGCATGCCAGCCGTTTCGATGTCATCAAGCTTGAAACCTGGAAACTGGACGCTGACTTTCAGCGTCTGCTGAAAGCCTTCGAGCTGGTACTCCCACTCAAGAAGCCTTCAAACCTGTTTCAACCAGAACTGGCTCAGCTCCTCCACTCGATCTCAGGCGGCAACACAGGCGACCTGCACAGCCTCTTGGTAGAATGTGCAACGGAAGCGATTACCTCTGGTAAGGAATGTATTGATCGACCGCTCATCGAGAGTAAGTCGTGGAAGCGTCCTACACGTGGCATCCGGCAGCTCATGGTCTGAATCCTAGATGGCCGTTGACTCCGCAGTTACTGCCTGACGAGCTGTTCTCATCATGGTTGGTGAGAACGGCGTTGGCCCATGCTTGCACACCAGAGACACTCACCGATAACGCTTGGCCAAAATCTCGAATCTGGTGCATCGACCTAGATAGGGGGCTGAGTGAATCGCGTCTTGCGGTTTTGGCGCAGCTCACCGGCGTGAGCGTTGCGGATTTGACGGCAAGCACCCTGCTTCTGGTCGCACATGCGTTGCATCCTGATGCCTTCCTGCAGATCAGCAACCTGTGGCCATGGATATTGGTGCTGGGATGTCGAAACCACTTCCATGCCGGTGGTCTCCAGTGCTGCCCTGGATGCATGGATGAACCAGCGCCTCATTATCTGATTCAAGATCGGCTCGCCTGGCATACCTCCTGTCCTTTGCATCGATCACTTCTGGTCGACCGCTGCCCCCGTTGTTTTTCAGCATTGCAGCCTGGCTTGCTCCGGGTGGGGAACAGCCTCGCTCAGTGTCATCATTGCGGAGAGCACTTCAGCATTGCTGCTCCACTTTCTTGTTCGGAAGAGGCACTGGCTTTCCAGAGATTTGCAGATGGGTTGTACGGTAAAAGCACAGCATTTGGTCAGGCTGAGGTGGGCTTTGCCGAGTGGATGTTCGTCGCTCGCGTCATTATCAGTCTGCTTCGAAGTGTCGTTCGTCATCCCACTGCCTCGTCTCGTCTTTTCTGTCAATTGATGGAGGTCGATGTCGGTGCGTGCCCAACGTCATCGCTGGGTTTGCCGTTCGAATACCTGCAACCCGCTGAGCGTTCTGCCCTGATCGGACCCGCTTGGGTGATAATGCAAGCGGGGCCCGAGCGCTTCATCGAGTGTGCAACGCGAGCCTCGCTTCCGCACTCGCTACTCCCGATACCGGTGCGAGATGCGCCGGAGATTTTGACTCACATGGCTTCGGCTTTAAGCTGTCGGCCACGTTGCTCCCCGGATATGACTGAACACAACCACACCCGTAATCCTCTTGGCGTCTGGCGAATGTGGTTACGTTTGCAGAGAAGGATTCGTAGAGATGGTTTCCACTGAAGTGGACCGTGCTGCAGGTTGTCACGAATGTGGTCGTGCCATGGTGAAGGCCAAGAAGGTCCATAACCACTGCCGCTATTGCGAGAGCTGTTACGCGCGCCTTTTCAAGCGCCGCCTATGTCCAGGGTGTGGCAATTTTGGCCGTCTACCGATTTTTGACCTGGCAGCCCTATGCGGCGCCTGTGAGCGTGCAGGCCCCTGTGTGCGATGTGGCAAGACAGAGTTCGCCATCGGCATGCGGTCCGAGTATGGCCCGGTGTGTAAATCCTGTGTCCCATATTTTCGCGAGCCTGAGCCTTGTCAGGCCTGCGGCAAGCTCTCCCAGCGTTTGGCGGTCAGTACCAAGACGGGACTGCGCAGTTGCAACAAGTGTCGGGAGACCACGGGGGCTACCTGTCCAAGTTGTATGCGGTATCGCGTGCTGATTGCTGATCATGACGGTGTTCTGCGTTGTAAGGCGTGTATCGCCGGAGGCGAGCGTCCATGCGAAAGCTGCGGAGTCGCGATGCCGGCAGGCCGCGCACGGACGTGTGAAACCTGCTATTGGACGAGCTTGTTCAATAGGCGCGTCGCTGTGAACCTGGCTGGCTTCACGAGTCCACGTATCCAGCAGCTTTACGAGTCATTTTCGCAGTGGCTTTTGATGCGAAATGGGCCACACAAAGCCGCTTTGAACATCAATGTTCATTACTCGTTCTTTGCGCAGCTTGATGACCTATGGGGTGAGGTTCCTACCTACGATAACCTGCTGAAGGCCTTCGGTGCAGCTGGGTTGCGTCAGGCTGAGAACCCTATGCGTTGGCTCCAGGAGATTGGAGCAGTCATTGTGAGTGCTGAGAAGCGTGATGAGCATACAGAGCAACGTCGGGTGTCCGAGATGTTGTCGGAATTCCCCGACTTCTGGTCCAACCAGTTGCTGCATGGGTATCACGCAGAGTTGGCACTGCGCATCGAGCGCAGCGAGACGGATTTGCGCTCAGTACGAATAGCCCTGCGCGCGGCGCTGAATTTCCTCAAGCATGCCGGGCTGGCTCCTCAAACGATTCCCAAAATGAAAGTACTGGAAGCCTTTTGGCGCAGTTCACCGGGTCAGGTCGCAGCAGTGACAGGTTTTGTCGGATATCTCAACAAAAGCTATAACGCCCAGCTGCGATCCCGCCCCGAGAAACGTTGGCTCGAAAAGGCCAGAAGGGATAAGGCCGAGCGCGAATTGGTCGCTCTGCTGAAAGGTGGCGCCTATGTAGAGTCTGAAACCATTTGGATTGGAAAGGCGCTGGCCTATTTTCACAACATTCGTAGAGTGAACCGGAAAACGCTCGTCTATCGACCAGAGAGCTTCAAGGGGGAGGCTGGCTTCAGCATTGAGTATGAAGGTCAGGTGCTCTGGGTCCCATCAGCGAGCACCTACACACGCGAACCGGCAGCCGCCCGAGCTACTCCAGAACAACGCCTGCTTGAAAGAAGACGTTGATCAGCCTCGTGCGATAGCGCATCTCTTGGTCTATGGAGCGGTGTGCGAAGACTATGGAGTTCGGGGGAAACGTTTTCATGATGTTTTTGAAAATCCCCAGATTGTTTCTGATGCGCGAAGTCACCGTCTCTACAAACTGCTGAAACTCGACGGGGTCTGCGGTGTGAGCTTTCATCAGGACACCCGAAAACCCACGAGGATTAGGGTACTTTTCGCTTGGTTCCTGACGCTCTATCTCGAAGCAGAAGAAGGTTTCGTGATCAATCACGATTCGCAGGACCATGAGACCTCGGCGTTGAGAGCTCCAAGGTTCTAGGTTTACCCAGTTCCACGCCGCAGTCTGCGTCCAATCGAGTCCATTCCGGTTGAAAAGAATGACTCGGGGCGGGGTCGATGTGCCGTAGTTTGGAGGTGCATACCAGCTCACCTCTTTCACACGCTCAGGGTTGTTGCGCTTGATAGAGAGAAAGGCATTCCAGATGTCGAGCAAAAAACCTTGGGACTCCAAGGCGACGTCAGCGATATGCTCCGATTTGCCGATATTTTTGCCGTCCCCGGTCCCATCACCGCTGGAGTACGTCTCTACCTCTGGTGGTTCAGGTCCGCGCCGACCACGGTTGGTTTCCTTAACCGTTTTGATTTTTTTGACGGGGCGTTTTGAACCCAAGATTTGAAATGGCGGAAGCTTAACTATAACTTTTCCAGCCTGGGCGTCAGGTGTCACATAGGACTCTTCTGCTAGGAGCTCGTCCGCACGAGCTGTTCTGGTGGGTTGAGGCAGAACAGTGCGGCCGCCATCTTCGCCACCATTGCTATTGAATGTTTCTCTGAATAACTCAACCTCTCGTCCTTCGGGTTGGGATGAGCCTCTTAGGTCCAAGCACAAAAACGTCTGTCCTTGGTTGATCCATCGGCCGCGACAGAGTAACTCGCCTAAGCCTTGGAACCACGGCTTAACCTCTGGGAAGATCTTAGTGTTCGGTTCCGAAGCGATGATTGCAGAATTAAGCCTCCTCACTTGGGTTTCTGTGTAGTCGTCATACAGAAGGTGTGCCAAGAAGACAGCGTCAGAGTTGCGCATGATGTTCGTAGGCTTAATGAGCCATCGGAAAGCATCGGGTTTGTCGCACTGGAAGAAAACTGACTTCGCCTCGGCGAAAGTGAGAGTACTGAGAGCTTTGCAGACAGCCATATTATTCGCATATGCCCGCACAAAAAACTCCATGCATGGCACGAGAAGGTTTTTCTTGTCTGGCAGCTTGAAGCTGATCAGTTTGCAAGCATCGCGTCTATATTTAAGCGGATATTCATTATCGTGGAAGATGTGACCTAGCCCTCCGTCAATGAGCTCTGCTCTAGACGTGATACTGTAACCTTCTGGTGAGAAATTTACACTGAACTTCCTGAGTGTCATTTCTGTATCGGCAATGCATTGGCCCTCACGCCAGATGCTTCCTTGTCGGTAATGAGGCAAAGCAGTAAGTGGTACCACCGCCCGAGAGTTTGGGCCGGGAATGTTGTTGTAAAGTGTTTTGAACATCACCTCTACCTCGGGAATAGTCCGTTCTCCCCGAGTATTGACTTGTATCGAGTTATACCACCAAACGATATTGTCTCCTTTCAATTTCAGTACGTCGCTGTGTGGGTGTCGAAGGTCAGCACGTGGGTAGCAAAACTCGATTCGCTTAACTGGGTGATTCAAAACGCAGCGCTCCATGCAATTGGACGGCTATCAAGAGGTTGCATAGTTCTACGGCCGTAAGCGATACCAGGGCTTCGCTTGCACTCATTATCTTTTGCAGCAGTTTGCAAGTTCTTCAGCCGGATCTGGACTACTTCCATGATCTTCCAAAATCAACCGCACTCCATTTGGACGAAGCTCGATTCTTGATACTGAATGCGTACGCTTCCGGTCCCAATACCATGTATGTCTTTTTTAAGTTTGATTGTGTTGGGCCTCGTTCTTTCCAGTAGATCCAGGTGTCGAAAAATGGCCGATCTCTTTCTTCCAGATCATGGCGAAGGGTCAGGATCTGTGATGCTGTAGGCACGTGATCTTTTTGGGCCTCGTGAGGCACAGACATGTCCAGTGCTTGGAAGAAACGTGAGGTGCTGAACCCTTGGGTCGATACCTCGTGAGTTCTCAGTACACTCATGAGATCAGCGAAGTGGTCGCTGTTTAAATAGGTCGAAAGTTGAAAATCATCGGAGATGGGGAAGAGAAAAAACCTAGGGTTTTCACCCCGAGAGGTAAGTGAGAGCTCAAAGTCTCCCCTCATGGAAAACAGGCAATCAAAGCTTGCCGCTCCATTTACGAAAAGAAATTGCTGCATATCGATATCCAGCGCTCTCATGCTCTGCGCCAGTCGTGCCAATCCATTCATACGCATAAAGTCTGCCTCTTGTTGTACAGGGACCTGAAGTTGCTGAGGGTGTAGTCGCTTATCTGCACCAGTGAATACGGCCGTTCTTGAGCCAAAAGTGCGAACGACAACCGCTGTTCAGCCACACCGACGGATGAAGCGAGGGATGGCCAGCAGCATTGACGCTGTAGTCCCACCTCGGCCTTGCTTCATCAATCACCAGAAGCTCAATCGTGCGGCCACACCCGCAAGGACACTGCAGCCCGATACACCAATCCTCGCGTCCATCTTTTGCAAGAACGATCGTGCGGATCGGCATCTTGGAGGGGAGTGAGTCCCCCTCGACGACAACGAGTTGCCGAGGAGGAAGCAGATATTCAAACCTGAGGACGAGTTTGCGGAAAAATGCCATGAGCTTGCTCATCACACGGCTCCCAAGGGCGGAAGGCCCAGCAGAGGTTCTTGTGCTCCTTGAGCAAGAGCAGGGTTTTCACTCTTTGGAAGAGCGCTTTCAGCTTCGTATTCTTCATAACAACCGGAAAGGGAAAACTTACTGCGCGCATAGCTGTGGTTGGGGTCTTCACGGAACGGGAAGGCGCGAGCAATAAATTCATTCACGCATGCGCTGGCTGCCCGCATGTTCAACGTAATGACGGACGGTGCCTCTTCTGGAATGCCAGAGATGTACCCCTGTTTTACCTGTTCGCTATGGGCCTTGGGATCCGTGTTCCTCAGCTCTTCGGCACTAAGCGACTGCGCGGTGTAAACGCTGCGGTCAAAAAGCGTTGAACCGCCTGGCCGAACATAGTCGATCCGCCCCTGTACATCATGGATTTGGCGGACTCCCTTACTGGACAAGCGTGTTGGGATTGTCACGCCGACATCGAACAGCGGAACAAGAAAGCTCGATGCCATCAGGTCGCAGATCAATCTTCCCTGATGGGAGTCGACGCAACAGAAGATGACGTCGGCATCAGCCACAGCTACTACGGCTTCCCTGCTAAACACCGTCTTGTTAATGGCCTGAGCGATTTTCGAGCCGCGAATCTGCTCTATGGCGTCAGCGAAGACGTCAACCTTGGCGCGAGAGTCCTTCGCGTCTTTTTGCGTGGAGTTGAGGATCCGGTTGAGGTTTTTATGTTCGACCTGGTCGTGGTCAATCAGGATCAACCTGCCGAAGCCGAGACGGGTGAGTTGTTCTGCCACAATCGAGCCGGTCCCCGAGACACCAATCACCGCTGCGGTGAGATGACCGATGGTGGTTGTCATTCCGGAGGTGAAGGCCAGCACCGTTTGCTGCTCAGATGAGTCGGGGAACCAGTAGTGGATGTCATCTCCCGGAACAGTCACCATGGCGATGTCCTCAGGAGAGCCGCCACCATGGTAGACCCGCGCTCGCATGGCCCCATCGGGTGTCATGATGGCTGAGCCATGGATCGCTTCTACTCCCTGGAACAGGGAGACCATGGTGCCCGAGTCGCTCTCATCATCCACACCAGAGAACTGGAACAACCCCCCCGGGTGAGAATGAACAAGGATGATCGAGCGCGATTGGGGAAGCGCTTCATCAATCGCTTTTTCGAGGTAGGCACCTGGCCAGGTGATAGTGTGTGGTTGCCTGACTGTGCACTCCTCATAAGGCACTAAAATCAGCTCCTTCGACAGGAGTTTGAGCGCGGAGCCAGGTGTGCGGGTACAGATGAGAATAGCCGCGGCCTCTTTACCGTCCCCCGGGAACAGATGTTCCCGGAGAGTGGTGTAGATC
>NZ_JBWKZA010000032.1:0-66058 GCF_059424045.1 Pseudomonas sp. GW456-L12
GATGGTAGTGTGGGGTTTCCCCATGTGAGAGTAGGTCATCGTCAAGATTAAATTCCGAAACCCCAATTGCGAAAGCAATTGGGGTTTTGTTTTTGTAGAAGTTCCCGATTTTGCTGGCACGTTCGGCTATTGAGCCAACGGTCCGGCCACAGAATTTCTTGACGACCATAGAGCATTGGAACCACCTGATCCCATCCCGAACTCAGCAGTGAAACGATGCATCGCCGATGGTAGTGTGGGGTTTCCCCATGTGAGAGTAGGTCATCGTCAAGATTGAATTCCGAAACCCCTGTCTGCTGACGCAGACAGGGGTTTTGTTTTTGTACGTCTGAAAGCCTTGAGGCTTACATCCGAGCCAGGTCTCCAGGTCACCTAGCAGGTGAGCTGAATCCCCCTCCAGCCCCCAACCTATGCTCCACAGCATCAGAACAGAGCGAAGCACCTCCGCTCTGTCCCTCACCTCACCGCTGACGCATCTTGCTGCTTCTGCGGGCCAGCCATTTACGCCACCAGATGTAGATCCCGGTGACGGACAACATCGCAATCACCAATCCCAACACCGCAATAAGTACCTGCCCGGTAAAGCCGATGATCCGGCCACCATGGATCGGCAGTTGCAGCCGATAAAAACGTTCGCCCAAGGTGCCTTGCCCGGCGATCTCCTGCCCCAGCAGGCGTCCATCGGTGCCATGAAAGAACAACCACGACTTACCGTGGGCCTCGGTATCGTGCTGACCGAAACCGGCGCCATAGAAGTTGTATTCGAAGCTGTAATACAGCTCGCCGATCGCTGCTGTCAGGCCCAGCCGTTTGCCTTCTTCCTGGGTCCGTTCATAAGCCTGCTGATAGGTGAGCCGGGTAATCCCCAACTGGTCGCTGGGCATGCGCCCACGAGCTTCATAGACGCTCGGCTCGATCGATGAGAGTAAGGAAACCACCGGCTTGAACACCTGGCTCGGCAGGTTCATCGCCACGCTGCTGATCGCTATCGGCAGCAGCAGTAACCACAGCCATAACCCGCCCGCCCGATGCAGATCCATGTTGAGACGATAGGCGTGCCCGCCCTTGATCTTCCAGGCGGTCGACCACTTCTTCCAGAACGGCCGGCCACGGGGCAGGGTGAGGAACAAGGCGATGAAGCAATCGACGACCCAGAAGATCGCCACCAGCCCCATCAACACCAGCCCCCAGTTACCCGGCAGCGTCAGGTTGTAGTGGAACTCGAGAATGAAGGGGATGAGATTCTCCCGCTGAAAACAGCAGGCACCCCAGAACCGCTTGCCGGTCTGCTCGCCACTGACCGGGTCCAGATAGAACACCTGGTTGGGGTCGTCGAACGGTTTGCCCGTGGCCGGATCGTTACGGGGCACCGCCGCGAGCAGCGCGGTATGTCCGGGCTCGTTGGGGTACTCCATGTACCAGACCTGCAGGCGCGGATGCTGCGTCTGCACACGGTCGACCAGGCTTCCAGGCGGCAGTGCCTGACCCTCGGCGGGGGCCTCGTAGAACCCCGGGTTGAGCCACTCGTCCAGCTCGTGATTGAAGGCCAGAAGGCTGCCGGTCAGCCCCGCCAGCAGCAGAAACACCGCGGTGGCCAGGCCGATATAACGATGCAGTAGAACCAGAATTGCGCGCATGGAATTTTCCCGTAGAGACGACAAAGCCAGCGCATGCGCTGGCTTCGGGGGAATGACAAATGATTAGAACTGGTAGCTGACCGTGGCCGCGACGTTTCGCTCCTCGCCCATATAGCAGAAGCTCAGGCTGGCACAGGAGGCGATGTAGGATTCGTTGGTCAGGTTGTTGGCATTGAGCCGGACATCCACGCCCTTCAGGCCGACCTTGCCCAGGTCATAGCCGACGGAGGCATCGAACAGGGTGTAGGACGGCACCTTCATGGTGTTCTCCGCATCCGCCCAGCTGTAGCCGACGTACCGCACGCCACCACCCAGGCGCAGGCCGTCGAGCGAGCCGCTGTCGAACTTGTAGTCGGCCCAGAGCGAAGCCATGTGCCGCGGCGCCTGGGTCGGCGAGTTGCCCTTGTTCTCGATGATGTCGGTGGCGGTGCTCAAGGTGCTGATCATCGACTTCGAGTACTCGATATCGGTGAAGGTGTAGCTGCCGAGCAGCTTGAGGTTGTCGTTCAACTGCAGGTGCACTTCCAGTTCCAGGCCCTGGGAGCGTACGGCGCCGACCGCGCGATAGAAGTTTTCCTGGGGCAGCTTGGTGGCCAGGTTTTCCTGGTCGATGCGGAACAGCGACGCGGTGTACAGGTCATCCGTGCCCGGTGGCTGGTACTTCAGGCCCAGTTCCCATTGGGTGCCATCGGTAGGCGCCAGCGGGTTGCCGGCGCTGTCCGCGTAGGAGTTGGGGTTGAAGGATTCGGAATAGCTGATGTAAGGCGCCAACCCGTTATCGAACAGGTACAGCGCCCCGGCGCGGCCCGTCAGCTTGGTGCGCTTGTCATTGATCTCGGTGCCCACCGGGCGCGAGGCTTCGGCCAGGCGGTTCTCGTCCGAGGTTTCCACCCAGTCCTGGCGCAGGCCCAGGGAGAAGCGCCACTGGTCCATCTCGATCAGGTCTTGCAGATAGACGCCGGTCTGCTCGAGGCGACGCAGATAGCTGACCGGGTCGTAGTAACTGATGGCCGAGTTGCCATAGACCGGATCGAACGCATTGATCGGTGCCACCGAGCCGCTGGTCCAGTCCACCACCGTCTTGCGCCGCTGGTAATCCGCGCCCATCAGCACCGTGTGCTTGGTCGCGCCGGTGAGAAATTCGGCCTGCAGCATGTTGTCGACGATGAACGCATGCAGCTTCTCGTCGCCGCCGGTGTAGTAGCGGTTCAGCTCGTTGCTGGTCGGTGTGGTCCAGCCGTAGCCGTAGACCTGGTCCAGCTTCACCTTGGAGTCCAGATAGCGGAAGTTCTGCCGCGCGGTGAAGACATCGTTGAAGCGATGTTCGAACTGATAGCCGAACGACTGCTGATCGCGCTTGTAGCGATCGATGCCCGGTTCGCCTTCGAAGAAGTTCTCGGAAATCCGCCGGCCGTTGCGCGGGTGCAACGCGCCGTCGGCCGGCATGCCGCTGTGGTAGCCGCCGTCCGGATCGTGTTGCAGGTACGCCTGCAGGGTCAGCGAGGTGTCATCGGTGAAGTCGATGCTCAGGGTCGGTGCCAGGGCGTAGCGTTTTTCCTTGTTGTGGTCGAACTGGGTATCGGAGCGGTCCGCCAGCCCGGTCAGGCGATAGGCGATGCGCTTGTCGTCGTCCACCGGGCCGCTGAAGTCGAAGCCCATGCCGCGCTGGCCCTGGGTGCCGACCGTGGCCTGGATCTGATGGTAGGGCTCGAACAGCGGCTTCTTGCTGGTCAGCGCCACCAGGCCGCCCGGGGAGCTGCGGCCGTAAAGCACCGACGAAGGCCCCTTGAGGATGTCAACCCGCTCCAGGAAGTACGGATCGACCTGCATGGTGCTGTAGGTACCGCTGTCGCCCATGGACTTGAGGCCGTCGAGGTAGATGTTGTCCACCGAGCCGTCATTGAAGCCGCGCATGGCCACGTAGTCGTACCTGTGGGTCGCGCCGTAGGGGTTGGTCAGCACGCCGGGGGTGTAGCGCATGGCCTGGGACACGGTTTGCGAACCCTGGTCGTCCATTTGTTCGCGGGTCACCACCGACACGCTTTGCGAGGTTTCCAGCAGCGCGGTACTGGTCTTGGTGGCGATCTGGCTGTGGGTGGCGTTGTAGCCTTCCATGCTGCCCAAGGCATTGCCCAGGGCGAAACCCTTGATATCGGTGGTCGGCAACGCCAGGGCGCCGGTCTCGGGCAAGGCCCGCAGCACATAGCTGCTGCCGTCCTGGCTCAGCGCTTCCAGGCCGGAGCCGTTGAGCAGTTGGCCCAGGGCCTGGTCGGTGGAGTACTCGCCCTTCAGGCCGGCGGACTGGCGCCCCTGGAGCTGCGCCGGGGTCATCGACAGGGTGATGCCGGCCTCGCGGGCGAAGCGGTTGAGTACGTCGCTCAGGGCGCCACCGGGAATGTTGTAGCTGTGGCTGAGGCTGGCCGCGCCCGTCTCGGCCGCCTGTGCCAGGCAAGGCAAGGCGGCGACGCCCAGCGCCGAGGAAAGCAGGGCCACGCGCACGGCATGGCGCAGGCCGAGGATGGGCCGTGCAGAAGAGGAGTGGTGGAAGTGCACAATCATGGAAGGGTTCCGTTGAGTCGCTGAAGGCAGATGGAAGTGCTTACTGTCTAAGCCGGACTCACGGGAAAAAGCCGCCAAAAAAATTTCAACGGGTTGAAGCGTCTCAGGCCAGACGTTCCAAGGTGACCCACCAGCGGGTGCGATAACGCAGGCGCACGGGCAGGGTTTGCGGGAGGATCGCCAACAGTTTGTCGGTGTCCTCCAGGCGGAACACGCCGGACAGGCGCAGGTCGCCGATCTCGTCGGCACAGCCCAGGTAACCGTGGCGATAACGTCCTACCTCGTGGATGAAGTCCGCCAGCCGCATGTTGCGGGTGACGATCAGGCCATCGGCCCAGGCGCCCACGTCCATGTCCAGCGGCGGCACCGGCACCGCCTGGGATGCACTGACCCGGTAGCTTTGCCCGGCCTGTACCCGGGCCGAGGTGCCATCGGCGGTGTGCGGCGAATGAATGGCGACGCTGCCGGCGGTGACACTCAGGCGCGTGCAGTCGCCTTCCATGCGCACCACGAAACTGGCGTCGACCCCTTCGAACAGACCATGGCGGGTCCGTACCAGCAGCGGCCTGGAAGGGCTCGCCTGCGAGTCCGGGCTGCAGGTCAGCATGATTTCCCCACGGCTGAGCCGGATCAGCCGCTGCCGGGCATTGAAGTCCATGTCGGCGGCGCTGTCGGTGTTGAGCTCTAGGCGCGAGCCGTCCGGCAACTGGAAGCCGCGGCGTTCGCCGGTGGCGGTGGCGAAGTCGGCGTTCCATTGCTGCCAGGCCAGTTGCTCCTTGCCCAGCCACGCGGCGGAGCCCACCAGCATGACGCCGCCGAGCAGCTTCAGGGCCTGGCGTCGGCCGAGGCGCTGGGCGCTGTTTTCCAGGGTATCGAAGGCCACCTGGGCACCGGGCACGGCCCGCAGGTTGCTGTGCAATTCCTGCTGCAGCGATTGCACCCGTTGCCAGGCCAGCTCGTGCTCGTGATGGGCCGCGCGCCAGGTATCGCATTGCTGCAGCAGCCGGGGGTTACCGGCATTGTTGCGCAGGCGCAGCATCCAGTTGATGGCCTGCTTGACCACCAGGTGCCTGGGGTCCACGGGCCGGCGCAGATTGATCGAGGGGTTATCCACAGCGCTCACGCCTCATAGCGCAGCAGGTAGCAGTGGAACAGCGCGTCGGCCACGTAACGCTCCACCGAACGCAGGGACAGCCCCATCTGTTCGGCGATCTGCTTGTGGGTCAGGCCTTCGCACTGGGCCAGCAGGAACGCTTTGCGCACTTTCGGCTTCAGGCCTTCGAGCATGCGCGCGATGCTTTCCAGCAGCTCCAGCACCAGGGCGCGGGCTTCCTCGCTGGGGGCTTGGGCTTGCGGCAGATGGGCGATGGTTTCCAGGTAGGCGCGTTCGATTTCCTCGCGGCGCCAGTGGTCGATCACCAGGCCGCGGGCGATGGTCCGCAGGAAGGCGCGCGGGGCCTTGAGTTCCAGGCGTTCGGTGCGCTGCAACAGGCGCACGAAGGTGTCCTGCGCCAGGTCGGCGGCATCGGCGGCGTTGCCCAGCCGGCTGCGCAACCATGTGTTGAGCCAGCCATGGTGATGGCTGTAAAGCGCCTGTACCGCGAACTCAGGTGATGACATGGATGCGACTGCCCGGGTGTCACAAATGATAATTAGTCGCATTGTCATCAAGGGGTTGGGATTTTGCAACAGCCGCAGGGCGACCGGCTACGGAAAAGTCTGACGCGACCGCTCTAGCCTGCCGTTCAGCGGTTTTTTGCAGATAACAGGTACATTTCTGACAAATCGCTAAGATTTATCCGTCTCGTGCCGACAGACAGTGAGACCCATGCGTGCACCAAAGTAGAGCGGTCGTAGAACGCCGCCTGCGTTGTTACATGGAAAGTTGCATCCCGTACGCATCCCCACTTTCGGCATAAGAAGTCCCATGACATGAATCTCAAGTTCAGCCATAAAATCCTTTTGGCCGCCTCCGGTGTAGTGGTTCTGGCATTCGCGTTGTTCACTTTGTACAACGACTATCTGCAGCGAAACACCATTCGCCAGAACCTCGAATCGTCCATCGAGCAGGCGGGTGACCTCACTTCCAGCAGCGTCCAGAACTGGATGAGCGGACGCATCCTGGTGCTCGAGAACCTCTCGCAGAACGTCGCCCACCAGGGCGCCAACGCTGACTTCCCGGGGCTGGTGGACCAGCCGGCGTTCACCACGAACTTCCAGTTCACCTACGTGGGCCAGGTCAACGGTGTGTTCACCCAGCGACCTGACGCGAAGATGCCGGACGGCTACGACCCGCGTCAGCGTCCCTGGTACAAGCAGGCCGTGGCGGCCGACAAGACCATGCTGACCCCGCCCTACATGGCGGCCGTTGGCGGGCTGGTGGTGACCATCGCCATGCCGGTGAAAAAGGACGGCCAGTTGCTGGGCGTGGTGGGGGGCGATCTGAGCCTGGAAACCCTGGTGAAGATCATCAACTCGGTGGACTTCGGCGGCCTGGGCCATGCCTTCCTGGTCAGCGCGGACGGGCAGGTGATCGTCAGCCCGGACAAGGACCAGGTGATGAAGAACCTCAAGGATGTCTACCCGGGCGCCAACGTGCATATCCAGAAAGGCACCCAGGAAGTGCTGCTCAACGGCCAGGAACGCATCCTGTCGTTCACCCCGGTGACCGGCCTGCCGAATGCCGAGTGGTACATCGGCCTGTCCATCGACCGTGACAAGGCGTTCGCCCCGCTGAGCAAGTTCCGCACCTCGGCGCTGCTGGCGATGTTCATCGCCGTGGCCGCGATTGCCGTGCTGCTGAGCCTGCTGATCCAGGTGCTGATGCGTCCGCTGACCACCATGGGCCGCGCAATGCAGGACATTGCCCAGGGCGAGGGCGACCTGACCCGCCGCCTGGTGGTGGAGAGCAAGGACGAGTTCGGCGTACTGGGCGGCTCGTTCAACCAGTTCGTGGAACGTATCCATGCGTCGATTTCCGAAGTGTCCTCGGCCACCCGCCAGGTGCATGATCTGTCCCAGCGCGTGATGGCCTCGTCCAACGCGTCGATCATCGGTTCCGACGAGCAAAGCGCGCGCACCAACAGCGTGGCCGCGGCGATCAACCAGCTGGGCGCCGCCACCCAGGAAATCGCCCGCAACGCCGCCGATGCCTCGCAGCATGCCAGCGGCGCCAGCGAGCAGGCCGACGATGGTCGCCAGGTGGTGGAACAAACCATCCTGGCCATGACCGAGCTGTCGCAGAAGATCAGCCTGTCCTGCACCCAGATCGAAACCCTGAACGCCAGCACCGACAACATCGGCCACATCCTCGATGTGATCAAAGGCATCTCCCAGCAGACCAACCTGCTGGCGCTCAACGCGGCCATCGAAGCAGCGCGCGCCGGTGAAGCCGGTCGCGGTTTCGCGGTGGTGGCCGACGAGGTCCGCAACCTGGCCCATCGCACCCAGGAATCGGCCGAGGAGATCCACAAGATGATCACCTCGCTGCAGATCGGCTCCCGC
This sequence comes from Pseudomonas sp. GW456-L12, assembly GCF_059424045.1. Classification (NCBI taxonomy): domain Bacteria; kingdom Pseudomonadati; phylum Pseudomonadota; class Gammaproteobacteria; order Pseudomonadales; family Pseudomonadaceae; genus Pseudomonas; species Pseudomonas sp. GW456-L12. Next base: position 7,701 of record NZ_JBWKZA010000032.1, read on the forward strand.
GAAGCGGTATCGACCATGAACGCCAGCCAGGCGTCCAGCGAAGAGAGCGTCGAAGTGGCCAACCAGGCCGGCGCGCGGCTGGTCAGCGTGACCCAGCGCATCACCGAGATCGACGGCATGAACCAGTCGGTGGCCGCCGCCACCGAAGAGCAGACCGCCGTGGTGGAAACCCTCAACGTCGACATCAGCCAGATCAACCTGCTGAACCAGCAGGGCGTGGCCAACCTCAACGAAACCCTGAAGGATTGCGATGCCCTGTCGCTGCAGGCCAACCGCCTGAAGCAACTGGTGGACAGCTTCAAGATCTGACCCGCACTGCCCTGAAAAACGCGATGAGGCCGGTATGGCTCATCGCGTTTTTTACCTGTCCGACCAGCCCATCGGCACCCCTTGCCGTACTTCGGACCGCCTCCCTCTCCACCGGTCTCCGAACCCCTGTAGCCGCTGCCGCAGGCTGCGAAAAGGCCGCAGGCCTTCAGCGATCTCAAGCCCTTGCGCCGCCTTCGGCGTCGATCGCAGCCTGCGGCAGCGGCTACAGGGGCATTTTCAGCGTTACTCGAACATCCTTTGCACATTGCCCATTGCCTCATCGGCAAACCCTTGCAGGAACCCCTGGAAGGCCGCCACCTCGGCACCGCCTTCGGCCGGGTCGGCGACGATGCGCCAGGTGGCGCGCGCCCGTTCGCCGGGCAGGGCTTCGACGCTCATGGCCGCCCACAGGTTGCCGATGCCCAGGGTGTCGTAGATCAGGCTCCAGGTCATGTACCGCGCCTGATCGTCCCGTGAGTTGAGTTGCTCGATCACGATGTTGCCGTCGTGGAAGAACTTCTTGCGCACCGAGCGCACGCCCTCGCCGGTCATTTCGATGTGCGACAACGCGGGAATGAAGGCCGGGAAGCCGGCGAAGTTGCCGACGATGTTCCAGACGCTTCGGGCATCGGCGCCGATGTCCACGGTGGACAGGACCTGGCAGGCGTTCGGGTTCTTGATCAGGGTGTCGGGTTGCAGGTTTTTCATGGTGTTCTCCAGCGTGGGTGGGTTCAGATAAAACGGATGTCTTTCAGGTATTGGCAGCCCTTGCGCAGCAGCGCCGGGTCCTTGGGCGGGTAGTCGGCGCCCATGCGCCGCACCCCGGCCTCGGCGTTGGCGTGGCCGATCAGCGAGATGTCGCCGATGTCTTCCTCGAAACCGTTGAGGTAGAAGCCGAGGACGCCGAACAGCGCGTTGTCGCGGTCGACCCGGCCCAGCTGGCGCTGCCAGTCGGCGACGCTGACCATGCGGAACTCGCGCCCGGCCTCGCGGAACGAGGCGACATAGGCCTCCCAGCTCAAGGGCTGCGGGTTGTGCAGGTTGAACACCGCGTGGGCCGGCTGATAACGGTTGGCGTGGAAGGCGATGAAGCGGGCGAGGAAGTCCACCGGCATCAGGTCGAAGTTCATCGCCAGCTGCGGCACCTGGCCCAGTTGCAGCGAGCCCTTGAGCATCAGCATCAGGCGGTTGCGGTGGGGCTGGCAGACCCCGGTCTGGCTGTTGAAACTGATGTTGCCCGGGCGATAGAGATTGACCCACACCCCCTGTTCGCGGGCCCGTTGCAGGATCCGCTCGCCGACCCACTTGGACAGGTTGTAGCCGTTGCGGATGTAGATCGGCGGGGTGGCCGCGGGCGGCTGTTCGAGCACCCGGCCCTGGGCGTCGACGCTGCTGGAGGCGGACAGGGTCGAGACGAAGTTGAAGACCTTCTTGCTGCGCCCTTCGCACAGGCGCAGGCACTCGAACAGCGGCTCGACGTTGTCGCGCGCCAGCGCCGGGTAATCGAGCACGTGATTGACGTTGGCGGCGTTGTGCACCAGCGCGCCGTATTCGCGGTCGATGCGTTCGTACACATCCGCCGCCAGCCCCAGCCGTGGCTGGCTGATGTCGGCGGCATGCACCCGCACCCGGCTCAGGTCCAGATGCTCCAGGCGGTTGTCGCGCAGGGCCTGGGCAAAACGCGCGGCGGCCGATTGCGTGGGCGTTTCCCGCACCAGGCAGGCCACCTCGCTGGCGCCCCATTCCAGCAGCGCCTGGACGATGTGCACGCCGAGGAAACTGTTGGCGCCGGTGACCAGCACCTTGTGCACATCGCCCAGTTGGCTGGTGGGCAGCACTTGCAGGTCGAGTTCGGCGTTGGCATCGGCGAACACCTGATCGAGGGACGCGTCCGGGCCGTCGTGGGCGGCGCCGTCGATCAGGGTCGCCAGGTTGCTCAGGGTCGGCGCCTCGATAAAGCGGTTGATCGACAGGCCGCGGCCGAACTGTTCGCGCATCGCCAGCAGCAGGCGCGACAGCAAAATCGAGTGGCCGCCGAGGTTGAAGAAGCTGTCGTCGGTGCCGATGTCTTCGGCCGGCAGCTCCAGCAGCTCGGCCCACAACTCCAGCAGGCGCCGTTCAGTGGCGTTCTGTGGCAGGCGTCGCTGGCGGTTGCTGCCGGATGTACGCGGCAGGGCCAGCAGGGCGCGGCGGTCGACCTTGCCGTTGGCGGTGCAGGGCATGCTCGGCAGCTCGATGTAGGCGCTGGGCTGCATGTAGTCCGGCAAGCGCTGGCGCACCTGCTCGCGCAGGGTTTGCAGCGCAGCGCCGGCGGCGTTCGGCTGGGCCAGGTAGGCGAGGATCCGCCGCTGTTCGTCGATCACCACCGCCACCTGGCGGAACAGCTGGCCGTCGCGCAGGCAATGCTCGATCTCCTCGGGTTCGACCCGGAACCCGCGGATCTTCACCTGGTTGTCCCGTCGCCCGCAGATCTCGATGCCACTCTCGGTCCACTGGCCGATGTCCCCGGTGCGATAGACCCGCAGCCGGCGCCCGTCCGGCAGGTCAAGGGTCAGGTAGCGTTCGGCGCTCAGCGCCGGGTTGTTCAGGTAGCCGAGGCCGACACCCGGCCCGGCCAGGTACAGCTCGCCGGGGGTACGGTCGGGCAGCGGTTGCAGTTGTTCGTCGAGGATCAGCACCTGGCTGTTGGCGATCGGCAGGCCGAGGTTGCGCGGGTTGTCGTCGACGCGCAGGCGGCGGGTGGTGGCCAGCACCGTGGTTTCGGTCGGGCCGTAGATGTTGTGCAGCGCGCACTGGTCGGCCAGGCGCTGGATGACGAAGGGTTCGCAGACGTCGCCGCCGGTCACCAGATGCCGCAGGCCCAGCGGCTGCTCCAGGGGCAGGATGCTCAGCAGCGCCGGCGGCAGGAAGGCGTGGCTGACCCGCTGGCGCTGGAGCAGGGCCAGCAGTTGCCGCGGGTCGCGCCGCTGGTCCTGGTCGGGGACCACCAGCAGCGCGCCACAGAGGAAGGTGGGCAGGATATCCAGCAGCGAGGCGTCGAAGTTGATGGTGGAGAACTGCAGCACCCGGCTGTCTGGATCCAGCTCGACATGGCCGCTGTACCAGGCGCAGAAGTGGCTGAGATTGCCCTGGCTGAGCAACACACCCTTGGGGTGGCCAGTGGTGCCCGAGGTGTAGATCGCCACGCAGGGCGCCTCTGGCGGCGGTGCCTGGCGCAGCAGCGGGAGGCAGTCCTCGGCGGCGTCATGCAACAGGGGGCGTACATCGAGTTGCGCCATCTCGAGGTCGGCCAGGTCTTCGCAGCCGTCGTGCAGCAGCAGGGCGGCGCCGGCGTTGTCGAGAATGTAGCGCCGCCGTTGCACCGGGTGCTCCGGGTCCAGCGGCAAGTACACCGCGCCACAGCCGAAGGTCGCGAGAATCGCGGCATAGAGCACCGCCGACTTGGGCAGGCACAGGCCGATCACCGGTGGTCGGTCAGAGGCGGGAGGCAGGTGTCGCAGCATCTGCCGCTGCAAGTTGCGGCTCAGCCGATGCAGGGTCTGGTAGCTGTAGTCGACGCCCTGGATGTTCAAGGCCGGACGCTGGGCGAAGGCCAGCAGGCTCTGGTCGAGGCGCTGGGCGATCGGCACCTGCATCTCGCGCAGCAAGGTCGGTGCCGGCTGTGGATTGTGCCGGTGCTCGAAGGCCAGCGAGTCCAGGTGTTCCAGGCCCAGCAGCGGTTCGCTGGGTTCGTCCAGGGCCGCGAGCTGCTGGAAAAACGCCGCGCCGCGGGAAAAACCACTGATCAGCCGCGTGGTGCTGGCGACCAGCCTGGCCACCGCGCTGCCGCGCAGGGCCTGGCCATTGCCGCTGGCCTCCGGCGGCAGGCTCGCCTGCTCGATCAGCCGGGTGCCGTGGTGGTGGAACAGGCGTACCTGCGGCAGCCCGGGCGCCGCTTGGGCGATCAGGGCGATGCGCAACTCCAGGCGCGTGGTGTCCGCCGCGAGGGGTGGTGAATCCCTCAGGCTGCCGTCGTCGATCAACAGATGGGGCCGCAGCCCCTCGGCGTTGGCGATGGCTTGCGGCGAGTCCAGCCGCCGCACCAGATGGCCGTGGCGCTCCAGCTCCATGGCCAGTTCGTTCAGGGCCTGGCTGCGGCCCGTCAACACGATGTCGAGGCGTCTCATGCTCGGGTCCCTCCGTTAGGGTAGGTAGTCGGCCAGTGCGTCCTGGACGCAGGCCGAATCCAGCATCGAACTGTTGCGCAAGAAGCGCAGGATGTTGGCGATCAGCGGGTGATGGCGGTTGATCGGGTAGGCCAGGGCGGCTGCCTCCTCGCGCAGCGCCTGCTTGATCGGGGCGACGACGGGCAGTTGCTCGATCAGCCGCAAGTCGAAGTCCTTCTGAATGTCGTTGGTCAGGTATTGCGTGATGAACAGCGGCAGCACCCGGGCGATCTCCGCGCGGTCGGCATCGCTGGCGCCGTGCCAATAGATGCGCACCAGCCGCGACCAGAAACCCGAATGCCGGCCTTCGTCCTGCAGGTGGTCGGCCATCAGGCCCTTGATCGACTGCTTGACTGTGTCGTCCTTGGCGAAGGCGGCGACATCGTTGGTCACGGTGTTTTCGGCGATGGCCACGCAGACCAGTTCCATTGCGTCGCGCAGGTGTGCGGGGGCCAGCCGCAGGGCGGCGGGGATGGCCCGGCTGAGTTCGATTTCCCGGGGCAGCTCGATGGGCTCGATGCCGCTCATGGCGATGGTCTGCTGCATGAAGTCCATCGCCACCAGCGCGTGGTAGTCCTCGTCCACTACCACGGTCATGGCGTCGTAGCGACAGGCGAAGGGGAAGGCAATGGCGAAGCGATTCTTGGCGATGTTGCGGGCGGTCTTGTCCACCAGCTCGGTCTCGAAGATCACCACGTCGTTGATGAACTTGTAGAGGCTTTGCACCAGCACGAAATCCCGCAGATGGGCGCAGTGGTCGAGGAAGCTCTGGCTGTGCACCAGGGGCTGGCGACTCAGGGGATAGATCAGCTTGTCGTCGTCCTCGAGCATGCGCCGCGGCCGGGTGCGGATGGTCGCGCGCTCTTCCCAGGTGTCGGCGAAGGATTGGTAGTCGAGGGCGTTCATGCGCTCACCCCGATTGCCGATTCGGCCATGCTCAGGCGCAGCCCGTCCCACAGGGCGATGCGGCTGTCCACCGCGGCGATGGCCGCCGCGTACACCTCCTGCTGGCGTTGCGGGTCGCCAGCCACCAGCCGCTGCAGCAGCTGTTCCGCGGCCGGGCCGTGGTCGTCGGAGTCGACTTCGATATGGCGTTGCAGGTAGTAGCGAAAGGTCGGCGCCTGCTCGATACCGATGCCCCAGTCGTCGAGGATGCGCTGGAACATCCGCGGGATGACGCTTTCCCGGCCATGGAGAAAGGCCGCCGCCACGCAATGGGCCGGCGCCTGCACGGCGGTGTGCACGGTCTGGCGGACAAAGGCGCTGGCAGCCGGGTCGGCGTCGACGCTGTGCAGGGCGGTGTCGAAACTCACGCCCTCCTGTTGCAGCGCGACGAAGCGTTCCACGACCCCGGTGGTGGCGCCGACTTCGCGCATGGCGTCCAGGTACAGCTCGAAATGGCTGTAATGGCCTTGCCCGGGGCGATCGTCGGACTCTTCGCCGAGCACGATCTCGTTGATCAGCCGCGCGGCGCGAGGGTCCCGCGGCGGTAGCCAGGGCAGGCGCACGCAGGTCAGTTCCTGTTGCAGGCGCTTGGTCAGCGACATGAAGTCCCACACGGCGAAAACATGGGCCTGCATGAAGCGTTGAAGAACCGCGAGTGTGTTGATTTCGGCAAAAATGGGATGGGCGCTGAGTGTGGCCTTGCGGGCGTCGAGAAGTTCTTTGCTGGCGTTCATTTAGGCTACCTGTCTGAGATGTTCAAATGTGTTTGATTGGCCGATTAGTTGCGGCTCGTATAGGCGTTTTAATCAGTAATTATTTATTGCGGGCGAACAGGGGCCTCAAACCTGAGTTGATAAACTGGAAAGTTTTATAGTGCTGGCCTGTCTATCCGTTAAAGAACCGTCGTCTTGGCGCTATGGGCTTGCGAGAGCCAATAAGGCCGAGGCTTTCCAGGTGCTCATGAACGGCTGCTCGACGTTGTTTAATGTCGGCGGAGAAAAAACTAATACAGGAAAAAGTGTCGGGCAAGTTGTTTTTATAATACTTTTCTAACTTGTATTTTTGTCGCGCGACAAGTTGCTGCAAAACTTCTGGTTGAAGTTTTGTTGAGATGAAGTTGCCCCTTCCGACTTATATAAGTCAGAATTTTTAACGCTGAGTGAATGCCTCACTCGAAGCAAACTTCGAAGCGCTGAGTTGAAGTCGTTGAATATCTGGGAGAAGGCATGCGGGAGCCGATCCCGGTCATGCCCTCCAGTCGCTGGGCTCCTTGCGTGGGTCTGCAGATCGACGTGTGCGGACAAGCCTGCGCGCCGCTCACGTCCCTTTTTCAGTCGGCGACAGCAAGAGTGGGCCCAAATCGACGGCTGAGCCATCGTCGGCGGGCCAGTGAGGGCAGGAGCGGGGGAGGAAGACGGCGGATTATTCGCCGAGCAGGCCCAGGTGGATATTGATGATCTGCAGCAGGCGCTGGCGCTGGGACTTGATGAAGAAGTGATTGCCGGCCACCTCGATCAGCTCGAACTCACGGTGGGTGAACTCGCGCCAGTTGGCCATGTTGCTGGCGGGGGCCAGCGGGTCCTCGCTGCCATAGAAGGCGGTGAGGGGAATGTCGAGGTTGCCGCTCGACAGATCGCGCCAGGATTCGAACAGCTTCAGGTCGGCGCGCAGCAGCGTTTCGTACTGGTTCCGGCTGGCCTGGTCGCGGGGGATTTCGATCGGTGTGGCGCCCAGCGACAGCATGGCTTCCTGGAAGGGCGCGGCGGGCAGCATGTGCAGCAACGGCCGGGGTGATGGGTAGTCGGGGCTGCGGCAGGCGGAAATGAACAGGTGGCGGGTCTGACCGGGGTAGTGCGCCTGGGCGTGCTTGGCGGTTTCGTAGGCCAGCATCCCGCCCAGGCCATGGCCGAACAGGGCGTGGGGCTTGGCCAGCAGAGGGCGCAGTGCAGAGAAGGTGTCGGCCAGCAGCCGCGGCCAGTCGTCGAGCGGGGTTTCGGCCTGGCGGCTGCCGTGGCCGGGCAGTCGCACCAGCACCAGCTCGATGTGTCCGCCCAGCCCGGTGGACCAGTTGCGCAGTTGTTCCGGGTCCGCGCCGGTCTGCGCAAAGCAGATGAGTCGGGTTTTCGCCGGCTCGCCGGAGTTGAGCACCATCAGCCATTTGTCATTGCGCGCGTGCACTGCTTTTCCTTAAGCCGGTGTGCCGGTCATTGAGTGTTGCATGGTGGCCGCGTCATGCCGCCGTTGTCGCTGTCAGCCCTCAGCGGTCCGTTCGAGGTAGTCGCGAATGGTCTTCGCGGCCTTTTCCAGATGGCCGCGCAGCACCTCCACCGCTCGCTCGACGTCCTTGGCCTCGGCGGCGTCGGTCATGGCGTTGTGGTCGTCCTGGGTCAACTTGCCCAGGCCCATGGAGGACAGATGGAAGCGCAGGAAGCGTTCTTCCTCGTTCAACTCGAGCTCGATCAGGCGCAGTAGCTTCTGGTTCGGCGCCCGGTGGTACAGCGACATGTGGAACAAGCGGTTGAGACGGCCGATTTCGGCGTGGTCGGTTTCGTTTTCCAGCTGCGCGATGTAGCCACGGGCCTGGGCGATATCCTCGGCGTCGAGCAGCGGGATCGACAGGCGCAGCGCCTCCAGTTCCAGCAGCAGGCGCAGGCCGTAGGTTTCCACCGCGTCATAGCCGATCAGTTCGGCGACCACCGCGCCTTTGTGCGGTACCACATGCAACAGCGATTGCGCTTCGAGCTGGCGCAAGGCCTCGCGCACCGGCATGCGGCTGACGCCGAAGAGGTCGGCCAGATCCTGCTGGCGCAGCGCCGTGCCGCTGGGCAGGCGGCCGTCGAGAATCGCCGCGCGCAGGGTTTCCTCGATCACCGAGCGCGCGAGGTGGGCGGGGATTGGCCCGCTGACTGCGATCTTGCTCAAGGGCCTCGGTTTTTCTGTCACGTTAACGCTATCCTGTTTTCTGAGGTTTGGATCCAATGGACGCTAGATAGCGCCCTGCAGCTTGTCAAACCAGCTGTCTGGGCCCTGTCGTGGATTTTGCCGGCGCTGATTCTCGGGGCAGCCCTCCTGAGGCTCAAGCACTGGCCGATAAACGAACAGGTCCCTGCTTTCAGCTTAGCGTCTCCAGAGGGGCTGTGATTGTAAGGTGCCATTGTCTTTTGGCGGACCAACCTGCACCATCCTTCGACCCACGACAGCTCCCATGGACTCTTCGCATTGGCGGCACGTTTAGCTCTTTCTCGGACCCTGCGCTGGCTGTTTTCGGCGCTGCTGCTGGCCGGCTTGCTGCTGGGTGGCCTGCAGGCCGATTGGGACTTTTCGCAGATCAGCCGCCGCGCCACGGCGCTGTACGGGCCGCTGGGCGAAGGGCAGAAGCGCATCGACGCCTGGCAGCAGTTGCTGGCGACCCAGAACCAGGCCAGCGAGATGGAACAGCTCAAGGTGGTCAACCTGTTCTTCAACAAGAACATGCGCTACGTGGAAGACATCGACCTGTGGCATCAGGTGGATTATTGGGAAACCCCGGTCGAGGCCCTGTGGAAGGGCGCCGGCGATTGCGAGGACTATGCGATCGCCAAATATTTCAGCCTGCGCCACCTCGGTGTTTCCAGTGACAAGCTGCGCATCACCTACGTCAAGGCCCTGCGCCAGAACCGCGCGCACATGGTGTTGACCTACTATTCAAGCCCGGAGGCCATGCCGTTGGTCCTCGACAGCCTGATCGACGCCATCCAGCCGGCCAGCCAGCGTACCGACCTGCTGCCGGTGTACGCCTTCAATGCCGAGGGCCTGTGGCTGCCCGGCAAGGGCAGCAAGAAAGTCGGTGACACCAAGCGCCTGTCCCGGTGGCAGGACGTGTTGAAGAAAATGCAGGCCGAAGGTTTTCCGGTCGAGACGACTCACTAGGAGCACGAGCTCAGATGTCTTTGTTCAAACAACTGTTGATCGCAATCTGTCTGTTCCTGGTGGTCGCCTTCAGCGGCAGCTTCATGGTCAGCCTGGAAAGTTCGCGCACCCAGTACGTCAACCAGCTGCGTTCCCATGCCCAGGACGCGGCCACGGCGCTGGCCTTGTCCCTGACCCCGAACATCGACGACCCGGCGATGGTCGAGCTGCTGGTCAGCTCGATTTTCGACAGCGGCTACTACTCGAGCATTCGCGTGATCAACCAGGTCACCGAAGAGGTCATGGTCGAGCGCAGCGGCACGCCCGAGGTCAGCGACGTACCGGACTGGTTCGTCAGGCTGATCGGCCTGGAGCCGGCCGGTGGCGACGCCCTGGTCAGCCGTGGCTGGCAACAGGCGGCGCGGGTCGAGGTGGTCAGCCATCCGATGTTCGCCGTCGCCAAGCTCTGGCAAAGCGCCCTGGGCAGCCTCGGCTGGCTGCTGCTGTGCGGTGCCGTGAGCGCGGTGCTGGGGGCCTTGCTGCTGCGCCGCCAGCTCAAGCCGCTGGACTACATGGTGCAGCAATCCCACGCCATTGCCCGCCGCGAATTCCTCAGCCTGCCCGAGTTGCCGCGCACGCCGGAACTGCGCCGCGTGGTGCAGGCGATGAACCAGATGGTCGAGAAACTCAAGGCGCTGTTCCAGGATCAGGCCGAGCGCAGCGAAAGGCTGCGGGTCGAGTCCTACCAGGACAACCTGACCGGCCTGGCCAACCGTCGTTACTTCGAGATGCAGCTCAATGCCCGGGTGAGCAACCCGGAACAGGCCAGCTCCGGCTACCTGCTGTTGCTGCGGGTCAAGGACCTGGCCGGCCTGAACCAGCGCCTGGGCGGGCAGCGCACCGACCAGCTGCTGCAGGCGGTGGGCGAACAATTGCAGCGTGAATGCGCGCGCTACCCGGAAACCCACAACCTGGTGACCCGCATCCGCGGTGGCGAATTTGCCGTGCTGGCGCCGGGGCTGGTGCGCGAAGAGGCGCTGCAGCTGGCGCAGAACCTGGAAAACGCCTTGGCCAGCCTGCACGCCACCGGCGCCACCGACGTGGCGTCCGTAGCCTCCATCGGCCTGGCGCCTTTCGTCCATGGCGACTCACCGCAGGCGGTGCTCGGCCTGGGCGACCAGGCCCTGGCCCAGGCCGAAGCCCAGGGCGATACGAGCTGGGCCTGCCTGGACCACGACGCGGCGGCCAGCGTCGGCGACGACCATCACGCCTGGCACACCCTGCTGGACGGGGCCTTGAGCCAGCAGCGGTTCGAGCTGTATTTCCAGCCGGTGGTCGCGACCCGCGATACCACGGTGGTGCTGCATTACAAGGTGCTGTCGCGCTTGCTCGACGAGCAGGGCCAGACCATTGCCGCCGGACGCTTCCTGCCGTGGCTGGAGCGCTTTGGCTGGACCTCGCGCCTGGACCTGCTGATGCTCGAACAGGTGCTCAAGCAGATGGCCGGGCATCAGGACTCGCTGGCATTGAACCTGTCGGCCGCGACCCTGGCCGACCCGCAGGCCTTGAACAAGGTGTTCGAGATCCTGCGCCAGCACTCCAGCCTGGGGCCGCGCCTGACCCTGGAGATCGGCGAAGAGCAGTTGCCTGAACAAGCGCTGCTGGAACAACTGACCCGCCGCCTGCGCGAGCTGGGTTTCTCCCTGAGCCTGCAGCGTTTCGGCGGGCGCTTCAGCATGATCGGCAACCTGGCGCGCCTGGGCCTGGCCTACCTGAAGATCGACGGCAGCTACATCCGCGACATCGACCAGGAAAGCGACAAGCGCCTGTTTATCGAAGCCATCCAGCGCGCCGCCCACAGCATCGACCTGCCGCTGATCGCCGAGCGCGTGGAAACCGAAGGGGAGTTGCAGGTGATTCGCGAGATGGGCCTGTACGGCGTCCAGGGCCGCCTGTTCGGCGAGCCCGCGCCCTGGCGCTGAGGCGCTGAACGAGGATCGCCGGCCAGCGGCGCCCGCGCAGGTGCGGGAACCGCTGGCCGGCGATTATCAGATCAGGCCGGTTTCGTCGTCGTTGATCAGGTGGCTCAGGCCACCCAGCGCCTCACGCGCCTGGGTCCGGTCCATCAGCTTGGCCTGGGCCGCCGGTGGCAGGTCGGTGACGCGAATCACGCCCTTGCTGGTCAGCACCTGAATCAAGTCGTCGAGTACCCGGATCATTTCCAGGTCGCTCTGCTTGAGTTGTTTCAGGCTGACTTCCACCACCTCGTTGGCGAACCACTGCTGGATCTCATTGTGGTCGGCCGCCAGTGTTTCCGTGGCCTCGGCGTAAGGTGTGGCCTCCACGCGAACCAGTTGGCCCTGTGCATCGCGTTGCACGTAGAACATGGGGAATCCCTCTAGATATGGTCCGGCATCATGCTGTCAGCAGCATAGGCCAACGGCGCGCTTTGGTCGCGAGTATGCGACGTGGCGGCACAATCGTCACGGTGGGAAGAACCGGCCACCCAGGACGGGTGGCCGGTCGACCGTGGATCAGCTGTTGTTGTGATCGATCTTGATGGTCGGGTCGCTACCGGCGATCAGCGAGTTGATGTTGGTGTTGGACCAGTTGTTGCCCTCCAGCTTGATCGTCACGTCCGCGTTGGCAATGCCGCCGGCCGCGTTGAGCTTGCCTTCGGAACTGACCTGCAGGGTCGAGGTACCGTCCACCGTGGTGATCTTCAGGAAGTTGTCGATGGTGCTGGCGCTCTCGCCCTGCAACAGGTCCCGCAGGTCGATACGGTCGCCTTCGCTGGCCTTGAAGTCCTTGATCACGTCATTGCCGGTGTCGCCGGCCTTCCAGACGAAGGTGTCGGCACCCGAGCCGCCGATCAGGATGTCATTGCCCGCGCCACCGATCAGCGTGTCGTTGCCGGTACCGCCCAACAGGATGTCGTTGCCCTTGCCACCGTCGAGCAGGTCGTTGCCGCCCTGGCCGAAGATGATGTCGTTGCCGGCGCCGCCCAGCAGCGTGTCATTGCCGTCATGGGCCCCGGACACATCGAAATCGGTGTAGTGCTCGGTGATGTACTGGTGCACGTTGCTGGTGGTGACGCTGCTCGCGGCCACGCCGGTCTTCTGCGCCACGAAGGCCTGCATGGCCTGGTAGCCCTCGCCGGCGATGCCGTTGAAGCTCACCAGGTCGCCGAAGATGATGTCGTTGCCGTTGCCGCCGTTGACCGTGTCGGCTCCCGGCATGGTCGCTTCGGTATGGCCGAGGATAGCGTCGGCCAGGTTCGACGGGTCGATATTGGTCTGTGGTGTGCTGTCGGTGTCGTACGGCCGCAGGTCGTTGAGGCTGACATCGTTGTTCAGGCCGATCGCTTCCACCTGCGACAGGTTGCTCAGCAGGGTGAAGCTGCTGCTGGAGTTGCTGGTGGTGGCGTTGTTGGTGTAGCTGCCCGCGCCGCCCAGGCTGGACAGTTCATAGGTGCCATCGCCCTGGGCATGCAGGGTGCCAGCGTTGTAACTGGACCAGCTGCCCCAGGCCTGCGTCCATACCGTGACGCTGCCGCTGCTGTTGATATCGATCAGGTGCGTGCTGTCCGGTTGCAGCCGGACGGTATCGCCCAGCTGATAGTTGCTGGTCGTGATCACGTTATCGAGCCTGACGCTGCCGTACAGGATCGGGTTGGTCTGCTCGCCGGACTGGTAGTACGTCGGTTTACCGTCGGTGATGAAGTACGTCAGGTTGGTGGCGTTGGTATTGCTGGTGGCCGCGCTGCTCAGGAAGAAGTTGGCCGTGGTCTTGAACACGTCCTCGTAGTTGGTGCCGCCGCCGGACGCCATGCTGTCCAGAATCGCCTTGAGCTGGGTCAGGGCGTTCGGATCGTTGAGGTTTACCGAAACCTGCTTGTTGACCTGGGTATCGAAGTCCGCCAGGAAGATGTTCACGGTGCCCGAGGTACTGCTGCCCAGGCTGTTTTTCAGGGTGTTGAACACCGTGGTCAGCGAGTTCTTGGCGGCGGTGAGCGAGGCGTCGCTCATGCTGCCGGAGCTGTCGACCATGAACGCGATGTTGTAGTTCTTGCCTTGCACCACGTTCAGGCCGGCGACGTCGGCGACCATGATGTCGTTGCCCTCGGTGCCGACGAAGTTGTCGTCGCCCGCCGTGGCGACGCTGGCGCTGTAGGTTGCCGGGTACACCGTGACCGGGATCTGCGCGGTGCTGCTGGCCGAGCCGCCCAGGGATTCGGTGGAGGTCGAGGTCACGGTCAGGTTGAACGAGCCGTTGTAGTGCGACGGCGGGGTCAGGGTCAGGGTACCCAGGTTCCAGCCGGTGACATTGACTTCGCTGACGCTGCCGCCCGCGGTGAAGGTATGACCGGCGCCATCGCTGAGCACCGAGCCGGCCGGAATGCCGCCGATCTTCACGCTCAGGCTTTCCGAGCCGTCGGTATCGGTCAGGGCGGTGGTGATCTTCGACAGCTTGACGCTGCCACCTTCGGCACCCTCGTTGAGCTTGTAGCCGTCGTAGTAGCCCTCGCCGTTGCTGCCGTGCAGCTCGGAAAGGGTGACGCCGGCATTGTTCAGCGCGGTTTCGCTCGGGTACATCGGGATGTTGGCGTTGCTCAGGTCGACCGGTGTGCTGCCATTGACCGACAGGTTGACGTCATAGGTGCCCGGGCCGCTCTGGTTGGCGTGGTAGATGTCCAGGGTGTAGTAGCCGCTGGTGGTCGGGGTGAACGAACCGCTGATGCTGCCACCGGCCCCCCAGGTCGCGGTGGCCACGTTCTTGCCGCCGATGGTGATCAGCAGGCTGTCGTCGCCGACACCGCTGAAGCTGTAGGTCTTGCCGGCTTCGAGGTAGATCAGGCCGGAGGTCTTCGAGCCGCTGCCGCCGGCCACGCTGGCGTCGGACTGGGCGTTGGTCACCGTCGTGCTGCTGGTCGGGTTGCCGGAGTTGTTGAACACGGTTTTCAGCGCATCGCCAGTGATGCCGTTGCCGTTGGTACCCAGGCCGCTGAGGCTGGTCCAGGACTCCTTGAGCAGGCCGATGGAGTTCACGCTGTTGCTCGCCACGCCCAGGGTCGGCGCATCGGCCACCGGGGTGATGTCGATCTTCACGGTGCCGGTGGTACCCAGGGCCTGGCCGTCGGTTGGCTGGAACTTGATCTGCGCGTAGTCGGCCTGCTGGTTGCCCACGCCGCTGCCGTTGTAGCCGTCGACACCCGACTCGTTGGCATCCGGGGTGAAGCGCAGCTTGCCGGCGTCGATATCGGCCTTGCTGAAGGTCTGGTTGCTGGCCACGTCCTTCCAGGTCGAGCCGTCGAGGTACTGCAGCTTGCCGTCGCCCGGCAGCTGGGTGATTTTCACCCCGAGGCTGGCCGCAGGGCTGTCCACGTCGCTGACGCCGAAGGTGGCCCAGGTCAGGGTCAGGGCGGTGTCTTCGGTGCCGGTCACGGCGCCGCCGGTGGCCACTGGCGCGTCGTTCACCGCCACCACGTTGACCGTGGTGGTGGCGACGTTGGAGTAGTTGCTGCCATCGGTCACCGTCACGGTGATGGTCCGCGGCGTGGTACTCGGGTCCTCACTGTTGTTGGTGAAAGTGATGTTCTTGATCTGCTGCATGTAGTCGGCCAGCGTCGCATTGCCGGACAGGGTCAGGGTGATGGTGCCCGCCTGGCTGTTGGCATTGATGGTGATGCCGTTGACGCTGTTGCCCAGGTTCAGCTCATCGCCCGGCTGACGGTTGGTCAGCACGATGGTGGCGCCGGTCAGCATCGTGCTGTCCGGGTCGGTGATCGACAGGTCGGTATCGCCAATGGACACGCCTGGGCCGCTGGTGCCTTCGGTGAAGGTCACCTTGTAGTCGGCCCCGGTGGCGCCGCTGGAGTTGTTGGCATCCAGGTCGAGGACCGGTGGCGCATCGTTGTCGATGATCGAAGTGGTGACGCTGCCATTGGTGCCGCTGACCACCAGGTTCTCGAAGTTGCCGCCGGTGGCCGAGTCGATCTTGACCACGAAGTTTTCCGTGCCCTCGGTGATCTTGTCGTCGATGGTGGCGACGTTGAAGCTGGCGCTGCTGGAGCCCGCCGGGATCTTCACGGTGTACACGCCGGTGAAGTCCGAGCCGTCGGCGGCGGTGCCGCTGTAGCTGATCTTCAGGGTGACCTCGGTTTGCGCCGGGCTGGTCAGGCTGACGGTGTAGGTCGCGGCCTGGCCTTCGGTGACCGAGGTGCTGCCGTTGATGCTCACAGTGGTGGTGTTGATGGTGTCGGTGACGCTGGTCACGGCCGGCGTGGTGCTTGGCACCAGGTTCTCGAAGTTGCCGCCGGTGGTGCTGGCGATGCTGGCGCTGACGTTGCCGGCGTCGATGTACACATCGTCGCTCGGTGCGGCCACGGTCACGCTGCCGCTGGTGGCGCCGGCGGCGATGTTGATCACCGCGCCGTTGCTCAGGGTCACGGTCATGGCCGTGCCGGTGGCGTTGGTCAGGGTCGCGGTGTAGACGATCGAACCGCCTTCGGCCACGGTGCTGGTGGCGCTGAGCGACAGGTTGGTGGTGTCCGGAGTGTCGGTCACGGTGGTGCTGACCGGCGTCTTGTCGGCCACCAGGTTCTCGAAGTTGCCGCCGCTGACGGTGCTGATCGAGTTGCTCAGTGGCGTGTGGCCAACCAGGACATCGTTAGGCGCGGTGATGCTCACCGACCCGGTGGTCTGGCCGACGGCGATGGTGATCTTCTCGCCATTGGCCAGGGTCACCACGACCGGGCTGCCGGTGACCGGCGAGGTCACGGTGGCGGTGTAGGTCACGGCGCCGCCTTCGACCGCCGATGGCGTCGCCTTCAGGCTGACGGTCGAGGTGTCGATGGTGTCGGTGACGTTGGTGACCGCAGGCGTAGTGCTCGGTACCAGATTCTCGAAGTTGCCGCCGGTGGCAGTCTGGATGGTGGCTTGCACGGTGCCGGCGTCCTTGTAGACGTCGTCGCTCGGCGCGGCCACGGTCACGGTGCCGGTGGTGGCGCCGGCGGCGATGTTGATCACCGCGCCGTTGCTCAGAGTCACGGTCACCGGAGTGCCCGCGGCGTTGGTCAGGGTGGCGGTGTAGACGATCGAGCCACCCTCGGCCACGGTGCTGGTGGCGCTGAGGGTCAGGGACGTGGTGTCCGGCGTATCGGTGACCGTGGTGTTGGCCGGATTGCTGTCGACCGCCAGTTTTTCGTAGTTGCCGCCGGTGGCGTTGGTGATGGTGGTGCTCAGGGAGCTGCCACCCGCCAAGGCATCGTTAGGCGCCACGAAATTCACGGTACCGCTGCTGGCGCCGACCGGAATGGTGATGGTCTGGCCATTGGACAGAGTGACCACGACCGGCGAACCGGTTACTGGAGCGGTGACCGACGCGGTGTAAACCACGGTGCCGCCTTCGGCCACATTCGAAGTCGCGGTGAGGCTGACGGTCGAGGTGTCGATGGTGTCGGTGACGTTGGTCACAGCCGGCGTGGTGCTTGGCACCAGATTCTCGAAGTTGCCGCCGGTGGCAGTCTGGATGGTGGCTTGCACGGTGCCGGCGTCCTTGTAGACGTCGTCACTCGGCGCGGCCACGGTCACGGTGCCGGTGGTGGCACCGGCGGCGATGTTGATCACCGCGCCGTTGCTCAGGGTCACGGTTACCGGAGTGCCCGCGGCGTTGGTCAGGGTGGCGGTGTAGACGATCGAGCCGCCCTCGGCCACGGTGTTGGTGGCGCTGAGGGTCAGGTTGGTGGTGTCCGGGGTATCGGTAACCGAGGTGTCAGCAGGCTTGCTGTCGACATCGAGTTTTTCGTAGTTGCCGCCCGTTGCGCCAGTGATGGCGGTGCTCAGGGAACTGCCGCCAACCAGTGCGTCGTTTGGCGCTGTGTAATTCACAGTACCGGAGGACTCGCCCACCGGGATGGTGATGGTCTGGCCGTTCGACAGGGTTACCACGACCGGCGAACCCGTCACTGGAGCGGTGACCGATGCGGTGTAGACCACGACGCCACCTTCGGCCACGGACGGCGTGGCCGTCAGCGAAACGGTGCTGGTGTCGATGGTGTCGGTCACATTGGTGACCGCAGGCGTGGTGCTCGGCACCAGGTTCTCGAAATTGCCACCTGTGGCGGTCTGGATGGTGGTTTGCACAGTGCCGGCGTCTTTGTAGACGTCATCGGCTGGAGCGGCCACGGTCACGGTGCCGGTGGTGGCACCGGCGGCAATAGTAATCACCGCGCCATTGCTCAGGGTCACGGTTACCGGAGTACCGGCGGCGTTGGTTAGGGTGGCGGTGTAAACGATCGAACCACCTTCAGCGACAGTGTCGGTCGCTGTCAGGCTGAGGGTAGTGGTATCCGGAGTATCGGTGACCGAGGTGTCGGCAGGCTTGCTGTCGACATCGAGTTTTTCGTAGTTACCACCGGTGGCGCCAGTGATTGTGGCGCTCAGGGAGCTGCCGCCCGCCAGGGCATCGTTTGGCGCGGTGAAGTTCACGGTGCCGGACGACTCACCCACCGGGATGGTGATGGTTTGTCCGTTGGATAGGGTGACGACTACTGGCGAACCAGTAACCGGTGCGGTCACGGAGGCGGTGTAAACAACAACGCCGCCTTCGGCCACGGACGGCGTGGCCGTCAGCGAAACAGTGCTGGTGTCGATGGTGTCGGTGACATCAGTCACAGCTGGGGTAGTGCTTGGTACCAGGTTTTCAAAGTTGCCACCAGTGGCGGTCTGGATCGTGGCTTGCACGGTGCCGGCGTCTTTGTAAACGTCGTCGGTTGGAGCGGCTACGGTCACAGTGCCCGTGGTGGCGCCCGCTGCGATGGTAATCACTGCGCCGTTCGACAGCGTCACTGTCACTGGCGTGCCCGCGGCGTTAGTCAGAGTGGCGGTATAAACAATCGAACCGCCTTCTGCCACGGTATCGGTCGCGGTCAGGCTGAGACTGGTGGTGTCCGGCGTATCGGTAACCGAGGTTTCAGCCGGTTTGCTATCAACGTCCAGCTTCTCGTAGTTACCGCCAGTTGCGCCGGTAATAGTGGTGCTCAGGGAGCTACCGCCGGCCAAGGCATCGTTTGGTGCGGTGAAGTTCACGGTGCCGGAGGATTCGCCCACCGGAATGGTGATGGTCTGGCCGTTTGACAGCGTCACGATTACTGGCGAGCCAGTCACCGGAGCAGTGACGGACGCGGTGTAAACCACGGTGCCGCCTTCGGCCACGTTCGAGGTCGCGGTGAGGCTGACGGTCGAGGTGTCGATGGTATCGGTGACGTTGGTGACCGCAGGCGTGGTGCTCGGTACCAGGTTCTCGAAGTTGCCGCCGGTGGCGGTCTGGATCGTGGCTTGCACGGTGCCGGCATCTTTGTAGACGTCATCGGCTGGAGCGGCCACGGTCACGGTGCCCGTGGTGGCGCCGGCCGCGATGGTAATCACTGCACCGTTCGACAACGTTACGGTTACAGGCGTGCCGGCCGCATTGGTCAGGGTGGCGGTGTAAACGATCGAGCCGCCCTCGGCGACAGTGTCAGTCGCCGTCAGGCTCAGATTGGTGGTATCCGGGGTATCGGTCACCGAAGTCTCGGCAGGCTTGCTGTCGACATCGAGTTTTTCGTAGTTGCCGCCGGTGGCGCCAGTGATGGTGGTGCTCAGGGAGCTGCCACCCGCCAAGGCATCGTTTGGTGCGGTGAAGTTCACGGTGCCGGACGACTCACCCACCGGAATGGTGATGGTCTGGCCATTCGACAGGGTCACCACGACCGGCGCACCGGTTACTGGAGCGGTCACGGAGGCGGTGTAAACCACCACGCCACCCTCAGCAACGTTAGGTGTAGCGGTCAGGCTGACAGTCGACGTATCGATGGTATCGGTCACGTCGGTAACGGCTGGAGTCGTGCTCGGCACCAGGTTCTCGAAGTTGCCGCCCGTAGTCTCTTTGATGCTGACTTCAACTTTGCCGGCATCCTTGTACACATCATCAGCTGGAGCCGCGACGGTGACGGAGCCAGTGGTGGCGCCGGCAGCAATGGTGATTATTGCGCCGTTCGACAGGGTCACGGTCACCGGAGTGCCAGCGGCATTGGTCAGGGTTGCGGTGTAAACGATCGAGCCGCCTTCAGCGACAGTATCGGTCGCGCTGAGGGTCAGGCTGGTGGTGTCTGGCGTGTCGGTAACCGAGGTGTCGGCAGGTTTACTGTCGACATCGAGCTTCTCGTAGTTGCCGCCAGTCGCACCGGTGATGGTCGTACTCAGGGAGCTGCCGCCTGCCAACGCATCGTTTGGCGCGGTGAAGTTCACGGTGCCGGAGGATTCACCTACAGGAATGGTGATGGTCTGACCGTTGGACAGGGTTACCACCACCGGCGAACCAGTCACTGGAGCGGTGACCGATGCGGTATAGACCACGACGCCGCCTTCGGCCACAGATGGAGTGGCGGTCAGCGAAACAGTCGAAGTGTCGATGGTATCGGTGACGTCGGTAACGGCTGGAGTCGTACTCGGAACCAGGTTCTCGAAGTTGCCGCCCGTAGTCTCTTTGATGCTGACTTCAACTTTGCCGGCATCCTTGTACACATCATCAGCTGGAGCCGCGACGGTGACGGAACCGGTAGTGGCGCCCGCTGCGATGGTGATCACCGCGCCGTTGCTCAGGGTCACGGTCACCGGAGTGCCAGCGGCATTGGTCAGGGTCGCGGTGTAAACGATCGAACCGCCTTCGGCGACGGTATCAGTCGCCGTCAGGCTCAGAGTAGTAGTGTCCGGGGTGTCGGTAACCGAGGTGTCGGCAGGCTTACTGTCGACATCGAGTTTTTCGTAGTTGCCACCGGTTGCACCGGTAATGGTGGTGCTCAGGGAGCTACCACCCACCAAGGCATCATTCGGGGCTGTGAAATTCACAGTACCGGAGGACTCGCCCACTGGGATGGTGATGGTCTGGCCGTTCGACAGAGTGACGACTACCGGCGAACCGGTCACTGGAGCAGTGACGGACGCGGTGTAAACCACGGTACCGCCTTCAGCCACAGACGGAGTAGCGGTCAGCGACACAGTCGAAGTGTCGATGGTGTCGGTCACGTTGGTGACGGCTGGAGTCGTGCTCGGCACCAGATTCTCGAAGTTGCCGCCAGTAGCAGTTTTGATTGTGGCTTCTACGGTACCGGCATCTTTGTAGACGTCGTCCGCAGGAGCGGCCACGGTCACGGAGCCAGTCGTAGCGCCGGCGGCGATGGTAATCACTGCGCCGTTGGAGAGTGTTACGGTCACCGGAGTGCCAGCGGCGTTGGTCAGCGTCGCGGTGTAAACAATCGATCCACCTTCAGCAACAGTGTCAGTCGCGCTGAGAGTCAGATTGGTGGTGTCCGGGGTATCAGTGACCGAGGTGTCGGCAGGTTTGCTGTCGACGTCGAGCTTCTCGTAGTTGCCGCCCGTTGCACCGGTGATGGTGGTGCTCAGAGAGCTGCCGCCCGCCAGTGCATCGTTTGGTGCCGTGAAGTTCACGGAGCCGGAGGATTCGCCTACTGGAATAGTGATGGTCTGTCCGTTGGACAAGGTCACGACTACAGGCGAGCCAGTCACTGGAGCGGTGACCGACGCGGTGTAAACCACGGTGCCACCCTCGGCGACGCTAGGAGTGGCGGTCAGGCTGACGGTCGAGGTATCGATAGTGTCGGTAACGTCAGTAACGGCTGGGGTGGTGCTCGGTACCAGGTTTTCAAAGTTACCGCCGGTGGCGTCCTTGATGGTCGCCTCGACCTTGCCGGCATCCTTGTATACATCGTCCGCAGGGGCGGCGACGGTAACAGAACCGGTGGTGGCGCCGGCGGCGATGGTGATCACCGCGCCATTGCTCAGGGTCACGGTCACCGGAGTGCCAGCGGCATTGGTCAGGGTCGCGGTGTAAACGATCGAACCGCCTTCGGCCACGGTGTCTGTCGCGCTGAGCGTCAAGTTGGTGGTGTCTGGCGTATCAGTAACCGATGTCTCGGCAGGCTTGCTGTCGACATCCAGCTTCTCGTAGTTGCCACCGGTGGCGCCGGTGATGGTGGTGCTCAGGGAGCTGCCGCCAGCCAGGGCATCGTTTGGTGCGGTGAAGTTCACGGTGCCGGACGACTCACCCACCGGAATGGTGATGGTCTGCCCATTCGATAGGGTGACCACGACCGGCGAGCCGGTGACTGGAGCGGTGACCGATGCGGTGTAAACCACGGTGCCGCCTTCGGCCACAGATGGAGTGGCTGTCAGCGAAACAGTGCTGGTGTCGATGGTGTCGGTCACGTCGGTGACAGCCGGTGTGGTGTTCGGCACCAGGTTCTCGAAGTTGCCGCCAGCGGTCTCTTTGATACTGACTTCAACCTTGCCCGCATCCTTGTACACATCGTCCGCTGGGGCGGCGACGGTGACAGAACCAGTAGTAGCGCCTGCAGCGATGGTGATCACCGTGCCGTTGCTAAGAGTTACGGTTAGCGGAGTCCCGGCCGCATTGGTCAGGGTGGCGGTGTAAACAATGGACCCACCTTCGGCGACAGTGTCAGTCGCTGTCAGGCTGAGCGTGGTGGTGTCCGGAGTATCGGTAACCGAGGTCTCGGCAGGCTTGCCGTCGACATCGAGTTTTTCGTAGTTGCCACCGGTGGCGCCAGTGATTGTGGTGCTCAGGGAGCTACCGCCGACCAATGCATCATTGGGCGCAGTGAAGTTCACGGTGCCGGAGGATTCACCTACCGGAATGGTGATGGTCTGGCCGTTGGACAGGGTGACAACGACTGGCGAACCAGTAACCGGCGCAGTCACGGAGGCGGTGTAAACGACAACGCCACCTTCAGCTACAGACGGCGTTGCAGTCAGGCTGACGGTCGAGGTGTCGATGGTGTCAGTGACATCAGTCACAGCCGGAGTGGTGCTTGGAACGAGATTCTCGAAATTACCGCCAGCGGTGTCTTTGATGCTGACTTCGATTTTACCGGCATCTTTGTAAACGTCATCTGCGGGGGCTGCGACGGTAACAGAACCAGTAGTGGCACCTGCTGCGATAGTAATCACGGCGCCGTTGCTCAAGGTCACGGTCACTGGAGTGCCCGCGGCATTGGTCAGGGTAGCGGTGTAAACGATCGAACCGCCCTCGGCCACGGTATCGGTCGCAGTCAGGCTGAGGGTAGTGGTATCCGGCGTATCGGTAACCGATGTGTCAGCAGGTTTGCTGTCGACATCGAGTTTTTCGTAGTTGCCACCGGTAGCGCCGGTGATGGTGGTGCTCAAGGAGCTACCGCCTGCCAGGGCGTCGTTTGGTGCGGTGAAATTCACGGTGCCCGACGACTCGCCGACCGGGATGGTGATGGTCTGGCCGTTGGACAGAGTTACCACAACCGGCGAGCCGGTTACTGGAGCGGTGACCGACGCGGTGTAAACCACCACGCCACCTTCCGCGACGCTAGGAGTAGCGGTCAAGGAAACAGTGCTGGTGTCGATGGTGTCAGTGACATCAGTCACAGCTGGGGTAGTGCTTGGCACCAGGTTCTCGAAGTTACCGCCTGCAGCATCCTTGATGCTGACTTCGACTTTGCCGGCATCCTTGTACACATCATCAGCTGGAGCAGCGACGGTGACGGAACCTGTGGTTGCACCGGCCGCAATGGTAATCACCGCGCCGTTCGACAATGTCACGGTTACCGGCGTGCCCGCTGCGTTGGTCAGAGTGGCGGTGTAAACGATCGATCCACCCTCAGCGACAGTATCGGTCGCGCTGAGGGTCAGGTTGGTGGTGTCCGGGGTATCAGTAACCGAGGTCTCGGCAGGCTTGCTATCAACATCCAGTTTTTCGTAGTTGCCGCCAGTCGCACCGGTGATGGTGGTGCTCAAGGAGTTGCCGCCCGCCAGGGCATCGTTTGGCGCCGTGAAGTTCACGGTGCCGGAAGACTCACCCACTGGAATAGTGATGGTCTGTCCGTTGGACAAGGTCACGACTACAGGTGAGCCGGTCACTGGAGCGGTGACCGACGCGGTGTAAACCACGGTGCCACCCTCGGCGACGCTAGGAGTGGCGGTCAGGCTGACGGTCGAGGTATCGATAGTGTCGGTGACGTCAGTCACAGCTGGGGTAGTGCTCGGAACCAGGTTCTCGAAATTACCGCCAGCAGTCTCTTTGATACTGACTTCAACCTTGCCCGCATCCTTGTACACATCGTCCGCCGGGGCTGCGACAGTCACGGAACCCGTGGTTGCGCCAGCAGCGATGGTGATCACCGCACCGTTCGACAGAGTCACGGTGACTGGCGTGCCCGCAGCATTGGTCAAGGTCGCGGTGTAAACGATCGATCCACCTTCAGCGACAGTGTCGGTCGCAGTCAGGCTGAGGGTAGTGGTATCCGAAGTATCGGTAACCGAGGTCTCGGCAGGTTTACTGTCGACATCAAGTTTTTCGTAGTTGCCACCGGTTGCGCCGGTGATGGTGGTGCTCAGGGAACTACCGCCTGCCAGGGCATCGTTTGGTGCCGTGAAGTTCACGGTAGCGGACGATTCACCCACCGGAATGGTGATGGTTTGTCCGTTGGACAAGGTCACGACTACAGGTGAACCGGTCACCGGGGCGGTCACGGACGCGGTGTAAACCACGGTGCCGCCTTCTGTCACGGACGGAGTAGCGGTCAGCGAAACGGTGCTGGTGTCGATAGTGTCGGTGACATCGGTCACCGCCGGAGTGGTGCTTGGCACCAGGTTCTCGAAATTACCGCCAGCGGTCTCTTTGATGCTGACTTCGACTTTGCCCGCATCCTTGTACACATCGTCAGCTGGGGCTGCGACGGTGACGGAGCCGGTAGTAGTACCGGCAGCGATAGTAATCACGGCGCCATTCGACAGGGTCACGGTCACCGGAGTGCCCGCAGTGTTGGTCAAGGTGGCCGTATAAACGATCGAACCGCCTTCAGCGACAGTGTCAGTCGCTGTCAGGCTAAGGGTGGTGGTATCTGGCGTATCGGTCACCGAGGTCTCGGCAGGCTTGCCGTCGACGTCCAGCTTCTCGTAGTTGCCACCGGTTGCACCGGTAATGGTGGTGCTCAGGGAGCTACCGCCCGCCAGGGCGTCGTTCGGTGCGGTGAAGTTCACGGTGCCGGAAGATTCGCCGACCGGGATGGTGATGGTCTGGCCGTTGGACAAAGTGACCACTACTGGAGAGCCGGTTACTGGCGCAGTCACGGAGGCGGTATAAACCACAGTGCCACCTTCAGCCACGGACGGCGTCGCGGTCAGGGAAACAGTCGAGGTATCGATGGTATCGGTGACATCAGTCACAGCTGGGGTAGTGCTTGGTACCAGGTTTTCGAAATTACCGCCTGCAGCATCCTTGATGCTGACTTCGACTTTACCGGCATCTTTGTAGACGTCATCGGCTGGAGCCGCGACGGTCACAGAGCCCGTGGTCGCACCGGCTGCGATGGTGATGATTGCACCGTTCGACAGAGTCACGGTTACCGGCGTGCCAGCGGCATTGGTCAAGGTGGCCGTATAAACGATCGAACCACCTTCGGCGACGGTATCAGTCGCTGTCAGGCTAAGGGTGGTGGTATCTGGCGTATCGGTGACCGAGGTGTCCGCTGGCTTGCTATCAACATCCAGCTTCTCGTAGTTGCCGCCGGTTGCACCGGCAATGGTGGTGCTCAGGGAGCTGCCGCCAGCGAGAGCATCGTTTGGTGCTGTGAAGTTCACGGTGCCGGAGGATTCGCCGACCGGGATGGTAATGGTCTGGCCATTCGACAGGGTTACGACTACAGGCGAGCCAGTAACCGGTGCAGTGACCGACGCGGTGTAAACAACAATGCCACCTTCAGCAACGCTAGGCGTGGCAGTCAGGCTGACGGTCGACGTGTCGATGGTGTCAGTCACGTCGGTGACCGCCGGAGTGGTGCTCGGTACAAGGTTCTCGAAATTGCCGCCAGCAGTCTCTTTGATGCTGACTTCGACTTTGCCAGCGTCTTTGTAGACGTCATCGGCTGGAGCAGCCACGGTCACGGAACCCGTAGTTGCACCAGCGGCAATAGTAATCACTGCACCGTTCGACAAAGTCACGGTTACCGGAGTCCCGGCCGCGTTGGTCAGCGTCGCGGTGTAAACAATCGAACCACCCTCAGCCACGGTGTCGGTGGCGCTGAGGGTCAGGTTGGTAGTGTCCGGGGTATCGGTAACCGAGGTGTCCGCTGGCTTGCTATCAACATCCAGCTTCTCGTAGTTGCCGCCGGTAGCGTCGGTGATGGTGGTGCTCAGGGAGCTACCGCCCGCCAGGGCATCGTTTGGTGCCGTGAAGTTCACGGTAGCGGACGATTCACCCACCGGAATGGTGATGGTCTGGCCGTTGGACAAAGTGACGACTACAGGCGAACCAGTCACTGGGGCGGTCACGGACGCGGTGTAAACCACGGTGCCGCCTTCTGCCACGGACGGAGTAGCGGTCAGCGAAACGGTGCTGGTGTCGATAGTGTCGGTGACATCGGTCACCGCCGGAGTGGTGCTTGGCACCAGGTTTTCGAAATTACCGCCAGCGGTCTCTTTGATACTGACTTCGACTTTGCCCGCATCCTTGTACACATCGTCAGCTGGGGCTGCGACGGTGACGGAGCCGGTAGTAGTACCGGCAGCGATAGTAATGACGGCGCCATTCGACAGGGTCACGGTTACCGGAGTGCCCGCGGCGTTGGTCAGGGTAGCGGTGTAAACGATCGAACCGCCTTCGGCCACGGTGTCTGTCGCACTGAGGGTCAGATTGGTGGTGTCTGGAGTATCGGTAACCGAAGTCTCGGCAGGCTTGCCGTCGACGTCCAGCTTCTCGTAGTTGCCACCGGTTGCACCGGTAATGGCGGTGCTCAGGGAACTACCACCTGCCAGGGCATCATTTGGCGCGGTGAAGTTCACAGTGCCGGAGGATTCACCTACAGGGATGGTGATGGTCTGGCCATTCGACAGAGTGATGACTACAGACGAGCCAGTCACTGGCGCGGTCACGGACGCGGTGTACACCACCACGCCACCTTCAGCCACGGACGGCGTGGCGGTCAAGCTGACAGTCGACGTATCGATGGTGTCGGTCACATTGGTGACCGCAGGCGTGGTGCTCGGCACCAGGTTCTCGAAGTTACCGCCGGTGGCGGTCTGGATCGTGGCTTGCACGGTGCCGGCGTCTTTATAGACGTCATCGGCTGGAGCGGCCACGGTCACGGAATCCGTAGTTGCACCGGCGGCAATAGTAATCACCGCGCCGTTGCTCAGAGTGACGGTCACTGGCGTACCAGCGGCATTGGTCAGGGTCGCGGTGTAAACGATCGAACCGCCTTCGGCCACGGTGTCGGTCGCGCTGAGCGTAAGGTTGGTGGTGTCCGGCGTATCGGTCACCGAGGTCTCGGCAGGCTTGCCGTCGACGTCCAGCTTCTCGTAGTTGCCGCCGGTTGCACCGGTAATGGTGGTGCTCAGGGAGCTACCGCCGGCCAGGGCATCGTTTGGTGCCGTGAAGTTCACAGTGCCGGAAGATTCGCCGACCGGGATGGTGATGGTTTGTCCGTTGGACAGGGTTACGACTACTGGCGAGCCGGTCACTGGAGCCGTTACGGAAGCGGTGTAAACGACAACTCCACCTTCAGCAACGCTAGGCGTCGCGGTCAGGCTGACGGTCGAGGTATCGATGGTGTCAGTGACATCAGTCACAGCTGGGGTAGTGCTCGGAACCAGGTTCTCGAAGTTGCCGCCAGCAGTCTCTTTGATGCTGACTTCAACTTTGCCCGCATCCTTGTACACATCGTCCGCTGGGGCGGCGACGGTGACGGAACCAGTAGTAGCGCCTGCAGTGATGGTGATCACTGCGCCGTTCGACAGGGTCACGGTCACCGGAGTGCCGGCAGCGTTGGTCAGAGTCGCGGTGTAAACGATCGAACCGCCTTCGGCCACGGTTTCGGTGGCGCTGAGGGTCAGGTTGGTAGTGTCCGGCGTGTCAGTAACCGAGGTTTCAGCCGGTTTGCTGTCGACATCCAACTTCTCGTAGTTGCCACCGGTGGCGCCAGTGATGGTGGTGCTCAGGGAACTGCCACCGGCCAGGGCGTCGTTCGGTGCGGTGAAGTTCACGGTGCCGGACGACTCACCCACTGGAATAGTGATGGTCTGTCCGTTGGACAGGGTCACGACTACAGGCGAGCCAGTCACTGGAGCGGTGACCGACGCGGTGTAAACCACGGTGCCACCCTCGGCGACGCCAGGAGTGGCGGTCAGGCTGACGGTCGAGGTATCGATGGTGTCAGTGACATCAGTCACGGCCGGGGCAGTGCTCGGAACGAGGTTCTCGAAGTTGCCGCCAGCAGTCTCTTTAATACTGACTTCAACCTTGCCCGCATCCTTGTACACATCGTCAGCAGGCGCTGCGACGGTGACGGAACCAGTAGTAGCGCCGGCAGCGATAGTAATCACCGCGCCGTTCGACAGGGTTACGGTCACCGGAGTACCGGCAGCGTTAGTCAGGGTAGCGGTGTAAACGATCGAACCGCCTTCAGCGACGGTGTCAGTCGCTGTCAGGCTCAGGTTGGTGGTATCCGGAGTATCAGTAACCGAAGTCTCGGCAGGCTTGCCGTCGACATCCAACTTCTCGTAGTTGCCACCGGTGGCGCCAGTGATGGTCGCGCTCAGGGAGCTGCCGCCGGCCAGGGCATCGTTCGGTGCCGTGATATTGACGGTACCGGAGGATTCACCCACTGGAATGGTGATGGTCTGGCCGTTGGACAGGGTCACCACAACCGGCGAGCCAGTCACTGGCGCAGTCACCGACGCGGTGTAAACCACGGTGCCGCCTTCAGCCACGGACGGCGTCGCGGTCAGCGAAACAGTCGAGGTGTCGATGGTGTCGGTGATGTCCGTCACCGCCGGCGTGGTGCTCGGCACCAGGTTTTCGAAGTTGCCGCCAGTGGCGTCCTGGATGGTGGCTTCGACCTTGCCGGCGTCCTTGTAGACGTCATCGGCGGGCGCGGCAACGCTCACCGAGCCCGTAGTTGCACCGGCGGCAATAGTAATCACGGCGCCGTTGCTCAGGGTCACGGTGACCGGCGTGCCGGCCGGGTTGGTCAGGGTGGCGGTGTAGACGATCGAGCCGCCTTCGGCGACCGAACCACTGGCCGACAGGCTCAGTCCGGTGTCGTCCACGGAGTCGGTGATGGTGGTTTGCGCCGGCGTGGTGTCGGGCGTCAGTTGTTCGAAGTTGCCACCGGTGGCGCCGGTAATGCTGGTGCTGACTGTGCTGCCGTTGTTGTAGACGTCATTGGCGGGGGTATCGACCACCACGGTGCCGACGGTCTTGCCGGCCTCGATCACGATGGTCGAGCCATTGGACAGGGTCACGGTAACCGGGGTCTGCGCCGGGTTGGTCAGGGTCGCGGTGTAGGTGATCTGGCCACCCTCCACAACGCTGCCTGTAGCTGTCAGGCTCAGGCCGGTGTTGTCCACCGAGTCGGTGATGGTGGTCTGTGCCGGCGTGGTGCTCGGCACCAGGTTCTCGAAGTTGCCGCCGGTGGCGCCGGTAATGCTGGTGCTGACCGTACTGCCGTTGTTGTAGACGTCGTTGGCCGGGGTATCGACCACCACGGTGCCAGTGGTCTTACCGGCGTCGATGGTGATGGTCGAACCGTTGGACAGGGTCACGGTGACCGGTGTCTGCGCGGGGTTGGTCAGGGTCGCGGTGTAGGTGATCTGGCCACCCTCCACCACGCTGCCAGTGGCCGACAGGGTCAGGCCGGTGGCATCCGGCGAGTCGGTGATGGTGGTCACCGCCGGCGTGGTGCTTGGCACCAGGTTCTCGAAGTTGCCGCCAGTGGTGCTGGTAATGCTGGTGCTGACCGTGCTGCCGTTGTTGTAGACGTCATTGGCCGGGGTATCGACCACCACGGTGCCGACGGTCCGGCCGGCGTCGATGGTGATGATCGAGCCGTTGGACAGGGTCACGGTGACCGGCGTCTGTGCCGGGTTGGTCAGGGTTGCGGTGTAGGTGATCTGGCCGCCTTCGACGACGGTGCCGTTGGCGGTCAGGGTCAGGCCGGTGGTGTCCGGCGAGTCGGTGATGGTGGTCACCGCCGGCGTCGGGTTCGGCACCAGGTTCTCGAAGTTGCCGCCGGTAGTCCCGGTAATGCTGGTGCTGACGGTGCTGCCATTGTTGTAGACGTCGTTCGGCGGGGTGTCGACCACCACGGTGCCGACGGTCTGGCCGGCGTCGATGGTGATGGTCGAGCCATTGGATAAGGTCACGGTGACCGGGGTCTGCGCCGGGTTGGTCAGGGTCGCGGTGTAGGTGATCTGGCCACCCTCGGTCACGCTGGAACCCGCGGTCAGGGTCACGGTGGTGGTGTCCACGGTGTCCGTGACCTGGGTGACGGCTGGCGTCGGGTCGACGGTCACGACCAGGCCACCGCCGCCGGTGGTGCCGGTGACGCCCACGCTGATCTCTTTCGGGTCGTTGTAGACGGTGTCGTTCGGTGCCAGCGGCACGTTGACAGTGCCGGTCAGTTGCCCGGCCGGAATCACGATCACCGAACCGTTGGACAGGGTGATGGTCAGGCCGGTCAGCGGTGCCTGGGTCAGCGTGGCGGTGTACACCAGTACGCCGCCGGCTTCGGTAATGCTCGGGGTTGCGCTCAGGCTCAGGGTCGAGTCGCGCAGGATCTCGGTGGTGGTGCTGTTGTCATTGGTGGTCAGCGCACCGGTGGTGTCTTGCGCCGCGGTGCCCGCCGCGCCGAGGCCCACGGTCGGGAAGCCGATGGTCGGGTCGACCCGGCCTGCCGTGGCGTCGAGCATCACGAAGCTGTGGCCGCCGCCAGCAGCGCCGCCGGTACCCGCGGCGGTCGGGCCGGCTGCGGTGGCTTCCAGCTCGGTAGTCGGGTCCGCGCCGGCGACGATTGCCTGCTGCAGCTCAGCGACCGACGGCGCAGCCTGCTCGGCGGCTTCGGCCAGGTCGGTGCTGGAGTCCGGAGCGCTACCGCTCCATTGCGTTTCGCGACCCAGGTCCAGGGTCCGGCCATCGGCCAGTTCCAGGCTGGCGGCGCCCGCCAGGCCGGTATCGACCTGGTCGCCTACATACAGGCGATCACCCTCAACGAGTACGCGGCGAACCCCTTCGGGGGATACGACGAAAACTTGGCCAACAATGCTTTTGACGGTAGCAACAACACTGCTCATTGAGGATTCTCCGGGGGGTACCGTTCAGTAGACTTCCATGTTCCTGACGGGCATACGCCGACGCAGTCTGGACGTTCTTCAGAGTGTAGAAACACGTGATTTTGACGCGAATGCTTGTCAATAATTTGGCTATATTTTTTTGCTATTAACCATATGCCAAACTATTGACCTTCTGAGTGTCATCCTAAACAATCGTCAAGGTAATGTCACATTGATATTCATGCGGCGACCTGTCTAAAAGTGTGTGACCCAGTTCATGGTTTGAACTTTCCGATATACGGTCATTCCGGTTGCCATCATCCGATGCAGCGCCTCGTTTTGCTGTGATTTGGGACAAGAAGTCCTGGGAACCCCTCTATGCGTCCGCAGTTGTTCAAAGCCTTACCCTTCGTACTCGCCGCCAGTTTCGCCCAAGCACAAACCCTGCCCGAAGCCATGCAGAAAGCGCTGGATGTCCATCCGGAAATCCAGGCCGCGGTGAACAGCCGCCTGGCAGCCGATTACCAGCTCAAAGCGGCCAAGGGCGGCTATTTGCCGCGGGTCGATTTGCTGGGCGGTTATGGTCGTGAAGGCACCGACAGCCCGACCACCCGTGCAGGATCGAGCAATCACTGGGAGACGCTGAACCGCAGCGAGTCAAGTTTACGTCTCCAGCAAATGGTTTTTGACGGTTTTGCCACCTCCAGTGAGGTGGGGCGTCAACAAGCCACCGTCAATTCCCGGGCGTACTCGTTGCTGGGCACTTCCGAGCGCACCGCGCTGACCGTGGCCCAGGTGTACCTGGATGTGTTGACCCGGCGCGAGTTCGTGCGCCTGGCCGAAGACAACATGCGCAATCACGAGCGCATCTACGATCAGATCCAGCTGCGCACCCAGCGTGGCGTCGGCAGCCGCGCCGACCTCGACCAGGCGGAAGCGCGCATGGCCCAGGCGCGCAACAACCTGATCACCGAACAGACCAACCTGGCCGATGCCCAGACCAACTACCTCAGCGCCGTCGGCCAGATGCCGGACCAGCTGGAGCGCCCGGTCGGCTTCATGGCCCTGCTGCCGGCCAGCCTCGACGAAGCCCAGCGCCAGATGCTGGAAAACAGCCCGATCCTGCGTTCGGCCGAATCCGACATCGTCGCCGCCGAGAAGCAGTACGAAGCCGCCAAGTCGACCTTCTACCCGCGCTTCGATGCCGAGCTTGGGCGTACCGCCGACAACAACCTGGACGGCATCGACGGCCACAACAACGAATGGCAAGCCATGCTGCGCATGCGCTTCAACCTGTTCGCCGGCGGCAGCAACAAGGCCGACCTGGAATCCAAGGCCTATCAGTCCACCCAGGCGCTGGATATTCGTAACAACGCCCTGCGTGTTCTGAATGAAGAGCTAGGCTTGGCGTGGAACGCCTTGAACAACGCCAATGCGCAAGTGCCGATCGCCCAGCAATATGTCGATCGCAGCGCCAGCGTGCGCGAGGCGTATCAGAAGCAATTCAGTTTGGGCGAGCGCACTTTGCTCGACTTGCTCGATAGCGAGAATGAACTGTTCACCGCCTCGCGCCGTTTGGCGGAAATCAAGAACATTCAGTTATTTACTCAATATCGAATCAAGGCGACCATGGGCGAATTGCTCAAGAGCCAGGGAGTGGTCGCACCCATGGCTTCCGTCGTGCAGAACGATGTGAAGCCCAAGGTCCAACTGCCTGGGATGAATTGAGTACTTTTCATCCAATAGACAGTTAAAGAGTGCCGAGCGTGGAATCAGAAGTCAGTCGAGTGCAACTTAGCCATGATCCACGCGGCATGCATGACGACCCGCTGCTGGATGCCCTGCTAACCCTGTGTTCCCTGCACCAGAAGCCGGCCAGCGCGGCCATGCTGACCACCGGCCTGCCTTTACCCTCCCAGCGCCTGAGCGCCGAGCTGCTGCCGCGCGCCGCCGCTCGCGCCGGCCTGCAGGGGCGTTTGCTGCGGCGCAAGCTGGAGCAGATTCCTGCCATCGCCATGCCGGCCATGCTCTTGCTCAAGGACGGCCGCAGCGCCGTCCTGCTCGGCTGGCAGGGCGAAGACAAGGCCCGCCTGCTGCTCAGCGAGAGCGATGGTGGCGAGGTCAGCGTCAGTCGCCAGATGCTGGCCGACGACTACAGCGGGCAAGTGTTCTTCGCCCAGCCCCAACACAAATTCGACGTCAACCATGGCTCGCTGATTCCTCGCGCCCGCTCCTGGTTCCGCGACACCTTGAAGCGTTCGCGCTGGCTGTACGCCGACGCTATCGCCGCCAGCCTGCTGATCAACGTCATTGCCATGGCCGCGCCGCTGTTCGTGATGAACGTCTACGACCGCGTGGTCCCCAACCAGGCCGCCGCCACCCTGTGGGTGCTGGCCATCGGCATCACTGGCGCCTACCTGTTCGACCTGATTCTCAAGAGCCTGCGCAGCCTGTGCCTGGACCTGGCCGGCAAGAAGACCGACCTGATCATCTCGGCCACGCTGTTCGAGCGCATTGTCGGCATGGCCATGAAGTACCGGCCGGCGCGGGTCGGCAGCTTTGCCCAGAACATCCACGAGTTCCAGAGCCTGCGCGACTTCCTCGCCTCGCTGACCCTCACCAGCCTGATCGACCTGCCATTCACCCTGCTGATTTTCCTGGTGATCGCCATCCTCGGCGGGCACCTGGTGTGGATTCCGGTGCTGGCCTTCCCGATTGCCCTGGGCATCGGCTACGCCCTGCAGAAACCGCTGATCGCCACCATGGAAAAAACCATGGCCCTGGGCGCCGAGCGCCAGTCGAGCCTGATCGAGACCCTGGCCGGGCTGGACGCGGTGAAGGTCAACAACGCCGAAAGCGAACGCCAGTACCAGTGGGAACAGACCATTGGCACCCTGGGCCGCCTCGAGCTGCGGGTGAAGATGCTCTCCAGCCTGGCGATGAACATCACCCTGCTGATCCAGCAGCTGGCCGGGGTGATCATGATCGTCTTCGGCGTGTACCAGATCATCGACGGCAACCTGAGCATGGGCGGGCTGATCGCCTGCTACATGCTCAGCGGCCGCGCCCTCAGCCCGCTGGCCTCGTTGTCCGGCCTGCTGACCCGCTACCAGCAGGCGCGGGTGACCATGACCTCGGTCGACCAGATGATGGAGCTGCCCCAGGAGCGCAACTTCGACGAGCGTCCCCTGAGCCGCAACGTGCTGCAGGGCGCCATTGAATGCCGGCAGCTGAATTTCACCTACCCGGGGCAGCAGAACCCGGCGCTGAAGAACATCAACCTGGTGGTCAAGCCGGGCGAGAAGATCGGCATCATCGGCCGCAGCGGCTCGGGCAAGAGCTCCCTGGCCAAGCTGCTGGTGGGCCTGTATGCCCCGGACTCCGGCGCCTTGCTGGTGGACGGCGTGGACATCCGGCAGATCGACGTCAGCGAATTGCGCCATAACATCGGTTATGTGGCCCAGGACATCCAGCTGCTGGCCGGCACCCTGCGTGACAACCTGACCTCCGGCGCCCGTTACGTCGAAGACGAACTGGTGCTGCAGGCCGCCGAACTGGCCGGCGTCCACGAGTTCGCCCGCCTGCACCCGCAGGGTTACGAACTGCAGGTCGGCGAGCGCGGGCAGAACCTCTCCGGCGGCCAGCGGCAGAACGTCGCCCTGGCCCGGGCCCTGCTGCTCAACCCGCCAATCCTGCTGCTCGACGAACCGACCAGCGCCATGGACAACACGGGTGAAGAACGCTTGAAACAACGCCTGCAAGCCGTGGTGGAAGCCAAGACCGTGGTGCTGGTCACCCACCGTGCCTCGCTGCTGTCGCTGGTGGATCGCCTGCTGGTGATCGACCGCGGGCAGATCCTCGCCGACGGGCCGAAAGCAGTCGTGATGGAAGCGTTGAAGAAGGGGCAGATCAGTGTTGCTTAAATCCGGTTTCAAAGACTCGATCCTGCGCTACTTCAAAGGCACCGAATCGCTGCACGACCAACCCCTGCCCGAGGTCAACAAGGCGCTGATCGAGGATGCGCCGCGGGTTATCCGCCTGACCATCTGGGGCATCATCGGCTTCTTCCTGTTCCTGCTGCTGTGGGCCAACTTCGCGGTGATCGACGAAGTGACCAAGGGCGAGGGCAAGGCGATCCCGTCGTCCAAGGTGCAGAAAATCCAGAACCTGGAAGGCGGTATCGTCTCCGAACTGTTCGTCAAGGAAGGGCAGATCGTCGAAGCCGGCGCCCCGTTGATCCGCCTGGACGACACGCGCTTCAAGTCCAACGTCGGCGAGACCGAGGCCGATCGCCTGTCGATGCTGCTGCGGGTCGAGCGCCTGAGCGCGGAGATCGACAACCGCGAACTGAATTTCCCGGCCGATGCCATGGCCGCCGTGCCCGGCCAGGCGGCCAGCGAAAAGTCGCTGTATGAAAGCCGTCGCCAGCAGTTGCATGACGAAGTCGGCGGCCTGCAGGAGCAACTGATCCAGAAGCAGCAGGAACTGCGCGAGTTCACCTCCAAGCAGGCGCAGTACCGCCAGCAACTGAGCCTGCAGCGCCAGGAAATCGCCATGTCCGAGCCGCTGGTGGCCCAGGGCGCGGTGTCGCCGGTGGAAGTGCTGCGGCTCAAGCGCGCCGAAGTCGAGACCCGTGGGCAACTGGACGCCACCACCCTGGCGATCCCCCGTGCCGAATCGGCGATCAAGGAAGTCCAGCGCAAGGTCGACGAAACCCGCGGCAAGTTCCGCAGCGAAGCCCTGACCCAGCTCAACGAGGCACGCACCGAACTGAACAAGGCCAGCGCCACCGGCAAGGCCCTGGAAGACCGGGTCAGCCGGACCCTGGTCACCTCGCCGGTGCGTGGCATCGTCAAGCAACTGATGGTCAACACCATCGGCGGTGTGATCCAGCCGGGCAGCGACATGGTGGAGATCGTGCCGCTGGACGACACCCTGCTGGTGGAAGCGAAGATCCGTCCGCAGGACATCGCCTTCCTGCACCCGGGGCAGGAAGCGGTGGTCAAGTTCACCGCCTATGACTACACCATCTACGGCGGCCTGAAGGCCAAGCTGGAACAGATCGGCGCCGACACCATCACCGACGAAGACAAGAAGACCACCTACTACGTGATCAAGCTGCGCACCGACCGCAGCCACCTGGGCACCGATGAAAAGCCGTTGCTGATCATCCCCGGCATGGTCGCCTCGGTGGACATCATCACCGGCAAGAAAAGCGTGCTCAGCTACCTGCTCAAGCCGATCATCCGCGCCCGTGCCGAGGCGTTGCACGAGCGTTAAGCCATCTGTAGCCGCTGCCGCCAGGCTGCGATAAGGCCCGAAGGGCCTTCAGCGATATTGAAATCGTCACGTCCCCTTCGGGGCCGATCGCAGCCTGGCGGCAGCGGCTACAGGCGCTCGTGCCGGCCTTGGGGGCTGCGCCCGAATCGCCATATCGTTATTCTTTAAAGGTATTTAAAATTCGGTTCTTATATCTATAAAGTCGACTCCCTGCGTACCTGCCGACCAATCGGCGCGCCGCACGAAATGAACCCACACGGGACCTCCGTGAGTTTCTGATCGACGCGCGCGCCACCGGGCGTGCTCTGCGTGGGAGTGATTTATGTCCGTACCCTCTCCAAGTGCCGCGCCCATCGCCGCACAAGTTTTTGATATCCGCCCGTTCAGCGGCGCCGTCGGTGCCGAGATCGTCGGCCTGGACCTGGCCCGGCCGGTCAACGACCAGGACTTCGCGCGCATTCACCGCGCGCACCTGGATCATCACGTTGTGGTGTTCCGCGACCAGCGCATCACCCCCGAACAACAGATCGCCTTCAGCCGCCGTTTCGGCGTGCTGCAGATCCACGTACTCAAGCAGTTCCTGCTGGCCGGGCATCCGGAAATCCTCATCGTTTCCAACATCATCGAAAACGGCCAGTCCATCGGCCTGGGGGACGCCGGCAAGTTCTGGCATTCCGACCTCTCCTACAAGGAACTGCCGAGCCTGGGCTCGATGCTGCACGCCCAGGAGCTGCCAGCCGAGGGCGGCGACACCTTGTTCGCCGACATGCACAAAGCCTGGGACAGCCTGCCCGAAGCGTTGCGTAAGGCGGTCGATGGCCGCTCTGCCGCGCACTCCTACACCGCGCGCTACAGCGAGACCAAGTTCGAGGGCAACTGGCGCCCGACCCTGACCCCGGAGCAACTGGCCCAGGTCCGGGAAGTGGTGCACCCGGTCGTGCGCACCCATCCGGAAAACGGTCGCAAGGCGCTGTTCGTCAGCGAAGGCTTCACCACCCGCATCGTCGGCCTGCCGGAAGACGAGAGCCGCCAGCTGCTGGCCGAGCTCTACGCCCACAGCGTGCTGCCGGAAAACATCTACCGCCACCAATGGCAGCCCCATGACCTGGTGTTCTGGGACAACCGCTCGCTGATCCACCTGGCCGCCGGCTGCCCCAGCCATCTGCGCCGCAAGCTTTATCGCACCACCATCCAGGGCGACGCCCCTTACTGATCGGCCACCCACGGCAGGAGAAACATCATGTCCCAACCTACTCAACGCCTCCCGCGCCTGGGCAAACTGGCGGCCGCCATCGGCCTGGGCTTCAGCCTGCTGGCCGCTGGCCTGGTCGCGCCGACGGCGGCCCATGCCGAAGGCGAGATCCGCATCGCCGAACAGTTCGGCATCGTCTATCTGCTGCTCAACGTGGTGCGCGACCAGAATCTGATTGAAAAACACGGCAAGGAAGAAGGCATCGACATCAAGGTCGACTGGACCCAGCTGTCCGGCGGCGCGGCGGTCAACGACGCCTTGCTCTCCGGCTCCATCGACATTGCCGGGGCCGGCGTCGGCCCGCTGCTGACCATCTGGGACCGCACCCACGGCAAGCAGAACGTCAAGGCGGTGGCGTCGCTGGGCAACTTCCCTTACTACCTGGTGAGCAACAATCCCAAGGTCAAGACCATCGCCGACTTCACCGAGAAGGACCGCATCGCGGTGCCGGCGGTGGGGGTTTCCGTGCAGTCGCGGTTCCTGCAGTACGCGGCGGCCAAGCAATGGGGC
Source organism: Pseudomonas sp. GW456-L12 (assembly GCF_059424045.1). NCBI lineage: Bacteria > Pseudomonadati > Pseudomonadota > Gammaproteobacteria > Pseudomonadales > Pseudomonadaceae > Pseudomonas > Pseudomonas sp. GW456-L12. The sequence continues at coordinate 45,245 of NZ_JBWKZA010000032.1, forward strand.
GACAAGGAATTCAATCGCCTGGACAAGTACACCATCGCCGTTCCGCACCCGGACGCCACGGCGGCGCTGATCGCCGGCGGCACCGAGCTGACCGGGCACTTCTCCAACCCGCCGTTCCAGGACCAGGCGCTGGCCAACCCGAATGTGCACGTGGTGCTCAACACCTACGACCTGCTGGGCCCGAACTCACCGACCGTGCTGTTCGCCACCGAGAAATTCCGCAGCGAAAACCCGAAAACCTACAAGGCCTTCGTCGAGGCGCTGGCCGAGGCCGCCGACTTTGCCCAGAAGGACAAGGGCGCGGCGGCGGATACCTACATCCGCGTGACCAAGGCCAAGATCGACCGCGAAGCCTTGCTGAAGATCATCGACAACCCGCAGTTCGAGTTCACCGTCACCCCGAAAAACACCTACCCGCTGGCTGAATTCCTCTACCGCGTGGGCGCGATCAAGAACAAGCCGCAATCGTGGAAGGACTACTTCTTCCAGGACACCACGCCGCTGCAAGGGAGCTGATCGCCATGAACGCCCCCTTGCAAGGCCACACGGCCAGCAACCCGACCACGGCAGCCCAGGCGCTGCTGGCGGTCGACCAGGTCAGCCTGGAATACCGCACCCCGCAGCGCGTGGTGCGGGCCACCCACCAGGTCAGTTTCGAAATCGATCCCGCCGACCGTTTCGTCCTGCTTGGGCCCTCGGGCTGCGGCAAGTCGACCCTGCTCAAGGCGGTCGCCGGCTTCATCCAGCCCTGCGAGGGCGAGATTCGCCTGCAAGGGCAACGGGTCAGCCAGCCGGGGCCGGACCGGATCGTGGTGTTCCAGGAGTTCGACCAACTGCCGCCGTGGAAAACCGTGAAGCAGAACGTGATGTTCCCGCTGCTGGCGTCGAACACCCTCAACCGCCGCGAGGCCGAGGAGCGGGCGCTGCACTACCTGGACAAGGTCGGCCTGGCGGCGTTTGCCGACGCCTACCCGCACACCCTGTCCGGCGGCATGAAAGCGCGGGTGGCGATAGCACGCGCCCTGGCGATGCAGCCGAAGATCCTGCTGATGGACGAACCCTTCGCCGCCCTCGATGCCTTGACCCGGCGCAAGATGCAGGAAGAGTTGCTGCTGCTCTGGGAGGAGGTGCGCTTCACCCTGCTGTTCGTCACCCACTCCATCGAGGAGGCGCTGGTGGTGGGCAATCGCATCCTGCTGCTGTCGCCCCACCCGGGGCGGGTGCGGGCGGAAATCCACAGCCATCAGTACGACCTGCAAAGCCTCGGCGGCGTGGCGTTCCAGCAGACGGCGCGGCGTATCCACCGGCTGCTGTTCGACGAAGGCCAGTCGCCGGAAACCGAGCGCGAGCTGGATTTCACCGATATCCGTATCGCTTATTGAGCCTTTAAGAGGAACGCCCGATGAGCCATTCATCACCGGTTCGCCAGGAATACGAAGTTGCCCTCGAACCCCTGCTGGCGGTGCCGCTGGAGCGTGAGTTGCCGCTGGGCCAGCGCCTGTGGCAACAAGGCTGGCTGCGCAAGAGCCTGATCCTGATCGTGTTGGCGCTGCTCTGGGAGGCCGTGGCCCGCTACCAGAACAACGACCTGCTGCTACCGAGCTTTTTGCAGACCGCCAGCGCGCTGTACGACGGCCTGCTCAGCGGCGAGCTGCTGGGCAAGGTCGGCATCTCCCTGGTCGTGCTGCTCAAGGGGTACCTGATCGGCATCGTCCTGGCCTTTGCCCTGACCACCCTGGCGGTGTCGACCCAGGTGGGCCGCGACCTGCTGAGCACCCTGACCTCGATGTTCAACCCGCTGCCGGCCATCGCCCTGTTGCCGCTGGCCCTGCTGTGGTTCGGCCTGGGGGAGAACAGCTTGATCTTCGTGCTGGTGCATTCGGTGCTCTGGGCCCTGGCCCTGAACACCTACGCCGGCTTTCTCGGGGTTTCCGAAACCCTGCGCATGGCCGGGCGCAACTACGGGCTCAAGGGCATGCGCTTCGTGCTGTTCATCCTGATCCCGGCGGCGCTGCCGTCGATCCTCGCCGGCCTGAAAATCGGCTGGGCCTTTGCCTGGCGCACCCTGATCGCCGCCGAACTGGTGTTCGGCGCCACCAGCGGCAAGGGCGGCCTGGGCTGGTACATCTTCCAGAATCGCAACGAGCTGTACACCGACAAAGTCTTCGCCGGCCTGGCGGTGGTGATCCTGATCGGCCTGCTGGTGGAGAACCTGGTGTTCGACACCCTGGAGCGGGTCACCGTGAAACGCTGGGGCATGCAACGCTGAGCCCGTAGCGCCCGTAGCGCCCGTAGCGCCCGTAGCCGCTGCCGAGCCTGCGAGGCTGCGATCGACGGCGCAGCCGGCGCAAAAGCTGACCGCACATTTTGCCTGGCACACCGCATGCGCAGGTCTGGCGAGGACTTCGTCCTCGATCGCAGCCTGCGGCAGCGGCTACAGAAGAGTGGTGTCCATGACTGAAATGACCCTGCTAGCATTGCGCCTGACTCATTCCCGATCAGCCACGAGTGCTCAGCATGCAACTCCCGGACATGAACCTTCTGGTCGCCCTCGACGCCCTGCTCGACGAGGGCAGCGTGGTCGGCGCGGCGCGGCGCATGAACCTCAGCCCGGCGGCCATGAGCCGGACCCTCACGCGGATTCGCGAGGCGCTGGGCGATCCGATCCTGGTGCGCGCCGGCCGCGGCCTGGTGCCCACGCCCAAGGCCCAGGAGCTGCGCGGCCAGGTACGTGACCTGGTGGAGCAGGCGGCGCTGGTGTTCCGTTCCGGCGACCAGGTCGACCTCGGCACCCTGCGCCGGCGCTTCAATGTGCGCGCCAACGACTTTTTCGTCGGCGTCTATGGCGGCCGCCTGATCGATACCCTGGAGCGCCAGGCGCCCCATTGCGAACTGCGTTTCGTCCCGGAGGGCGATGGCGACGACGAGGCGCTGCGCGAAGGGCGGATCGACCTGCGCATCAGCAACACCCGGCCGCTGACCCCGGAAGTGAAGGTGCAGAACCTGTTCTCCACCACCTTTGTCGGCCTGGTGCGCGAGCATCATCCGTTGCTCGACGAGGAGATCACCGCCGAGCGTTTTGCCGCCTTCCCGCACATCAGCATGTCCCGGCGCGGCATCGCCCGCGGGCCGATCGATGTGGCGCTCAGCGACCTGGGCCTGCAGCGCCGGGTGCCGCTGATTGCCCCGAGCTTCCATGCCGCGATGTTCATGCTGCCGGACTCGGACCTGATCCTGCCGGTGCCCAAGGAAACCCTGCTCAGCGTGTCGCGCCTGGGCCTGCACCTGCGTTCCTTCGCCTTGCCGATTCCCCTGCCGACCCTGGTGCTGACCCAGGCCTGGCACCCGCGCTACGACAAGGACCCGGCACACAAATGGTTCCGCGAAACCCTGCGCGCCTCCTGCAACGAAACCTGGCACGCCGCCCAGCCCTGAAAAACCATGTCTCTGTAGGAGCGAGGCTTGCCCGCGATCCGCGAAGCGGCCATTTATCGCGGTGCCAGGTCTGGCCCTATCGCGAGCAAGCTTCGCTCCTACAGGTTTCGGGAGGGCGCAATCATTGCGTGCGGTGCACTTATAAGCTGTCGATAAGTCAGTTTTCGTCAGCTGTCGGGCTTTTTACACTGCTTCGGTATTTCTATCGGAGTCGTTCCCTTCATGAGTTCCCTCGCCGTGGCTGTGCCGGCACCCGCTGAAGTGGCCAGCAAACCGGCAGCTGTCAGCCCCGCGGTCTTCGGCCCGCGAATCATCATCGGCCTGCTCGGCGTATTGCTGGCGGTGCTGGTGTCGGGCCTCAACGAAATGGTGACCAAGATCGCCCTGGCCGACATCCGTGGCGCCCTGGCCATCGGCTATGACGAAGGCACCTGGCTGGTGGCCAGCTACACCGCCACCTCGGTGGCGGCCATGGCCTTCGCGCCCTGGTGTTCGGTGACCTTTTCGCTGCGCCGTTTCACTCTTTGCGCCATCGCCCTGTTCACCGTGCTGGGCGTGCTCTGTCCGTTCGCCCCGAACTACCAGAGCCTGTTGCTGCTGCGCACCGTGCAGGGCCTGGCCGGCGGCGCGTTGCCGCCAATGCTGATGACCGTGGCGCTGCGGTTCCTGCCGGCCAACGTCAAGCTCTACGGCCTGGCCGGCTACGCCCTGACCGCCACCTTCGGCCCGAGCCTGGGCACGCCGCTGGCCGCCCTGTGGACCGAATACGTCGGCTGGCAATGGGCGTTCTGGCAGGTGGTGGCGCCGTGTCTGCTGGCGATGCTCGCGGTGGCCTACGGTCTGCCCCAGGACCCGCTGCGCCTGGAGCGCCTCAAGGCCTTCAACTGGCGCGGCCTGCTGCTGGGGTTCCCGGCGATCTGCATGCTGGTGATCGGCATCCTCCAGGGCAATCGCCTGGACTGGTTCGGCTCGCCGCTGATCTGCCTGCTGCTGGGCGGGGGCGCGTTGTTGCTGGTGCTGTTTCTGATCAACGAATGGTCGCAACCGATTCCGTTCTTCAAGTTGCAGATGCTCGGCATCCGCAACCTGTCGTTTGCCCTGCTGACCCTGGCCGGGGTGTTGGTGGTGCTGACCGCGGTGATCATCATTCCGTCCAGTTTCCTGGCCCAGGTCCAGGGCTACCGGCCGTTGCAGACCGCCCCGGTGATGCTGGTGATGGCCCTGCCGCAGCTGATCGCGCTGCCGTTGGTGGCGGCCCTGTGCAACCTGCGCTGGGTCGATTGCCGCTGGGTGCTGGGCATCGGCCTGACGATGCTGGTGCTGTCGTGCCTGGGCGGCGCGCAGCTGACCTCGGCGTGGATTCGCGACGATTTCTACGTGCTGCAACTGCTGCAGATCTTCGGCCAGCCGATGGCGGTGCTGCCCTTGCTGATGCTTTCCACCGGCAGTATCCAGCCGATCGAGGGGCCGTTCGCGTCCTCCTGGTTCAACACCGTGAAAGGCCTGGCGGCGGTGATCGCCACCGGCGTGCTGGATGCCCTGACCACTCACCGCCTGCACTTTCACTCGACCATGCTGGTGGACAGCCTCGGCAACTCGCCGCTGAGCGCCGTCGACGCCAGCAACCTCGCCCAGCGCCTGCACCGACAGGCCGTGGTGCTGACCTCCGCCGACCTCTACTACGTCATGGCTGGCGTGGCGGCGGCCTTGATCCTGCTGATTTTCTGGCTGCCGACGCGGATCTATCCGCCACGCGCGCCGACTTGAACGTTCACTGAGACAGAAGGTTTTTATGACGATCCACATCAAACACAAACTCGCCGTCAGCGTGGCGGCGGTCGCGGTCCTCGGCGTGCTGGTGTACCTGGTCACCGGCAAGGCCACCGAGCAGACCACCAACGACGCTTTCGTGAGCGCCGACTACACCCTGGTGGCCCCGCGCGTGGCGGGTTTCATCAAGGAAGTGCTGGTGGAAGACAACCAGCGGGTCAAGGCCGGCCAGTTGCTGGCGTTGATCGACGATCGCGACCTGCGCGCCGCGGCCCAGGCGGCGGACGCCGAAACCCTGGTGGCCAAGGCGCAGTTGCAGAACGCCCGCGCCACCCTCGACCGGCAAAGCTCGGTGATCGCCCAGGCCCAGGCCTCGGTGGTGGCCGCGCGGGCGGAAATGGCCTTCGCCGAACATGAACTGAACCGCTACAACCACCTGGCCGGGGTCGGCGCCGGCACGGTGCAGAATGCCCAGCAGGCCCGGACCCGCATCGACCAGGCCAGCGCGCGGCTGGCCACGGCCACCGCGGCGCTGGCGGCGGAACGCAAGCAGGTGGAGATCCTCACCGCCCAGCGCGATGCCGCCGAGGGCGGGCTGAAGCGCGCCCAGGCGTCCCTGGAAATGGCCAGCTACGAACTGTCCTACACGCGCATCGTCGCGCCGGTGGACGGCATGGTCGGCGAACGCGCGGTGCGGGTCGGCGCCTACGTCACGCCGGGCAGCAAGATCCTCGCCGTGGTGCCGCTGGAGCAGGCCTATGTGGTGGCCAACTTCCAGGAAACCCAGCTGGCCCACATGCACCCCGGGCAACCGGTGCAGGTGCGGGTCGACAGCCTGGACGGCGAAACCCTGCACGGCCGGGTCGAGAGCCTGGCGCCGGCCACCGGGGTGACCTTCGCCGCGGTCAAGCCGGACAACGCCACCGGCAACTTCACCAAGGTGGTGCAGCGCATTCCGGTGAAGATCCTGCTGGAGCCCGGCCAGCCGATGGCCGAGCGTCTGCGGGTCGGGATGTCGGTGGAAGCGAGCGTCGATACCCTGGGCAAGGCCAGCTCCGCGCGTGAGGTGGTGAAGCGATGAGTCGTCTGCTCCAGCCGGTATTCGCCCTGAGCCTGTTGTCCCTGGCCGCCTGCAGTGTCGGCCCGGATTTCCAGCGTCCCGAAGGGCCGCGGGTCGAGGCCTGGGCCACCCCGCAAAAGGCTGCGCCGAGCCAGGTGGTGAGCAGCCCCCTGGACGAGCGCTGGTGGGAGGTCTTCAACGATCCGCAGCTGTCGGCGTTGAGCCGGCGCGTGCTGACCGACAACCTCGACCTGCAACTGGCCACCAGCCGCCTGCAACAGAGCCGCGCGGCGCGCCAGGTGGTCACCGCCGAGCGTTATCCGACCAGCAGCGCCAGCGGCGGTTACGCACGCAAACGTAACAGCGGCGAAGGCCTGAACGACCCGTCGGGGCACGCGGGCAAGTCCGCCTTCAACCTGTGGGACGCCGGCTTCTCGGCGTCCTGGGAGCTGGATTTCTGGGGCCGCGTGCGGCGTGAAACCGAGGCCGCCGACGCGACCCTGGAAGTCGCGGAAAATGATCGGCGCGGGGTGCTGCTGTCGGTACTGGCCGAGACCGCCCAGGACTACATCCAGCTGCGCGGCGTGCAGAGCACCCGCGCGGTGACCGAGCAGAACCTCGACGTCGCCCGCCACAGCCTCAAGCTCTCGCAGCTGCGCCTGGCCGACGGTGTGGCCACCGACCTGGACGTGGCCGAAGCCGCCGCGCAGGTGGCGACCATCGAGTCGCAACTACCGGCCTTGCAGCAGCGCCAGGCGCAACTGATCAACGCCCTGAGCCTGCTGATGGGCGAGCCGCCCCAGGCCTTGCATGCCGAACTCGCGGCGGATGCGCCGGTGCCGCAAACCCCGCGCCAGGTCGCCATCGGCCTGCCGTCGCAACTGGCCGAACGCCGCCCGGATATCCGCCAGGCCGAAGCCCGCCTGCATGCCGCCACCGCCAGCATCGGCGTGGCCCAGGGCGACTTTTATCCGCGCATCACCCTGTCGGGCAACTTCGGCTCCCAGGCCATGCAGCTGTCGGACTTCGGCTCCTGGGGCTCGCGCCAGTTTGGCATCGGCCCGCAGTTCAGCCTGCCGCTGTTCGACGGCGGCCGCCTGCGCGGCATGCTGCATCTGCGCGAAGCCCAGCAGCAGGAAGCGGCCGTCGCCTACCAGCAGACCGTGCTGCGCGCCTGGCATGAAATCGACGACCAGCTGACCCGCTACAACAGCAGCCAGCTGCGCCGCGACAGCCTCGCCGAAGCCGTGCGGCAGAACCAGATCGCCCTGCGCACCGCGCAACAGCAATACGTCGAAGGCGTGGTGGACTTCGTCAACGTCCTCACCGTCCAGGGCGCCTTGCTCGCCACCCAGGAACAACTGGTGGAAAGCTCGACCGGCGTTTCCCTGGCCATGGTCGGCCTGTACAAGGCCCTGGGCGGCGGCTGGGAGTCGGTGTATCCGTTGGCTAGCGCGGGTTCTGCAAAAACACCACATACCCCCTGAACCACGGGCTGTCTCGCAGATAGCCCGGCTCCTGCCATTCGCCGCCCTGGATCAACCCCACCTTGAACGGCAGGCCCATGCGGTCGAGGCGGGGCAGGTAGGCGGCGTAGTTGGGGATGCTGTGGCGGCCCTGGTAGGTCTGCACCACCACTTCGTCGACGACGCCCTTGAGCCCGGCGATGGCCTCGGGGTTGGCGTTGCTGCTCCAGTCCATCAGGCCGGTGATGCTCAGGCGGTACTGCGCAGGCAGGCGCTGGCGCAGGTCGCGCAGGAAGCTGGCGTACTCGTCGAGGTAGCGGGTGCGGGCGTCGAAATCGATCTGGATGCCGACCACCGGGTTGCCGGCCTGCTGCCAGCGCTGCACCTGGCCCAGCAGCTGGCGGTAGACCGGCTCCGGCCAGTGCAGGGTGTGGGCGCGATAGACCACCCAGACCTCGCCCTGGCGCAGGCGCGGAACGGCCATGCCCTGGGCGATGAAGTGCACGTTGCCGCTCGGGTCGCGACGCGAACGGCTGATCTGCCCTTGCAGGATGTACAGGGTCTTGGCCTGGTTCAGCACCGGCTGCGGGGCGACGCCGCTCCACAGCCAGAAGGCATCGTGATCGCGGGCGTCGACCGCCGCCTGGGCACCGCCGGCCAGCAACAGCCAGACCGGCAGCAGGCATCGCCAGAAGCGGCTCATGCTTACCAGTAGTACTGCTGCGACTTGCCCCACTGGGTGTCGGCGAAGGTGCCTTTGAGCTGGCGGAACCAGGCCTTGCGCACCGCGGGCTCCACGTCTTTGCCGCCACAGCGGTTGTTGCCCGAGGATGCAAAGCAATTGATCGCGCGGTACAGGGCGTAGGCGCGGTCGTCGCGTGGCGCCTTGCTGTTGGCGATCACCTGTTTGTAGCCCTCGAGGCGGGAGAACGCTTCGCCCTTGAAGGCCGACGGCGTGCCGCCCAGGGACTGCTTGTCGGGCTGGCTGTCCAGCGGCATGCCGTCCAGGCCGTTGCGCAGGATGAACTCACCGAGGCAGTTCAGGCCTTGCGGGCTTTTCCCATCCTTTTCCAATGCCGCCGCGGTTTCTGCGAGGCTCGGGCAGACGTAGCCGGACTCGGCCTCTTTGCCGTTCCACTGGAACAGCTTGAGCGACTGGCCGTTGCTGTAGACGTAACCCAGGCTGTAGCCAAGCTTGTCTTCAGGGGCGCTGGCGGGAAGCTGCGCAAGGTCGCTGGCAAAGGCCGCGTACTGGCCGCGCAGCAGGTCCTTGTAGAGCAGCACGAACTGCGCGGTATTACGTTCCACCGGGTCGGCGGCCTGGCCGATCTGCTGGCGCAGCAACTCGGCGTCGGCCACATGGCGCAGCAAGGTGAAGCGCACCTGCGGGCTTTGGATCGGCGAGTCGGCGGCGAACACCTTGGCCAGTTGCTGGTTGCGCTCGTAGTTCATGGCCAGGGCCAGCTCCAGCTGTTCCCGTTGCAACGGTTGCTTGGCCAGGGGCAGCAGTTGCAGCCACAGGGCTTGCGCGCCCGAGGCGTCGTTCTTCGCTTCCAGGGCCAGGCCGCGCAGAGTCTGCTGGCTGAAGGCGAGGTAGTCGAGGTTGGTCGCAGGCTCGGCGGGCAGAAGTTTCAGCGCGGCGTCCGGGTCGTTGTCGACGTACAGGGCGAAGGCCGCTTGCAGGTAGTCGTACAGCGCCGGTTGCCCGGCGAAGACCGCCTTCTGTTGTTGCAAGGCGTCGCGGGTCAGCCGGCCTTCGGTTTGCTCGCGCATCCACATCAGGTCGTTGACCGCCAGCAGCAGGGGCGTGCTGACCGGGTTGCGGTTGACCATCAGCAGCTTGGTGTCGACTTCTTCCACCAGATCGTCCAGCGACAGGTTGCGCTGCTCGTCCTTGGCCTGGGTCATTTGCCAGGCGTAGTCGGCGGCGAGTTTGTCGGGGTTGCTGTCCAGCCAGTGCACCCGACGCAGCAGGCCCTTGGCCGACGCAACGTAGGCTCCCTGTGGATAAGTTTGCAGGTAGGCGTCGAAGCCGGCCTCGGCCTGTTGCAGGGTGGACTTATCCACATGCTCGAGCGCCGGCATGCCGTATTCGTCGAAGGCGTTCTGCTGGGCGCTGTTGAGGAGCGTACGGGCGTTCATGTACAGCGCGGTCTCTTTCAGCCAGGCATTCGGGCTGTCCTTGAGCGTGGCGAACGCTGCGCCGGCCTCGCTGAAGCGGCCGCTGTAGAAGTCGCCGGCGGCCTGTAGATAAGTGGCGAAACCCTTGCCCAGCGGTGTCTGCAGGTCGGCCGGCAACAGGCTGGCCAGTTGCGGGCTGTCCCAGTTGCAGGCGGCGAGCAGCTTGACCCGGCTTTGCGCCAGCGCCTGGCGTTCGCTGGCCGGCAGGTCGGCGGCGATCAGTTGGTCGACGAAGGCCTGGGCGCTGGCGTCCGAGTTGCTGCGGCAGCGGCTGCCTTCGCCGGACAGGAAGGCATCGCCGGCTGCTTGCGGGGTTTCGCGCACCACCTGCAAGGACTCCAGGCGGCCGTTGAGGTCAGTGTCCTCCGAGGTTTGCGAGGTATCCGCGTCCTCAGGGCCGGGCGCGGGTTGCAGGCGAAATACTGGAAACGGCACCGCCCCATAACCCTCGTCCAGGTTATCGGCGTCCAGCGCTTTCGGCGCCAGGGGCAAGGCGCCGCTGTCGGCCAGCAACAGGCGCAGGTTCACCCGGCTGTCGTTGCCCGGGTTGAGAAACGGCAGGCTGCTGCAGCTGTCGAGGTTTTTTTTGAGCAGGGTCCAGTGCGGGTAACAGGAATCGTCGGAGCTGGCCTGGGCCTGATTGCAGAGGAGGGCGCCGAGCGCCAGTGTCAAAGACGACAAAAGACCGATACGCATGAATTGTCCTTAATCCGAAACTATGGGAGCCGAAGGTCCAAGTGTGGTGCAAATCATACAGAAGGCATTCGCTGGCATCTAAAATACCCACACGACCCGATACACGCCGCGCCGGACAAGGCATCTATGCTGTCAGGCGGGTGCTCGATGCGGTTGTCGGGATCGATAAAGATAGTGGCCACTTGCTTGACGCTTGCGCTTGCTGTCTTAGACTCCGCCCATCCGTCAGGGAGTTACGGTTATGCGGCGATTTCATGGATTGGGATTGGGATTCGGATTGACCTGCCTGGTGTGCGTGGCCCAGGCGCAGACGCCTGCACCAGACGATCCACTGCTCAATGACAGCGCTGCCGGCGCCGCCGTGGCCAGCGGCAGCGAAGCGCGCGGCGTGCTGCGGGCCAAGGATCAGGCGGTACTGGCCGGCGAGCTGTCCGGGCGCATCGTCGAGTTGCCCTACAGCGAAGGCGAGTCCTTCAAGAAAGGCGAGGTGCTGGCGCGCTTCGATTGCTCGGCCTACCAGGCCCAGCTCAATGCCGCCCAGGCCGCCAGCCGTGGCGCCAACGAAGAGCTGGCGCACAACCGCCAACTGGCTTCGCTCAACTCGGTCGGCCGCTTCGAAGTGGCGCGAGCCGCGGCCAAGGTCTCCGAGACCCAGGCGCAATCCCAGGTCTATCAGGTGCAGGTCAAGCGTTGCAGCGTGATCGCGCCGTTCGATGGGCAGGTGGTGGCGCGCAAGGTACAGCGCTACGAAAGCGTGACGGCCGGCTCGCCCTTGCTGGAAATCGTCGACAACCGTTCCCTGGAAATCCACCTGCTGGTGCCGTCGAGCTGGATGGGCAAGCTCAAGGCCGGGCAGACCTTCAGCTTCGTCCCCGATGAAACCGGCAAGCCGCTGGCCGCCACGGTCAAGCGCCTCGGCGCGCGGATCGACGAAGGCAGCCAGACGCTGCTGCTGGTGGCGGCCGTACCCAACGCCGAGGGCCTGTTGGCGGGCATGAGCGGCACGGCGCGGTTCGCGGAGCTCAAATGAACGCGCCGGTAGCGGGCGCCGCCGAGCAGGTCTTCGCCCGGTTCCTCGACCTGGAGCGCCAGACCCGCGCCGCGCGCACGGTCGAGCAACTGGCCTACAGCCTGGTCAACGACAGCCAGGCACTGTTCGGCTATCGCCACGCGGCGCTGGTGATCGCCGGCAAGGTCCGCGCGGTGACCGGCGTCAGCGCGCTCGATCCGAATGCGCCCTTTGTGGCTTTCGTCGAACAGGCGGTGGCCCAACTGTTCAAGCTCGAACTCGCGCAGCAGGCGCGGGTGGTCGCGGCCGAGCAACTGAGCGCCCCGGTACGGGCCGACTGGCAGAGCCTGTCGGCGGCGCAAGTGTTCTGGTTACCGCTGATCGATCGTCAGGGCGTGCTCTTTGGTGGCCTGTGGCTGGCCCGCGACAACCCGTGGAACCCTTCCGAACAAGTATTGCTGGCGCAACTGGGCGACACCTACAGCCACGCCTGGCTGGCGCTGCAACCGCGCAAGCCGTGGCGCCTGCGCTGGAACCGCAAACGCCGGCTGGCGCTGTTGGCGGTGGTGTTGCTGGGCTTGCTGATTCCGGTGCGGCAGTCGGTGCTGGCGCCGGCCGAAGTGGTGCCGCTGGGCGGGCGTGTGGTGGCGGCGCCGCTGGACGGGGTGATCGCCGAGTTTCTGGTCAAGCCCAACCAGACGGTGAAGACCGGCGACCTGCTGCTGCGTTTCGAAAACACCACCCTCAATGCCCAGGCCGATGTCGCCGCCCGCGCCTTGGGCGTGGCCGAGGCGGAACTGAAGGCCAATTCCCAGCGGGCCTTCGCCGATGCCGAATCCAGCTCGAAGATCGACCTGCTGGCGGCTCGGGTCGAACAGAAACGCGCCGAACGCGATTACGCCCGCGAATTGCTCAAGCGCAGCGAAGTACGGGCCGAACGCGATGGCATCGCGGTGTTCGCCGACGCCGAGCGCTGGACCGGCAAACCGGTGCAGACCGGCGAGCGCCTGATGGAAATCGCCGACCCGAGCCAGGCCGAGTTGCGCATCGAACTGGCCGTGGGCGATGCCATTGCCCTGGAGCCCGGCGCGCAGGTGGCGCTGTTTCTCGACAGCGACCCGTTGCAGCGCCATCTGGCCAGCCTCGAACGGGCGGCCTACGAGGCGCAGCCGACGCCGGGCGGGCAATTGGCCTACCGCCTCGATGCGCGTTTTCGCGACGCGCCGCCGCGGATCGGCCTGCGCGGCACGGCCAAGCTCTTCGGTGAGCGCGCGCCGCTGGCGCTGTACCTGCTGCGCCGCCCGCTGGCCGGTCTGCGGCAGAGCGTGGGCCTGTAATGAGCCTGCCGGGCCTGCGCGCGGACTTGCAGCTGTCGCCGGCGGCGCCGGCGCTGGACGGTTCGCCGCGCTGGACCCTGGCCGACCCGGTGCGCGGCCGCTATTTCAAGCTCGGCGCGGCGGCGATGCGCCTGCTCAGGCACTGGTCCCTGGGGGATGCCGGGCAGGTGCTGCGCGCCGCTAACCGCGAGCCGGGGCTGCCCCTGGGCGGAGCGGAACTGGAAGAGCTGCTGGGTTTTTTGCGCAGCCATGACCTGATCACCGCCCTCGATCCGCAGCAGCGCGCCAGCTATGAGCTCAAGGCCGCCGCCCAGCACCAGAGCCTGTGGCAGGTGCTGCTGCACCAATACCTGTTCTTTCGTATCCCGCTGTGGCGCCCGGACGCCTTTCTCAATCGCGCCTGGCCGTGGCTGGCGCGGTTCGGCCCGGGGCTGCTGCGCTACGGCTTGCCGCTGACCCTGGGGCTGGGGGTGTTTTTGGTGTCGCGGGACTGGCAGCGCTTCCTGGCGACCTTTCCCCACCTGTTCAGCCTCGGCGGCGCCCTGGCGTTCGGCGTGGCGCTGTTCTTCGCCAAGCTGTGCCATGAGTTCGGCCACGCCTTCATGGCCAAGCGCGCCGGTTGCCGGGTGCAGAGCATGGGGGTGGCGTTCATGGTGCTGCTGCCGATGTTCTACACCGACGTCAGCGATGCCTGGCGGGTCAATGACCGTCGCGCGCGCTTGCTGATCGGCGCCGGCGGCGTGCTGGCCGAGCTGCTGCTGGCCAGCATCGCCCTGCTGGCCTGGTCGCTGCTGCCGGACGGCCCGGCGCGCACCGCGGCCTTCATGCTTGCCAGCGCCACCTGGATCACCACCCTGGTGATCAACCTGAACCCCTTCATGCGCTTCGACGGCTACTTTCTGCTGAGCGATTTCTGGGAGGTGGACAACCTCCAGGGGCGGGCCTTCGCCCTCTGTCGCTGGCGCCTGCGCGAGGCCTTGTTCGGCTATCGGCAGCCGGCGCCGGAGCCCTGGTCGCCGGCCATGCAGCGGCGTCTGCTGTGGTGGGGTTATGGCTCGTGGCTGTGGCGCGCGGTGCTGTTTTTCGGGATTGCGCTGGCGGTGTACCACCTGTTTTTCAAGCTGCTGGGCATCTTCCTGATGCTGGTGGAACTGGTCTGGTTCATCTTTTTGCCCATCGTGCGGGAATGGCGCGAATGGTGGACGCACCGCGAACAGGTCCACGCGCCACGGGTATTGCTCAGCGGCCTGGGGTTGTTGGCGGCGCTGCTGCTGGTGGCGGTGCCCTGGCGCGGCTCGGTGGAGGTGCCGGCGATGCTCGAAGCCGGACGCGCCAGCGCCTTGCATGCGCCAGTGGCGGCGCGGGTCCGGCAGGTCAATGTCAGCGACGGCCAGGCGGTGAGCAAGGACCAGGTTTTGGTTGAGCTCGAATCCCCGGACCTGGCCTCGCGCCAGGCCATCGCTCGGCGGGAAATCGAGATCCAGCAATTGCAGATGCGCCGCCGCGCCGGGCGCAGCGAGACCGCCGCCGATGCCGGGATCGTCGAGCAGCAGCTGGCCGAGGCCGTGGCCGAATACCGCGGCCTGTCGGCGCAACGCGAGCGCCTGCTGCTGCGCGCGCCCGAGGCCGGCCAACTGCGTGACTTGCTGCCGCAACTGCAGGTGGGCCGCTGGGTTTCGCCCAAGGAGCCGCTGGCCCGGGTGGTCGAGCCGGGGGCGCGCTTGCGTGGGTTTCTCGCCGAGGCCGACCTGTGGCGGGTCGCGCCGGGCGCCACGGGGCGCTTTATCGCCGACGACCCGATGCACCCGGCGCTCGAGGTGCAATTGACCGAAGTCGATACCAACGGCGTGGCGTATATCGATCAGGAGGCGCTGACCTCCGATCACCATGGGCCGATTGCCGTGCGCCGCGATGAAAACCGCCGCGCCGAACCGGTCCAGGCGCAGTACGGCGCGCGGCTCAAGGTGCTCGACGCCAGCATCACCCCGAGCCAGCCGCTGCGCGGCGTGGTGGTGTTGCAGGGGCGTGGCGAGTCGTTGCTCGGTACGGCCTGGCGGCGCCTGGCGGCGCTGGGCGTGAGGGAAAGCGGGTTCTGAAACAAGGAATTTTCAGGGAGAACGCATATGTTGCATAAGGATTCGGCCATGTCCGATGGCCTGGTGGTACGTCCGTCGCGGCCCACCGACGGACCGTTCCTGCAAAGCCTTTACCGTTCGGCGCGCAGCGATCTGCAATGGATCGATGGCGAGCAGGAGCAGATCGAGCAGGTGATCGCCCAGCAGTTCCAGGTCCAGGAGCAGGGGGCGGGGGAGAACTTCCCCGGCGCCATGCACTACGTGATCGAAAAGCTCGGCAGCGCCATCGGTGCCCTGACCACCGATTTTGGCGCCAATGAAATTCGTGTGCTGTACCTGGCGTTCATTCCCGCCGCCCGCGGTCGCGGTTATGGGCGCACGGTGCTGCAAGGCGTGCAGAAAGCCGCCGAGCAGGTGCGCTGCCCGGTGGCCACGGTGGTCTGGGCCAGCAACCCCCATGCGCGTCGGCATTACCTGGCGCTGGGGTTTCAGGTCGAGGAAGCCAATCCGGCGGCCGAGCGGCTGGTGTGGTACCCCGGCCCGCGCGGCTGAGCGGCGCAACCCCGCGGGTTCGAGCCGGTGCCCGGGGCGCTGCCGCCAGGCACGCTCGGTTCAGTTGAAGGCGATATAGAAATAGCCCAGCGTCGGATCGCGGCCCAGGGCCGGCACCCGTGACACGAACATGCCCTGCAGGTGGCCGACGCCGGGCAGTTCCAGGTCGCACAGGCCGTCGACGAACGCTGTCGGCGCCAGGCTGTTGAGCTCGACGCAGAAGGGCATGCGCGGGCTGTTCGGCATGCGGGACTGGGGAGTGTCCTTGATGGACTCGATATGGACCGGCAACACGCTGCCGTCCGGTAGCAACAGATTGCAGGTTTGCCCCAGCAAAGGCTGGAAATGCTCACTTTGCAGCAGATGCAGCATGGCGCCACTCCTGGCCGGAAAAAGGGCCGGGGGAATGTCCCCCGGCGCGAACTTCAATTGCGCGATGGGAACAGACCGTTCAAGGCCACGCTGAAGTTGATCACCAGGAACGGGTTCATGACTTCCAGCGGCAGGCCGTTGCCGGCGGGCGAGATGGTGCCGGAGATCGTGGTGCTGACCCCTTGGAGGGGTACCGGCGTGGCACCCAGCCCGTCGGAATAGATGGTCGCGGTGCCCGGCCCGCCGCCGGAGGTGCCGATGAACGAGTTGGTGGCCGTCGGCACGCTGACCGGGCTGCTGGCGGGGTTGGCCAATTGCAGCGTGGTGGCGGCGTTTACGCTGGCGAGGGTGTGGGTGTGGGACGGCAGGTTGTTGAGGGTCGGGGTGACGTTTTCGGTACCGGAAACCTCGCCGATCACCCGTGGCGTGAGGCCCAGCCCGTTACCCTGGCCGATGGGCAGCCGCCCTTGCAGGTTCGGCAACTGGAAGTTGGTGGTGCCGTTGCCGCCGTAGTAGGTGCCCAGCAGCGAAAACAGCGCCTGGTACTGCGAGATTCCCAGGGTCTGGCCGTAACACGAGGCCCAGCCGTTGGGAGGGAAGTTAAAGGAAAAAGCTTGAATGGTGCCCATGAACACTTCCATAGTTTTTTATCCTTCAGGTTAATCAGTGGAACTCCTTGAGCCGATCCCTGGTGTCTGGCCTGACAGCTTGACCGATACGGTCAGAACGCCAAGCGGGCTCGTTGACAGCAATGGTTAGCGTAGACGCTGTTCCGCCAGTCGCCTGGGGTGATGGGGTGCCTTATGTCTGGCCGGATAAACAGCGATGCTGTGGTGGTAAAACGTTGGTGCAGGGGACATTCATGGCGTTTCGCAGAGAGCCGCAATTGCTGGATACGGCCGGGCCGGGCATCGCCAATCGGCTGGCGAGCGACGCACAGCGCCTGGTCGCGGTGCTGCGGGCGTACTGGCTGCTGCCGATTTTGCTGCTGGCGGCGGCCACCCGTTTCTACGACCTGACCGCCGCGGCCATCTGGGGCGATGAAGGCTCCAGCCTGCTGCTCAGCCGCTACAGCCTGAGCGAACTCTGGGTGCATGCCGCCCACGATGTGCATCCGCCGCTGTACTTCATGCTGCTGCGCGGCTGGATCGCGCTGTTTGGCGACGGCATCTTTGCCATTCGCAGTTTCAGCGCCTGGCCGGGGATCGTCTGTGTCTGCCTGGGGGTGTGGCTGGTGGCGCAGATCGCCAGCCGCCGTGCGGCGATCCTCGCCGGGTTCCTGCTAGCCCTGCTGCCCACCGCCGTGCGCTACAGCCAGGAAGTGCGCATGTATGCCTTGTTGGGGGTGTGGCTGCTCGGCGCCACCCTGGCCTTGGTGTACTGGCTCAGGCAGCCCGCACGCCAGCGCTATCTGGTGTATTACACGCTGCTGATGAGCGCGGCGTTCTACACCCACTATTTCACCGCGCTCTGTGTGCTTGCCCACTGGGCGTACCTGTTGCTGTTGCGCCTGCAAGCGACGCCTGCGAGCCGGGCGATCAACCAGCCGGGCTGGTGGCTGGCCAACCTCGCCATCGTCATGCTGTTCACCCCCTGGCTGCCGGGGCTGGTGGACCTGCTGCAACATATCGACCAGCTGAAAGCCAGCGGCGACGTGGGCTGGGAACCGTCGGTGGAGTTTTTTTCATTGCCCTCGATGGTCTGGCAATTGCTGACCCAGGACGATGGCGAAAGCCGTTCCCCGCTGCTGTTCGCGGGCCTGCCGCTGCTGGTGCTGAGCGTTGTCGCAATGCTCGCCTGGCGCGACCGCACGCCTTGGCGCTGGAGCTGGCTGCTGGCGATCTACAGCGTGCTGCCGCTGTTGCTGGTGTTTGCGGTGTCATTCGTTTCGCCGGTGTTCATCGAGCGCTACCTGACGGCCTATGCCCTGGGCCTGCCGCTGCTTTTCGCGATGGCGATCGACCGGCTGCTGGAACATGCCCAGGTGCATGCCCGCGCGCTGGCGCTGGCGGTCCTGCTGCTGTTCGCCGGGGCCGAGGGGGTCGGCCTGAACAACAACGCCACGGTGGATAGCAACGATCAGATCAGCGTGCTGGTGGACTACGTGAACCAGCGCTACGTGGCCGGCGACCGGATCGTCACCAGCGACCTGCTGTGGTACCTGAGCTACGTCTACTACAACCGTACCGACGCCCAGCCAATGCTCTACACCCCGCCCACGCCCGCTGGCGTCTCCACTCGGCCCAACGCCTATGGTTTCGGCACCCTGGTCGAGCAGCAGGCTGACAGGCTTTACCTCGACCGGCTGTCGGCGTTGCCGGTGGGCAGTGGTCGCGTCTGGCTGATCGGCACGGCCGACCAACCCGACGAATTCGCCCCGCTGCCGGCGCAATGGCGAAAAACCGGTGAATTCACCGCCGGCGGGGTCACGGCGCGGTTGCTGGTGATATGCGGCGTGGCGCAGGGGCAGGCGTCGGTACAAGCACTGTGCACCCAGGCTGGGAAGCCTGCTGGATAGCGGTCTTGGGCGGTTTTGCGCAAAAAATCGGCCTGTGAACCGGCCGATGACGAAAGGCAGAATTCAGGGCCAGCAGTGGCTTAATCGGTTCACGTCCAGTCCCAGAGCGGCGAGTGTTTTTAAAACATACGTTTTTTATGGTTTTTGCTTCGAATTGATATCAAAGCACCACTAGTTGGTTTTCTGACCTTGCACTACGCTTTTCCCTACAAATGGACTTATAGCTAGGGTGAAGGGATTGCCGCAGTTCCATTTTATCTCCGGTTTACCGCGCTCAGGGTCGACCCTGCTGTCGGCCATCCTGCTGCAGAACCCGCGCTTTCACGCCGGCATGACCAGCCCGGTGGGTGCGCTGTTCAGCGGCATCCTCGAACAATGCAGCGCCGGCAGCGAATTCGGCGCGGTCATCGACATCGATATGCGCCGCCGCCTGCTGCGCGGGCTGTTCGACTCCTACTACGCCGACAAGGCCGATAAACCTGTTGTCTTCGACACCAATCGCCAATGGTGCGCGCGCCTGCCGGCCTTGAAGGACCTGTTTCCCAAGGCCAAGACCATCGCCTGTGTGCGCAATGTCGCCTGGGTCATGGACAGCCTGGAACGGCTGTACCGGGCCAACCCCTTCGAAAACACCAAGCTGTTCGGCGATGCGGTCGAGCGCAACTCGGTCTACAGCCGCTGCGAAACCCTGGCCCAGCACAACCGGCTGGTGGGGTATGCCTGGACCGCCTTGAAAGAAGCCTATTACGGCGAAAACGCCGATTCGCTGCTGATCGTCGACTACGACCTGCTGAGCCAGGCCCCGGAGCGGGTGATGCGGCTGATCTACGACTTTATCGACGAACCCTGGTTCGAACACGATTTCGACAGCCTGGCCTACGACGCGCCCGAGTTCGACCAGGCGCTGGGGGTCGCGGGCCTGCACAAGGTCAAGGCGCGGGTGGCGCTGCAGTCGCGGCGCACCATCCTGCCGCCGGACCTGTTCGAGAAGTATGCGGAGCTGTCCTTCTGGAAAGACGGGGCATCCAGCGCCGCCAATGTCATTCGCATGAAATCCGACGCCGCGGTCCGTTGACCGCGGTTTTCATTTGCACCTTTCAGCACGTTCGAGTCCGGGTGAGCATCATGTGGTGGAGCAAAGGCAAGTCGCGGGTCAATCAGCGGGCCACTGGGCGGGCGAATGCCCTGGCTTCTCCGATGATCATGCCGCTGGAGCCGCGCATGCTGTTCGACGGTGCGGTGGCGGCGACGGTGGCCGATGTCGCCCAGCCGGACAGCCACACCACCACGGACGTGGCCAAGACGCCGACCGCCGCCGATCAGCCGAGCGTCAGCCAGGACACCCATGGCCAGGCCGATGCAGCGCCTGCCGCGACCCAGACCGCGGTACCGGGGCTGACGGTGGTGTTCGTCGACTCGCGGGTCAAGGACGCCGACAGTCTGCTCCAGGGCCTGGCGCCCGGCACCCAGGTGGTGCAACTGGGGGCGAACCAGGATGGCCTGCAGCAGATCGCCGATTACCTGGACCAGCACCAGGGCGTCAGTTCGGTGCAGATCATCGCCCACGGCAATGCCGGCGACCTGTGGCTGGGCAACAGCTACCTCTCGGCTGACAACGTCCAGGCGCGCAGCGCGGTGCTGGCGGACATCGGCCAGGACATGAACGCCGGCGGCGATATCCTGATCTACGGCTGCTACACCGCCGAGGGCGAACGCGGCCTGAGTTTCGTCGACTCGCTGGCGCAACTCACCGGTCGCGACGTGGCCGCCTCCAGCGACCGCACCGGCCTGGGGGGCGACTGGGAACTGGAGATCGCCACCGGCACCATCGAAAGCGCCAACGTGCTGTCCACCCAGGCCATGCAGGATTATCAGTGGGGGCTGGCGACCTGGACCGCCACCAACAACGCCAACACCGGCGTGGGTTCGTTGCGGGCGGCGCTGGCGTCGGCGCAGAACGGCGACATCGTCACCTTCAGCAGTGGCATGACGGTGCAGCTGACCTCCGAACTGCTGGTCAACAAGAACGTGACCATCGACGGCGACCTGAACAACGACGGCGCGGCGGACGTGATCCTCGACGGTCAGTACCGCACCCGCGTCATCGAAGTGACCGCGGGCAGTACCGTGACCCTCGATGGCCTGGTGATCACCCGGGGCCTGGTCTCGGGCAACGGCGGCAACGGTGGGTATGGCGCGACCGGCGCCATGGCCGGGGGGATTTTCAACGCCGGCAACCTCACCCTCAACAACGTCACCGTGACCTCCAACGCGGCTTCGGGCGGCGGCGGTGGCGGCGGTGTCACCGGCGCGTTCTACGGCGGTGGCGGTGGTGGCGGCGGC
>NZ_JBWKZA010000033.1:0-64109 GCF_059424045.1 Pseudomonas sp. GW456-L12
TTCGTTCATGGAACCTCCAAGTTGGCGAAATCATATCGCCCTTAAGAGGTGTCCGGAATTATTAGGCCAGTTCAGCTTCGCTCCTACAGAGAGGGGGATTATTTGCGGGCTTTGAGGATCACGAACTTGGGCGTGGCGGCCACTTGCTCGACGCCGCGGAACAGCCGCGCCAGCTTGCTGTGATAACCCAGGTGGCGGTTGCCGACAATGTACAGCGCGCCGCCCACTACCAGGGCTTCGCGGGCCTGCTGGAACATGCGCCAGGCGAGGAAGTCGCCGACCACCTGTTGCTGGTGGAAGGGCGGGTTGCACAGCACCACGTCCAGCGACTGCGGCTCCTGGCCGGCCAGGCCGTCGCCGGCGCGCACGGTCACTTCGCGCTCGCCCAGGGTCGCGCGCCAGTTCTCCAGGGCCGATTGCACGGCCATGAAGGATTCGTCCACCAGGGTGTAATGGGCATCGGGGTTGTGCAGGGCGCTGGCGATGGCCAGCACGCCGTTGCCGCACCCCAGGTCCGCGACCCGGGCCTTGCCGAGGTTTTTCGGCAGATGCGGGAGGAACGCGCGGGTGCCGATGTCCAGGCCTTCGCGGCAGAACACGTTGGCGTGGTTGAGCAGCTCGATGGCGGGCTCGTCGAGCTTGTAGCGGGTCGGGTAGGGCGAAACCGCCGGGGTTTTCGCCTCCGGGGTGGCGATCAGTAAACGGGCTTTTTTCACCGCCAGCGAAGCCTGTACCGGGCCGATATAGCGTTCCAGCAGGTCGCCGGCGGCCCGTGGCAGGTGCTTGACCATCGCCGCCGCCACCACCTGGGCGCCCGGGGCCAGTTGGCCTTGCAGGCGGATCAGCTGTTCTTCCAGCAGGGCCAGGGTCTTGGGCACGCGGATCAGTACGCGGTCGAACGGCCCGGTCAACGGCTCGCTGGCCGGTACCACTGTTACGGCGTCGAATGGCAGGCCATTGCGCACCAGGTTTTTCTCCAGCGCCAGTGCGCCGAGAAACGAATCGCCGCTGCTGTGCACCTGTACGCGTCCGACCAGGCTGGCCGCCAGCGCGCCGAAGCTGTCGTTGAGCACCAGCACCCGGGTGTCCGCCGTCGGCTGCTGTTCGGCCAGGTGATTGAGCAAGTACTCGTCCGCTGCGTCGAAAGCTTGCAGGGGCTCGTTCTGTTGTTCGGGCTGGCGGATCAGGTCGAGCTGGGCGAAGGGGCTTTCGAGCAGGGGCATGGGACGGACTCTTGGTAATCGGTGAATGTCCTGCCGGCGGGAGGGGCGCGATGCGGGCTGGACCGTTCGGGCAGGTGGCGCGCAGGCCGCGTGGCAGCTGCCCGAAGAGGGGGCCAATGGTACGTTTTTTTGCGCTCGATTGCCCGTGCTCTATGCCATTACAAACCGCCGGTGTTTCTGCCGCGCGCTTTGCGGGACACTAAGGGCATTCGCTTATTGGAGCCTGCCATGACTGCCAGTGCAGAAAAATACACGCGCCAGACCTTGCTCGACGTCCAGCCCCTGACTCCCAGCCTGTTTACCCTGCGCGCCACGCGGGACGCGGGTTTTCGCTTTCGCGCCGGGCAATTCGCCCGCCTGGGGGTGACCAAGGCCGATGGCAGCACGGTGTGGCGTGCGTACTCCATGGTGTCTTCGCCCTTCGACGAGTTTCTCGAGTTCTTCTCCATCGTCGTGCCTGGCGGCGAGTTCACCAGCGAGCTGAGCCGGCTGGGGGAGGGCGATACCCTGATGGTGGACCGGCAGGCGTTCGGTTATCTGACCCTGGACCGTTTCGTCGATGGCCGCGACCTCTGGCTGCTGTCCACCGGCACCGGGATCGCGCCTTTTGTTTCGATCCTCCAGGATTTCGAAGTCTGGGAGAAATTCGAGCGGATCATCCTGGTCTACAGCGTGCGCGAAGCCAAGGAACTGGCTTATCAGCAATTGCTGGCCGAGCTGAAACAGCGCGATTATCTGGCGGAAGTTGCCCACAAGCTGCAAGTCATCACCACGGTGACCCGTGAGCAGCATCCGGGCAGCCTCAACGGGCGGATCACCCATCTGATCGAGAGCGGCGAACTGGAACGTGTCGCTGGCGTGCCCCTGAGCGCCGAGCACTCGCGAGTGATGCTCTGCGGCAACCCGCAGATGATCGACGACACCCGCGCCTTGCTCAAACAACGGGACATGCACCTGAGCCTGACCCGGCGGCCCGGGCAGGTGGCGGTGGAAAACTACTGGTAAAAAAATGGCGCCGCCTGCAATACCAGCAGGGGCGCCGTTTTGTTGCGGCAGGAGTCTCAGGGCTTGTTGTTCTGCGCCTTGAGCAGGTCGCGGATCTCGCCCAGCAGCTCTTCTTCCTTGGTCGGAACCGGCGGCAGGGTTGGCGCCACGGCCTCTTCGCGCTTCAGGCGGTTGATCGCCTTCACACCCATGAAGATGGCAAAGGCAACGATGATGAAGTCGATCAGGCTCTGGATGAATTTGCCGTAGGCCAGCACCACGGCCGGCGTCTCGCCGACAGCTTCCTTGAGCGTGATCGCCAGATCACTGAAGTCCACCCCACCGATCAGCAAGCCGATTGGCGGCATGACTACATCGCCAACAAACGACGAGACGATCTTGCCGAATGCGGCGCCGATGATAATACCGACGGCCATGTCGACCACATTACCTTTGACCGCGAAGGCCTTGAACTCACTTAGCACGCCCATAGGTTATTCCTTGTTACAGATGAGGTTGGTGAACGCAGTGTAATTCAGCACAAGGCATCTTGCTTGCAACAACTGCTTACAGCGTTCGCAGTTATCGACCGAGTTAACGGCAAATAGTTTACAAAGTGCCATCAATCGCGCGCGAAATACCTGCGCTTGCTCTTACATACCAGAATATTTTTTCAATCAGACTGTTGCGACCTTTCTATTTAGAGTTCGACTCTTTGGTCACTAGCCTCTGACAGGCGCACCTGGATGCGTTTGATTAAAACCAGAGGAATAAAACATGACCATGATCATTGGCCTTGGGAGTTTTTCCCAACGACGCGTATTGGGCGTACTCGCCGCCAGTATGCTTTCTCTCTCCGTACAGGCCGCCACTCTGACCCGCGACAACGGGGCCGCGGTGGGCGATAACCAGAACTCGCAGACCGCGGGCGCTACCGGACCGGTATTGCTGCAGGATGTGCAGTTGATCCAGAAGCTCCAGCGTTTCGATCGCGAGCGCATTCCAGAGCGGGTGGTGCATGCCCGTGGCACCGGTGCCCATGGTTCCTTCACCGTGACCGACAGCCTGAGCGACCTGACCAAGGCCAAGGTATTCGCCGCCGGCCAGGTAACACCGGTATTCGTGCGTTTTTCCGCGGTAGTGCATGGCAACCATTCGCCGGAAACCCTGCGTGACCCGCGTGGTTTTGCCACCAAGTTCTATACCGCCGACGGTAACTGGGACCTGGTCGGCAACAACTTCCCGACTTTCTTTATTCGCGACGCGATCAAATTCCCGGACATGGTGCATGCATTCAAACCTGATCCGCGCACCAACCTGGATGACGATTCCCGGCGCTTCGATTTCTTCTCCCATGTTCCGGAAGCCACCCGGACCCTGACCGAGCTGTATTCCAATTCCGGCACTCCGGCCAGTTACCGGGAAATGGACGGTAACGGCGTGCACGCCTACAAGTTGGTGAATGCCAAGGGCGAAGTGCATTACGTGAAGTTTCACTGGAAGAGTTTGCAGGGCATCAACAACCTCGATCCCAAACAAGTGGTCGAGGTGCAGGGGCGTGATTACAGCCATATGACCAATGACCTGGTGACGCATATCAACAAGGGCGACTTCCCGAAATGGGACCTGTATGTCCAGGTCCTGAAGCCGGAAGATCTGGCCAAGTTCGATTTCGACCCGCTGGATGCCACCAAGATCTGGCCGGGCGTGCCTGAGCGCAAGGTCGGGCAGATGGTGCTCAACCGCAACCCGGCCAACGTGTTCCAGGAAACCGAACAGGTGGCCATGGCCCCGGCCAACCTGGTACCGGGCATCGAGCCGTCGGAAGACCGCCTGCTGCAAGGCCGGGTGTTCTCCTATGCCGATACCCAGCTGTACCGCCTGGGCGCCAACGCCCTGCAATTGCCGATCAACGCGCCGAAAGTCGCGGTGAACAATGGCAACCAGGACGGCGCGATGAACAGCGGCAGCACCAGCACCGGCGTGAACTACCAGCCGAGCCGCCTGATGCCGCGTGAAGAGCCGCAAAGCGCGCGTTACAGCCAGCTGGCGCTGAGTGGCAGCACCCAGCAGGCGAAGATCCAGCGCGAGCAGAACTTCAAGCAGGCCGGCGATCTGTATCGTTCGCTGAGCCAGAAGGAGCGTCAGGACCTGATCGAGAACTTCGGCGGTTCCCTGGCGACCACCGATGACGAGAGCAAGCACATCATGCTGTCGTTCCTCTACAAGGCCGATCCGGAGTACGGCACTGGCGTGACCAAGGTGGCCAAGGGCGACCTGGCCCGGGTCAAGGCCCTGGCCGCCAAGCTGTCGGATTGATCCCACCCCGCGTCACGCCCCTGGCGTGACGCTTCCTCTTTATATAGGTGCGAGGCTTGCCCGCGAAAGGCCGTAAAGCAGCCCCAATACCGGTGATGGCGTTCTAGCTGACGAACGTTTGCCCGGGCTGAAGTCATTGCGGGCAAGCCTCGCTCCTACAGAATCTTTGAGACAAGGGAGTCGCACCATGCGCCTGTTCATTTCGCTGCTGCTGGCCGCCTGCTCGCTGGGCGCTCATGCGCAGCCACCGGCCCCGGCGGACCCGGTGGCGGTCAAGGTCCAACTAGAGAATTACTACTTCGATGCGGCCCGTCGCGGCGACGTCGAGATGCTCAATACCTTTATCGAGGCCGGTTATTCCCTCGATACCCAGGACGAGAAGGGCTACACCGCCCTGATCCTCGCGGCATATCACGGCCAGGGGCCGGCGGTGGAGCGTTTGCTGGCCGCCGGTGCCGACGCCTGCGTGCAGGATAAAAGGGGCAACACGGCGCTGATGGGCGCCATCTTCAAGGGCGAAGTGAAGATCGCCCGGCGCCTGCTGGCCACCGACTGCAACCCCGACCAGCGCAACGGCGCCGGCCAGACGGCGGCGATGTACGCCGGGCTGTTCAAACGGGTGGAGCTGCTCGACGCCCTGGCGACCAAGGGCGCCGACCTGAATGCCGAGGACTCGCTGGGCAATAGCGCCACGCGTCTGGCTGAGGGCGAAATCCGCACGGTGGCGCCGCGCTGATCCGCTCCAGCTGAGCTATCATCGCGGTTTTTGCCCGGGGGATCAGATGGCCAAGGCCAAGCGCATGTACGGCTGCACCGAGTGCGGCGCAACCTTTCCCAAATGGGCCGGCCAGTGCGGCGAATGCGGGGCCTGGAACACCCTGACCGAAACCATGGTGGAAAGCGGCGGTGCCGCGGCCCCCAGCGGTCGTATCGGCTGGGCCGGGCAGCAGGCGCAGATCAAGACCCTGGCCGAGGTCAGCGTCGAAGAGATCCCGCGTTTTTCCACGGCTTCCGGCGAACTGGACCGGGTGCTCGGCGGCGGCCTGGTCGACGGTTCGGTGGTGCTGATCGGCGGCGACCCGGGGATCGGCAAGTCGACCATTCTGTTACAGACCCTGTGCAACATCGCCACGCGCATGCCGGCGCTCTACGTCACCGGCGAGGAATCGCAGCAACAGGTGGCGATGCGCGCCCGGCGCCTGGGTCTGCCCCAGGACCAGCTGCGGGTGATGACCGAAACCTGTATCGAAACCATCATCGCCACGGCCCGGCAGGAGAAGCCCAAGGTCATGGTGATCGACTCGATCCAGACCATCTTCACCGAGCAGTTGCAATCGGCCCCCGGCGGTGTTTCCCAGGTGCGCGAAAGCGCGGCGCTGCTGGTGCGCTACGCCAAGCAGAGCGGCACGGCGATTTTCCTGGTGGGCCATGTGACCAAGGAGGGCGCGCTGGCCGGGCCGCGGGTCCTCGAGCACATGGTCGACACCGTGCTGTATTTCGAAGGTGAATCCGACGGCCGCCTGCGCTTGCTGCGGGCGGTGAAGAACCGTTTCGGCGCGGTCAACGAACTGGGCGTATTCGGTATGACCGACCGCGGCCTGAAAGAAGTTTCCAATCCTTCGGCGATCTTTCTCACCCGTGCCCAGGAAGAAGTCCCGGGCAGTGTGGTCATGGCTACCTGGGAAGGCACCCGGCCGATGCTGGTGGAAGTCCAGGCGCTGGTGGATGATAGCCACCTGGCCAACCCGCGGCGGGTCACCCTGGGCCTGGACCAGAACCGCCTGGCGATGCTGCTGGCGGTACTGCACCGCCACGGCGGCATTCCGACCCACGATCAGGACGTGTTCCTCAACGTCGTCGGCGGGGTCAAGGTGCTGGAAACCGCCTCCGACCTGGCGTTGATGGCGGCGGTGATGTCGAGCCTGCGCAATCGGCCCTTGCCCCACGACTTGCTGGTGTTCGGCGAGGTCGGCCTGTCCGGCGAAGTGCGCCCGGTGCCGAGCGGCCAGGAGCGCCTCAAGGAAGCGGCCAAGCACGGCTTCAAACGGGCCATCGTGCCCAAGGGCAATGCTCCAAAAGAGCCTCCACCGGGCCTGCGAATCATTGCGGTAACCCGTCTGGAGCAGGCGCTGGATGCGCTGTTCGAATGACCCCTTACTGAAAGGAAGCAGTTGATGCGGATGACAGGAACGGGCCTTGGCGCCCTTGGTTTTACGCTGTTGTGGGCCAGCGGCCTGGCTGCGGCCAGCCAGGAAGATGCGCCGCACGGCTATCGGATCGCCCAGGAACTGCTGGTCGGCGACGGCACGGTGCTTGAGGTCCTGGAAGACCGGCGCATCACCGCGCAATTGCATGCGCAGAGCTGGGGCAGCGGCCTGGACGAGGAAACCTTCGACGAGTCGACGGACAGCGAGCACCAGCCGCAGCTGGAGGCTCGGGTGCGCCTGGTGTCGGAGGTTGGCGAAGTGCTGGCCGAGCAGTCCCTGGGCTACCCGCTGGCGAAGGTCGAGAAGGCGCCGCTCAGCGGCCTGCCATACCCGGCATTTTTCCTCACCGTCGATCAGACGGCCCCAATGGGCAGCTATAGCGGCCCGGCCACGCAGATCCTGGCGCCGACGCAAAGCCGCTTGGAGCCCGTACTGTATCGGGACGAAAACGGGGAGCAGCGCCCGCTGGCGATGGCCCAGACCGGCAAGGCGGCCTGGCAGATCCTTCCATCGGCATCGGGGGCTACCGAGTCGATTGCCCAGGTGTCTTCGGCGCCTGCCAGCGAGGGTGACGATTTTGTGACCACCTACCGGATTTATCGCTGGGTGGACGGGCAGTGGACCGCCGCCAGTCGGCAACAGCCCGGTTATTGGGATATGGAAAGCGAATTTCCCGAGCCCTCGGCGTTCCCCTGAACGGCTGACGGGAAGAGGCGGGCGCTCAAACCTCCAGCAGCGCCCCCAGCTCGCGCTCCAGCTCCTGCGGGTCGGCGAGATTCAGTTCGATCAGCCGGCGCAGATGTTCGATCGACTCCAGGTCTATATGCAGGCAGACGAAGCCCAACTGACCGTGATCGTCGTGCGCCAGTCGCACGTCCATGCGTACTTCGGCGTCATCGCTCAAATGGATATCGGCTTCGAACGGCTGGCTTTCGTCCCCCAGCCAGGGATCGGGGCGCTGGATCAGCATGCCCCTGAGCGAGAGATCGACCAACTGCACGGACCAGCGATAAGGGCCCTGGCTCAGTTCGGTACGGGCATCGAAGGCGATGCGTTTGAAACGGCGACGATCGGAATGGTGTTCGCTCATGAGCAGCCCCTCTGCATGGTGAAATGACTATAGACCCGGGTTTGCCCAACCCGCTACAGCCAGCGGCGCACCTTGCGGCAATAGTCACGGTAGCGGTCGCCGAACAACTCCAGCAGATGGTGCTCGTCCGGCCGGATCACCGTCAGGTTCATCAGGTAAATCAGCAGCGGCAACAGCAGCCACGGCCACAGGCTGCCGAGCAACAGGGCGATGGCGCAGTAACCCAGGGTGTCGCCGAGATTGATGGGGTTGCGCGAGATTGCGAACGGGCCATCGCACAGCAGGCGCCGGGGTTCGCCGGCATTGCTGGTGGTGGTGTGCCGTTGCCTGAGACGCCACATCGCCCAGAACGACAGGCCCTGGCCGCCGATAATCAACAGCAGGGCCAGGGTGCGCAGCCAGCCGTTGACCGGGACCGGCAAGGGCACACCGTCGGCAAGCGACAGCGCCGCCACCAGGAACAGCAGATACAGCAGCGGTGGTGACAACGGCGGTCTATTGGGCGGCGTGGGCATGGGCACTCCAGACGACGAGTCCTTACAGGTGCGACCGCTTTTTCGCTCGGGTGGTTCAGTGCTCCGGGAACGCTTGCACCGAGGCGGTGCAAAACCTAGGAAAAAACTCAAAAGGACGCTCTAGACCAACGTGGGGGGTGGCCTTTGGGGCCAGTAGCGCTAAACTCCGGATGGCTGTCTTTCTTGTCCACCCTGGCTGGAATAATAAAATGAAAAATAATAATAGCCCGCTACGCCACTTACCCTGGCTGGTGCTGGCAATCGTAGGAGCGTGCGCCCTCGGCGTAGTGGCATTGCGCCGCGGCGAGGCGATCAACGCCTTGTGGATCGTGGTCGCTGCCGTGGCCATCTATCTGGTCGCATACCGTTACTACAGCCTGTTCATCGCTAACAACGTGATGCAGCTCGATGCGCGCCGGGCCACCCCCGCCGTGCTCAACAACGACGGTCTGGACTACGTTCCGACCAACAAGCACATTCTCTTCGGTCACCACTTCGCGGCCATCGCCGGCGCGGGCCCGCTGGTGGGTCCGGTACTGGCGGCGCAGATGGGCTATCTGCCCGGCACGCTCTGGCTGATTGCCGGGGTGGTGCTGGCGGGGGCGGTGCAGGACTTCATGGTCCTGTTCATGTCCACCCGGCGCAACGGCCGTTCCCTGGGCGACATGGTCCGTGAGGAAATGGGCCGGATCCCGGGGACCATCGCGCTGTTCGGCTGCTTCCTGATCATGATCATCATCCTCGCGGTGCTGGCGCTGATCGTGGTCAAGGCCCTGGCCGAAAGCCCGTGGGGCATCTTCACGGTGATGGCGACCATCCCGATCGCGATGTTCATGGGCGTCTACATGCGCTACATCCGCCCGGGCCGCATCGGTGAAATCTCCATCATCGGTGTGCTCCTGCTGCTGGGCTCGATCTGGCTGGGGGGCCAGATTGCCGCGGACCCCGTGTGGTCCAAGGCCTTCACCTTCACCGGCGTACAGATCACCTGGATGCTGATCGGCTACGGTTTCGTCGCCGCGGTGCTGCCGGTATGGCTGATCCTGGCGCCTCGCGACTACCTGTCGACCTTCCTCAAGATCGGCACCATCATCGCCCTGGCGATCGGCATCCTGATCACCATGCCCGAGCTGAAGATGCCGGCGCTGACCCAGTTCACCGACGGCACCGGCCCGGTCTGGAAAGGCGGCCTGTTCCCGTTCCTGTTCATCACCATCGCCTGTGGCGCGGTGTCCGGCTTCCACGCGCTGATCTCTTCCGGGACCACGCCGAAGCTGCTGGATAACGAAACCAACGCCCGTTACATCGGTTACGGCGGCATGCTGATGGAATCCTTCGTGGCCATCATGGCAATGGTTGCCGCTTCGGTGATCGAGCCTGGCGTGTACTTCGCCATGAACAGCCCGGCGGCCATCGTCGGCGGTGACGTGGTCACTGTGGCGCAGACGGTCAGCAGCTGGGGCTTCGCCATTACTCCGGACGCCCTGCAAGCGGTGGCCAAGGACATCGGTGAAACCACCATCCTGGCCCGTGCCGGCGGTGCGCCGACCCTGGCGGTCGGTATCGCGCAGATCCTCCACCATGTGCTGCCGGGCGAGAACACCATGGCGTTCTGGTACCACTTCGCGATCCTGTTCGAAGCGCTGTTCATCCTGACCGCGGTGGACGCCGGTACCCGTGCCGGTCGTTTCATGCTGCAGGACCTGCTGGGCTCCTTCGTGCCAGCCCTGAAACGCACCGAGTCCTGGACCGCCAACCTGATCGCTACCGCCGGCTGCGTGGCCCTCTGGGGTTACCTGCTGTACCAGGGCGTGATCGACCCGCTGGGCGGCATCAACACCCTGTGGCCACTGTTCGGCATCTCCAATCAGATGCTGGCGGGTATCGCGCTGATGCTCGGCACCGTGGTGCTGATCAAGATGAAGCGTCAACGCTACATCTGGGTGACCTTGCTGCCAGCCGCCTGGCTGCTGATCTGCACCACCACCGCGGGCCTCATCAAGCTGTTCGACGCCAACCCGGCCGTCGGTTTCCTGGCCCTGGCCAAGAAGTACAGCGATGCCCTGGCCAATGGTCAGATCCTCGCGCCGGCCAAGGACATCACGCAGATGCAGCACGTGATCTTCAACGCCTACACCAACGCCACGCTGACGGTGCTGTTCCTGCTGGTGGTATTCAGCATCCTGTTCTACGCCCTCAAGGTGGGTATTTCCGCCTGGGGTAAAAAAGAACGCACGGATAAAGAATCGCCATTCCATGCACTGCCAGATGCTTGATCGAGGATTGCAATCGTGTTCAATGACCTGAGTCGCCTCGGTAAATACCTCGGTCAGGCCGCGCGCCTGATGGTCGGCATGCCCGACTACGACAACTACGTCGAGCATATGCAGACCAAGCACCCGGACAAGCCGGTGATGTCGTACGAGGCGTTCTTCCGGGAACGCCAGGAAGCACGGTACGGCGGCAAAGCCGGGCCCAAATGCTGTTGATTCGTTAGTCCCTCTGTAGGAGCGAGCGTGCTCGCGAAAAACGTAAAGACGCCGAGTTCATTCTGAACGCACGCGGTGTCCTTGAGTTCTTCGCGAGCAAGCTCGCTCCTACAGTTGTTTTTGCGTTCCCATTTTTTCAGGAGAACCGCTTTTGTCCTCTCCAATCCCCGTCACCGTTCTCAGCGGCTTCCTCGGCGCCGGCAAGACCACCTTGCTGCGTCACCTGCTCAAGGCCGAGCACGGCCTGAAAATCGCCGTGATCGAAAACGAATTCAGTGATGCCGGTATCGACACCCAGTTGCTGGGCGACGAGCCGGTGCAAGTGATGACGCTGTCCAATGGCTGCGTCTGCTGCACCATCCACACCGATCTGACCAAGGCGCTGTACCTGTTGCTGGAACGGCTGGACAGCGGCGAGATCGCCTTCGACCGGCTGGTGATCGAATGCACCGGGCTGGCCGACCCCGCGCCTGTGGCCCAGACCTTCTTCATCGACGAAGAGCTGCGCGAGCGCTATATCCTCGACGGCATCATCACCCTGGTGGACGCCAAGCACGCCGAGCACCACCTGACCCAGACCATCGCCCAGGCCCAGATCGGCTTCGCCGACCGTCTGCTGGTGAGCAAGCGCGACCTGGTGGACGAGCCGACCTTCAATGCGCTGAGCGAGCGCCTGACCCGGATCAACCGCCGTGCGCCGATCCGTGTGGTCGAGCATGGGCGCATCGATTTGGCCGAACTGCTGGATGTGCGAGGCTTCAACCTGAATGCCGACCTGGGCGGCGGTGTCAGCCTGCGTCCGGTGAGCAAGACGCCTTCCATTGATCGTATTTCCAGCCTGGTGCTGCGCACCGACGCGCCGCTGGATATCGACCGGCTCAGCGAGTTCATGAACGAACTGCTGGAAGAGCACGGCAAGCAACTGCTGCGCTACAAGGGTGTGCTGAACATTGCCGGTGAGCCACGGCGCCTGGTGTTTCAGGGTGTGCTCAAGCTGTACGGTTTCGACTGGGATACCGAATGGGCCGAAGGCGAGACACGGGAGAGCGTGATTGTGTTCATTGCCGACGATCTGCCGGAAGAGAAGATCCGTGCCGGATTCGCCCGGATGGCGGCGCAGTAGTTTCGTTACACATTTGCCACGAGGTCATCGCGAACAAGCCCGCTCCGGTCCGCAGGAGCGAGCGTGCTCGCGAAACGCCGGTTACTGCGAACCCGCGCTGGCCTTGAGCAGCCTTTCCTCCAGGTGATCCAGGTGCCCGGTCATCAAGGCGACCGCGGCCTTTACGTCACCGTCTTCGATGGCATCGACAATCGCCGCGTGCTCCTGCCAGGCGCAATGGCTGCAGGCGCGGGTTTCATGGTGGGCAATCGCCAGTGACGTCAGCGGCACCAGGCTGCCGAGGAAATGCGCCAGCGGCGCGTTGCCGGCCACCTCGGCCAATTGCAGGTGGAACTCGCCGGACAGGCGGATCGCCGGGCCACGCAGGCCGCGGTCGATGCAATCGCGCTCAGCGGCGATCAGCTCCCGCAGACGCTTGAGGTTGCGCGGTGCCGATTGCTGGCAGGCAAGCCTGACCAGGGTGACTTCCGTCAGGCGTCGGGCATGCAGGATCTGCCGCGTTTGCTCGTGGTCCGGAGCCGCCACCTGAGGCCGGTGGTTGGGCCGCAGGATGATTACCTGCTGATGGGACAAGCGCGCCAGGACCTGGCGAATGATGCTGCGGCTGACCCCGAACACTTCGCCGAGGCTGTCCTCGGTGAACCGGCTGGCGGGGGCGATGCGTTGTTCGAGAATGGCATCGAAAATCTGCGGGTAGACATCGTCGACCAGCAGTTTTTTCTCGCCGCTGCGGCGCCGTGGCAGGGCAGCGGGGAGGGGGAATGCAAGTTTGTTCAAGGCGTAGCTGGCCATGGCCTGTCTCCAGTCCGGTTACCGATACGAAAGTGTTGTGCGGCTTAGTTGCCCAGATGGTCGTCCGGGATGTTCAGCTCGATGCCCATGCGCTGGCCTTCCCTGAGGATGTGCCGGCGCATTTCGGCACTGGCCAGCGCGCTGTTCTTGTTGCGGATCGCCCGGACTACCGCTTCGTTTTCTTCCAGGCGTTCGGCCAGGTGCTCCGGCGAGTTGCGCAGGATCTCAGCGCTCTGCTTGAGGGCGTTGCTGGTCTGCTGCACCACGTTCTGGAAGATCGGGTTGGAGGTCAGGGTGAACAGCTCTTCATGGAAGGCGATGTAGGCGTTCATCCCGGCTTCGCTGTCGTTGGCGTCCAGGGCTTCGCGCATGTCCATCAGGGTCAGGCGCAACTGGCCCACTTCCTTGCTGCTGATGGACTGCGCCACCAGGCCGACGATGAACGGCTCGAGGGTGTAGCGCAGTTGCAGTACATCCTCGAGGCTGGCGCCCGCCACGCCGCTGTCGCTGGCCGGTTGTTCGTTGAGGCTGGCCTCAAGCACCACCACGCCTTTGCCGGGCATGGAGCGCACCAGGCCCAGGGTTTCCAGAACAGTCACCGCCTCGCGCAGGCTCGGGCGGCTGATGCCCAGTTGCTCGGCCAATTCACGTTGCCCCGGCAGCATGTCGCCGGAGCGCCATTGACCACGGGCCAAGGCCGCCCGCAGCTTTTCTACCACTGAATTTACAACCGTTGACGAGGTGATCACTGTTCACTCCCTGGAATATGGCGGATGAGGCCCATGGCAGGCGCTGATTGTTGTGCCTGCCGGCGAGAGGCACAAGGCATGCCTCAGAACTCCTGCTGCTGCGCGCCGGGCAGCGGTTTGCGCGGTTGGAAACCATAGCCCTGTTGGCCGCTCAGGACTTTGTTGGCCCGTTGAATATCGATGTCTTTTTCCCAGCGGGCGATCGCCACGGTGGCGACGCAGTTGCCGATCAGGTTGGTCAACGCCCGGCCGATGCCCATGAACCAGTCCACTGCCAGCACCAGCACCAGGCCCACCACCGGGATGGCCGGGATCGCCGTCAGGGTGGCGGCCAGGATCACCAGCGCCGAACCGGGAATCCCGTGGGCGCCTTTGGAGGTGATCAGCGACACCAGCAAGATGGTCAGCAAATCGGACATCGACAATGGCGTGCCGGTGGCATTGGCGATGAAGACGATGGCCAGGGTCAGGTAGATCGAGAAACCGTCGAGGTTGAACGAATAACCCGTCGGGATGACCAGGCCGACCGTGGAGCTGCCGATGCCCAGGTGCTCCAGTTTGCGCATGATCTGTGGCAATACGGCATCGGAGGAGGCGGTACCAAGGACGATCAGCAGCTCTTCGCGCAGGTATTTGAGGAAGGGCAGCATGCGCAGACCGGAACAGCGCATGACCAGCCCGAGAATCACCGCCACGAAGGCGAAGCAGGTCAGGTAGAACAGGCCCACCAGGCTGCCCAGGTGCTGCAGCGAGTCCAGGCCGTATTTGCTGGTGGTGAAGGCGATGGCGCCGAACACGCCGATCGGCGCCAGGCGCACGATCATGCCCATGATGCGGAAGATGATGTGGCTGAGTTCGTTGATCAGCCGCGAGATGCCGGAAGCGGCTTCGCCCACCAGGTTCAACGCACTGCCGAACAGCACGGAGAACAGCAGCACCTGCAGGATGTTGTTTTCGGCGAAGGCGCCCAGTACCGAGTTGGGGATCAGCCCCATCAGGAACTCGGAGGTGCCGTGCATGTGCTGGCTGCGCTGGGCGATGTCGCCCATGTCGGCGGCGGACAGCTGTTCCAGATGGATATTGGCGCCGCTGCCGATGCCGGTGGTAAAGGCGAAGACCAGACCGATTACCAGGGCGATGGTGGTCAGGACTTCGAAGTAGATGACGGATTTGAGCCCGATGCGTCCGACCTTTTTCAGGTCGCCGGCGCCGGAGATGCCGCTGACCACCACGCAGAAGACGATCAGGCCGATCAGCATCTTGATCAGCTTGATAAAGGCGTCGCCCAGTGGCTTGAGTTGCGAGGAGTATTCGGGGAGTGTCAGTCCGCACACGATGCCGAGCATCAGTCCGAGGACTACCTGGAGGAAAATCGAACGCGAGCACCATCTGAGCATGAGGGGAATCCTGGTCGGTGTCCCGGCTGCCGTGCGCGGAGCGCATCAGATTCGGGACTTAATTATTGTGGTCTTACCGGTATGTCCAGTGCAGGCGCAGTCTATGCTCGATTTTCCCGCGAATACAAGGGTAAATCCGAAAATTGGCATGACCGGTCTGACCAGTGGTGCTGGTCCTGTAGCCGCTGCCGCAGGCTGCGATAAGGCCGAAGGCCTTCCTGCGATCTTCAGAGTGTTGCGGCCGTGCCGGCCGATCGCAGCCTGCGGCAGCGGCTACAGGCCCCGGGCCAGACAATTCGCGGCCGAAAAAAAGCCCGGCGCGAAGGCCGGGCTTTTCAGGTAACGCTCTGCTAATTAAGCGCCGTATACCGGCAGCTTCTTGCAGATGGCTTTGACTTTCTCACGAACGGTGTCGATCACCGCTTCGTTATTCAGGTCAGCCAGGATGTCGCAGATCCAGCCCGCCAGTTCCTTGCACTCGGCTTCCTTGAAGCCGCGAGTGGTCACAGCCGGAGTACCGAAGCGCAGGCCGGAGGTGACGAACGGGGAGCGTGGGTCGTTTGGCACGGAGTTCTTGTTCACGGTGATGAAGGCCTTGCCCAGGGCGGCATCGGCGTCTTTACCGGAGATTTCCTGCTTGATCAGCGACAGCAGGAACAGGTGGTTCTGCGTACCGCCGGAAACCACGTCGAAACCGCGCTCGATGAACACGCCGGCCATGGCCTGGGCATTCTTCACCACTTGTTGCTGGTAGGCCTTGAACTCAGGCTGCAGCGCTTCCTTGAAGCAGATGGCCTTGGCGGCAATCACGTGCTCCAGCGGACCGCCCTGGGCGCCCGGGAATACCGCGGAGTTCAGCTTCTTCTCGATGTCGGCGTTGGCGCGCGCCAGGATCAGGCCGCCACGTGGACCGCGCAGGGTCTTGTGGGTGGTGGTGGTTACCACGTCGGCGAAAGGCACCGGGTTCGGGTAGACGCCAGCGGCGACCAGCCCCGCAACGTGAGCCATATCAACAAAGAGATAGGCACCGACCTTGTCGGCGATTGCGCGGAAACGTGGGAAGTCCAGGACCTGCGAGTAGGCAGAGAAACCGGCCACGATCATCTTCGGCTTGTGCTCGACCGCCAGGCGCTCGACTTCGTCGTAGTCGATCAGGCCGTTGGCATCGATGCCGTACTGGATGGCGTTGTACAGCTTGCCGGAGGAGGAAACGCTGGCGCCGTGGGTCAGGTGACCGCCATGGGCCAGGCTCATGCCCAGGATGGTGTCGCCAGCCGACAGCAGCGCCAGGTAAACGGCGGCGTTGGCTTGCGAGCCGGCGTGCGGCTGGACGTTGGCGTAGTCGGCGCCGAACAGTTCCTTGGCACGGTCGATGGCCAGCTGCTCAACCACGTCGACGTATTCGCAGCCGCCGTAGTAACGCTTGCCTGGGTAACCTTCGGCGTATTTGTTGGTCAGCACCGAGCCTTGAGCTTCCATCACCGCAGGGCTGGTGTAGTTTTCCGAAGCGATCAGCTCAATGTGCTCTTCCTGGCGCTGAGCTTCTTGCTCCATGGCGGCAAAGAGATCGGCGTCGTACTTGGCAATAGTCAAATCACGGCTGAACATGGCGGTCCTCAAGGATCGGGGCAGAAAAGGGGGGCATTCTAACCCAACGGGTTTTAGATGGCATATGAAAGGACATCATGTCGCAGACAAGTGGTGTTCATGAGCTGCCCAGGCTGAGTCCTGTAGCCGCTGCCGCAGGCTGCGATCGACCACGCAGTGGTCGTGCTCTTGAGGCCACGAAGGCCTTCGGCCTTATCGCAGCCTGCGGCAGCGGCTACAGGGAAGGCGAGGTTGATCAATCGAACATGAACAGCGCGTCGTTGCTGAACTGCCCTTCGAAGCTGTTGGCCGGCATCGGCCGGCCGAACAGGTAACCCTGGACTTCGTCGCAGCCGTGTTCGCGCAGGAAGTCCAGTTGCTCATGGGTTTCCACGCCCTCGGCGATCACCGCCAGGTTCAGGCTGTGGGCCATGGCGATGATGGCGCGGGCGATCTGCGCGTCCTGCTCGCCGGACGGCAGGCCGTCGACGAAGGTGCGGTCGATCTTCAAGACATCGATGGGGAACTGCTTGAGGTAGTTCAGCGATGAATAACCGGTACCGAAGTCGTCGACTGCGATGCTCAGGCCGAGGTTCTTCAGCCCGTCGAGGATCTGCATCGCCTCGCTGACTTCGCGCATCAGGATACTTTCGGTCAGTTCCAGCTCCAGGCAGGCCGGCGGCAGGCCGGTGTCCTTGAGGATGGTGGCGATCCGCATGCCCAGCTGACCATCGGAGAATTGCCGGGCCGAGATGTTCACCGAGACCTTCGGCACCCGGACCTTGGCCTGGTGCCACGCCTTGAGCTGGCGGCAGGCTTCGCTGATGACCCAGTCGCCGACATCCACCACCAGTCCCAGTTCTTCGAGCACCGGGATGAAGTCCCCCGGCGGTACCAGCCCGCGTCGCGGATGGCGCCAGCGCAGCAGGGCCTCGGCGCCGGTCAGGCGCTTGCCGTCGCCGCTGAACTGCGGCTGGTAGTAGAGGATGAATTCCTGCTGTTCCAGGGCGTGGCGCAGGTCGCTTTCCAGCTCCAGGCGTTCCAGGGCGCTGGCGTTCATGTCGGCCTGGTAGAACTGGAAGTTGTTCTTGCCGCGCTCCTTGGCGTGGTACATCGCGGTGTCGGCGTTTTTCATCAGCTGGCTCAGTTCGTTGCCGTCCTGCGGGCTCAGGGCAATGCCGATACTGGCGGTGACGAAGAACTCACGGCCTTCGAGCACGAACGGCTTCACCAGGCTGGCGAGAATCTGTTCGGCAACGTGGATCGCCCGGTTCAGGGCGATCTCGCGGCTGGTCCGTGGTTGCAGGAGCAGGGTGAACTCATCGCCGCCCATGCGCGCCACGGTGTCGTCATCGTCGACGCAATCGAGCAGGCGGGTGGCCATTTCCTTGAGCATGCGGTCGCCCGCGGCGTGGCCCAGGGAGTCGTTGATCGGCTTGAAACGGTCCAGGTCGAGGAACATCAGCACCACCCAGGACTTCTGCCGCTCCGCCGATTGCAGGGCGGTGTGCAGGCGGTCCTGGAACAGCGTGCGGTTGGGCAGGTGGGTCAGGGCGTCGTAGTAGGCCAGGCGGTGAATGCGCTGCTCGCTGGCCTTGCGTTCGCTGATGTCGGTGAAGAAACACACGTAGCTGGCCAGGTCGCCTTCGTCATCGAGCACCGCGGTGATGCCGACCCAGGCCGGATAGTGCTCGCCGTTGCGACGCTTGAGCCAGACCTCGCCTTCCCAGGTGCTGTGCTGGTGCAGCTGCTTGAGCACATAGCGCAGGTGGGCTTCCTGCTGTTCGTCGACGGTGAGCATGTTCGGCAACTGGTCGAGCACCTGGGACACCGCGTAGCCACTGACCCGGCTGAACGCCTCGTTGGCCTGGACGATGTAGCCCGCCGGGTCGGTGATCAGGATCGCCGAGGTCGAGTGCTCGAATACCGTGGCTGCCATGCGCAGGTCTTTTTCCGCGCGACGCTGCTGGCTGATATCGCGGCCGACCCCGAGCACGCCTTCGAAAGCGCCGTGTTCGTCCCACACCAGCACCAGGCGCAACTCGATCGGAATCTTGCGCCCGTCGGCCCGCAGGCAGTCGAACAGGAACAACTGGGTCTGCACCTGGTTACGCAGGCGCGCCAGTTGCTCGGGCTTGTCCAGGGCCTTGCTGACCCGCTCCATCAGGGCGTAGATGCCGGTCAGTTGTTGCGGGTTGGCGATGGTCGATTGCCAGCCGTTCTGGAAGATCCACTCCACGTCATAACCCAGTACCGACTGCACCGAGGGGCTGACATAGTTGAGGGCCATCTTACTGTCGGTGGAGAAAATCACGTCGCTGATGCTTTCGGCGAGCATGCGATAGCGTCGTTCGCTGTCGCGCAGGGATTCGCTGGCCTCGATCTGGTCGGTGATGTCCTTGGCCACGCCGATGATGCGCGTGACCTGATCGTACTTGTCCCGCGCCAGGGCCTGTTCGCGGATGTCGAAACAGCGCCATTGGCCGCTGCGGTGGCGAAAGCGCAAGTGGCACTGCAGCAACTGCAGGTAGCCGGCATGCCGCTGTTCCTGGCGCAGGCGGTGATAGAGGTCGGCGTCTTCCGGGTGCAGGAGGATTTCCCAGAAATACTCGCCCATCTGGTGCAGTTCGGTCTTGTTGTAGCCGAGGGTCTGGCCCAGGTGATGGTTGCTGAAGATCATCCGCTGGCTGATGACGTCCTGCACATAAAGGTGGTCCGGCACGGTGCGCACCACATCCGACCAGAAACCCTCGCGCTCCAGCAGCGACAGCTCGATGAGCTTGCGGCTGGTGATGTCGCTGATGCTGAGGATCACCGCGCGATAGTCGCAGGGGTCTTCCGGCAGGCGCAGTACCAGCCACAGATGCTGGTCGTGGCCCTGGGCGTCGCTGAGGCGGATTTCCAGCTCCAGCTGTTTGTGCTGGTTGATCACGGTCTCCAGCAACTGGTTGCCGATGGCGCTGTTGTGGAGCGGGCTGCCTTCGATCAGCAGTTTCCAGGCCTGCTCGCAGGAGTCAACGTTGAGCAGCCGCAGGGCCACCTGATTGACCTCGGTGACACGCAGTTCTTCAAGCAGCAGCTGGCGCTGCTGTGGGTTGTGCTCCAGCCAGGCCTTGAGCTGTTCGCTGTCGTGCAGTTGCGCCTTGTCGAGAAACGCCGGCAGCCCGGAGATATCCAGGACACAGAGAGCGACCCCGGTGCCTTCGAAAATATCCTGATAGCGCCGACGCCCTTCGTGCAACTGACGCTGGCGGCGGCGCATGTTCAGCAACGCGATCACCGGCAGCAGGGAAAACGCCAGCCCCAGCAGGCACTTGGCGATAAACGCCGGCAACAGTTGCTCGATCACCGCGCGCTCGTCGAACAGGCCGCGCAATTGCCAGTCGCTATTGCCCAGTGGCGCGACCAGCACGCTGTTGGCTATGTCGTCGGTGCTCACCGGGGTGTTGCTGCCGTCGTCGCGGCTGAGGGTTTTCTGGTTCAGGCGGTTTTCAATGACCCAGGTCGGGTGAAAACCCTGGTCGGGACTGGGCTCCAGGGACTGGACGAAAGACGGTGCCAGGCGCAGCACCCAGTAACTCTTGAGGGCGCCGCTGGGCTGGTGCAACAGCAGCTGTACCAGCGCGCCGTTGGTGGCGTTGCTGTAGTAGTAGCGCTGGCCGCGGCTGCGGCTGGTCAGCTCGGCGAGCCATGCGGCGTCCTGGCCGTCGGCGCCACTGTCGCTGATGAGCTGGCCCTTGGCATCCAGCAGCGCGATGCTTTGCAGGTCGGGCAGGGACAGCTGCAGCCTTTTCAGCAGCAGTTGTTGCTGTTCGGCATTCTGGGGCGGCTCGACGATCGGCAGCAGGTTGAGGGCTATCTGCGCATTGAGTGCCAGGTTGAGGCTGATGTGCTCGGCCAGGTCGGCGTTGTAGTCGATCGCGTGTTGACGCTGGTCTTTGCGGGTCTGTTGCAGTTGGTCGAGCAGTTGCCAGAACAGCAGGGCGAGCAGCAGCAGGACCAGGGTCGCCAGCACGCCTTTCAGGGTGCCGCGCAGGGGCGAGCCGGACGCAGGTGCAGGTGCGCGCAGGGAAAAGGGCGGAGTGGCATTGGACAAACTGTGATCCTGCGGTTTGGCTGGACTGGCGCGACGTGCACTATAAGCCGGACGCCCGAAGGGCGGCTAGCATGCCTTGAGTTGTGGCAAAGTGCCAGTCCCGGCTGGCTGGACCTTGCCCGGCCATTGAGGTAGCTTTGCCGGTTACGCGGGAGCGCTCCAGCTCCAGACAATCAGGCTTTTTCCGTACGCAGGCATTGATCACGATCAAATGCCGGCGCCGCGCATGGCCTGGCCCGGGCTTCGCCCTCTCTCCATTCATCAGTCACTGACGCTAGGTTCATCATGGCTCAATACGTCTTCACCATGCATCGGCTGGGAAAAGTTGTTCCGCCGAAGCGGGAAATCCTGAAAAACATCTCTCTGTCGTTCTTCCCGGGCGCCAAGATCGGCGTGCTGGGCCTCAACGGTTCGGGTAAGTCCACCCTGCTGAAAATCATGGCCGGCGTCGACACCGAGTTCGAGGGCGAAGCCCGTCCGATGCCCGAGCTGAACATCGGCTATCTGCCCCAGGAGCCTCAGCTGGATCCGACCAAGACCGTGCGTGAAGTGGTCGAGGAAGCGGTCAGCGTGATCAAGGACGCCCAGGCGCGCCTGGACGAGGTCTACGCGGCCTACGCCGATCCGGATGCCGACTTCGACAAGCTGGCCGCCGAACAGGCCAAGCTCGAAGCGATCCTGCAGGCCAGCGATGGCCACAACCTGGAGCGCCAGCTGGAAGTCGCCGCCGATGCGCTGCGCCTGCCGGCCTGGGACGCCAAGGTCGAACACCTGTCCGGTGGTGAAAAGCGTCGCGTGGCCCTGTGCCGCCTGCTGCTGTCCGCCCCGGACATGCTGCTGCTCGACGAACCGACCAACCACCTGGACGCCGATTCCGTGGCCTGGCTGGAGCACTTCCTCCACGACTTCCCGGGCACCGTGGTTGCGATCACGCACGACCGTTACTTCCTGGACAACGTCGCCGGCTGGATCCTCGAGCTCGACCGCGGCGCCGGTATTCCTTACGAGGGCAACTATTCGGGCTGGCTGGAAGCCAAGTCCGATCGTCTGGCCCAGGAATCCAAGCAGCAGTCGGCCCATGAAAAGGCCATGAAGGAAGAACTGGAGTGGGTGCGCAAGGGCGCGAAGGCTCGCCAATCGAAATCCAAGGCCCGTCTGGCTCGCTTCGAAGAAATGCAATCGCAGGAATTCCAGAAGCGCAGCGAGACCAACGAGATCTACATCCCGGCCGGTCCGCGCCTGGGTGACAAGGTCATCGAGTTCAAGAACGTCACCAAGGGCTACGGCGATCGCGTGCTGATCGACAACCTGTCGTTCTCCATGCCCAAAGGCGCCATCGTCGGCGTGATCGGCGGTAACGGTGCCGGTAAGTCCACCCTGTTCCGCATGCTGATGGGCAAGGAAACGCCGGACTCGGGCAGCATCGAAGTCGGCGAAACCGTGCAGCTGGCTTGCGTCGACCAGAGCCGCGAAGACCTGGACGGCAGCAAGACTGTGTTCCAGCAGATCTCCGACGGTTCCGACCAGATCCGTATCGGCAGCTACGAGATCCCGTCGCGTACCTACGTCGGTCGCTTCAACTTCAAGGGCGGCGACCAGCAGAAGTTCGTCAAGGACCTGTCCGGTGGTGAGCGTGGCCGCCTGCACCTGGCCCTGACCCTGAAAGAGGGCGGCAACGTCTTGCTGCTCGACGAACCGTCCAACGACCTCGACGTCGAAACCCTGCGTTCCCTGGAAGAAGCCCTGCTGGACTTCCCGGGCGCCGCCATTGTGATCTCCCACGACCGGTGGTTCCTTGACCGTGTTGCGACCCACATCCTGGCGTACGAAGACGACTCGCAAGCGGTGTTCTTCGAAGGCAACTACACCGAGTACGAAGCCGATCGCAAGAAGCGCCTCGGCGACGCGGCAGCCCAACCGCACCGCGTGCGTTACAAGAAACTGGCCTGATCGGGCAAGTTGCTTGAAAGAAACGGAGCCTTCGGGCTCCGTTTTTTTTGCCTGTTTTTCGGGTTCGCCAACATGGGGCATTGCTGGTGATTAGGATCACCTGAATGGTGCGTTAAATGCCGGAAATGGTGAAAAATTTATATCAATTGCACCATTTAAATTCATAACTGCGACATTTTGCTCTGTCATGGTGCTGTTCGAGTTGCTAAAGTCCCGGGCA
Source organism: Pseudomonas sp. GW456-L12 (assembly GCF_059424045.1). NCBI lineage: Bacteria > Pseudomonadati > Pseudomonadota > Gammaproteobacteria > Pseudomonadales > Pseudomonadaceae > Pseudomonas > Pseudomonas sp. GW456-L12. The sequence continues at coordinate 22,742 of NZ_JBWKZA010000033.1, forward strand.
AATCTGCGTTAACGACAATAAATTTGCCGAGACTTTCCCATGATCGAATCCGTCGAAGACTTCCTCGCCCGCCTGAAAAAACGCGACCCGGACCAGCCTGAATTCCACCAGGCGGTGGAAGAGGTGCTGCGCAGCCTGTGGCCGTTCCTGGAGGCCAATCCGCATTACCTGACCTCGGGCATTCTCGAGCGCATCTGTGAGCCGGAGCGGGCGGTGGTGTTTCGTGTGTCGTGGGTCGACGATCAGGGCAAGGTCCAGGTCAATCGCGGGTTCCGCATCCAGATGAACAGCGCTATCGGCCCGTACAAGGGCGGTTTGCGCTTCCACCCTTCGGTCAATCTGGGGGTGCTGAAATTCCTCGCCTTCGAGCAGACCTTCAAGAACTCCCTGACTTCGCTGCCCATGGGCGGCGGCAAAGGCGGCTCGGACTTCGATCCGAAGGGCAAGAGCGACGCCGAGGTGATGCGCTTCTGCCAGTCCTTCATGAGCGAGCTGTATCGCCATATCGGTTCGGACGTGGACGTGCCGGCGGGGGATATCGGTGTGGGCGCCCGGGAAATCGGCTTCCTGTTCGGCCAGTACAAGCGCCTGAGCAATCAGTTCACTTCGGTGCTGACCGGCAAGGGCATGAGTTACGGCGGCAGCCTGATCCGTCCGGAGGCTACCGGCTTTGGCTGCGTGTACTTCGCCGAAGAAATGCTCAAGCGCCGTGACGAGCGGGTGGAGGGCAAGCGCGTGGCGATTTCCGGCTCCGGCAACGTGGCGCAATACGCCGCGCGCAAGGTCATGGACCTGGGCGGCAAGGTGATCTCCCTGTCGGACTCCGAAGGCACGCTGTACTGCGAGGCCGGGCTGACCGAGGAGCAATGGCAGGCGGTGCTGGAGTTGAAGAACGTCAAGCGCGGGCGCATCAGCGAGCTGGCGACGCGGTTCAACCTCGAGTTCCTTGCCGGACAGCACCCCTGGGCGCTGCCGTGCGACATCGCGCTGCCGTGCGCCACCCAGAACGAACTGGACGCCGAGTCGGCACGCACGCTGCTGCGCAACGGCTGCATGTGCGTGGCTGAAGGGGCGAACATGCCGACCACCCTGGAGGCTGTGGATATCTTTATCGAGGCCGGCATTCTGTTCGCCCCGGGCAAGGCGTCCAACGCCGGTGGCGTGGCGGTCAGCGGGCTGGAGATGTCGCAGAACGCCATGCGCCTACTGTGGAGCGCCGGCGAGGTGGACAGCAAGCTGCACGGCATCATGCAGTCGATCCACCACGCCTGCGTGCATTACGGCGAAGAAAACGGTCGGATCAACTACGTCAAAGGGGCCAACATCGCCGGCTTCGTCAAGGTCGCCGATGCCATGCTGGCCCAGGGCGTGGTTTAAGCCGGGTCGATGCGGATCACCTCGATCAACTGATCGCCCGCCGGCCGCTGCCACAGCACTTCATCGCCAAGCTGGGTGCCCAGCAGCGCCCGGCCCAACGGCGAGCCCCAATTGATCAGGCCCTTGGCGACATCGGCCTGATCCTCTCCCACCAGTTGCACACACTGCTCGGTGCCGTGCTCGTCGGCGAAGATGACCCTGCTGCCGATCTGCACTTTCGACCGCGATGTCGCCTGGGGAACCACCTGGGCGCTTTGCAGGCGCTGGTTGAAGTAGCGCAGGTCGCGTTCGATATCGGCCAGCTGCTGTGGGTCCGCCTGGTCGCCCAGCGCCGATTGTTCGTTGTGCCGGGTTTGCAGGAACGCGACCTTGGCCTGCAGTTCGCTCAGGCCCTGCGGGGTGACGTAGTTGGGCTGCGCGCTGATCTGCCGTTCCACGGGTTGGTCGGCCTGGGCGGCAGTCAGTTCCTCATTGACGAAGGCTCGGCTCATGGGCGTTTTCCCGTAATGGAGGTTTGGGCCATGGTCGCAGCCTTTTGGTTTCTGGCCATGCCTGAAAGCGACTTACTGTGAGCGATAGGCTCGCGCGGCGTCGCGGTCTTTTTCTTCTTGCCAGGCGCGTTCGCGTTCGTCCCAGTGACGCTCCCGATAATCGTTGCGGTCCTGGTTTTCCAGCATGGCCTGGCACTGGCGAAAGCCGTCGCTCCAGCCCTCGGCGTATTGCGGGTCCTTGAGGTAGCGCGGCACGTTCTTGCGAAATTCGCCGTTGATCGCCCCGGCGGCCTGGCGACCGCTGGCGCAGCCATCATCGAAGCCGTCGGCGAAGGCCGGCGGATAACCCTGCTTGAGCAACTGCTCGTGGGTCGTCTCGCAACCGGTCATCAACGCTAGCAACGCTGCCACTACCGCATACCGCCACATCTCTGACTCCCACGCCGTTCAACGGCTGATAGAGAAAGTCTAGAAGGGGATTCGTCAGTGGTCTGTGAAAGCGCGGCAAGAATGCTACCGGGCGTCAGTAGTGGTACCACTTCAGTTCCAGCATCACCTCGTTTTCCGCCGTGGCCAGGTGGCTGAACTCGCGCTGGGCGCTCAGGCGCAGGCCCAGGTTGCGCGACAGCTCCCATTGCTGGTTGAGGCTCAGGCTGCGGCGCACCTCGCCATTGGTGAAGTAATCGCCCTTGGCTTCGACGCTGAAGTTGCCCAACGGGTTTTTCCACAGCAGGCCGGTGTTGAAGCCGGCCGCCGGGGTGATGAAGCCGGCGAAATCGGCGTTGTGCTCGACGCGCACGGTGCCCAGGGCGAAGCCGAGCATGTTCTCGCTGAGCTGCCAGGTGCCGCCACCGCCACCGTTGACATGGCTGACCAGGGTTTCATCGTCGTGTTTGCCCGGCACCCGCTCCAGGCCGCCGGTGACCTGCCAGGACCAGGGTTGCAGCAGTTCGTTACGCGGCGTCAGCGAACGAATGGTCGCCAGGTCCAGTTGCTGTAGCTGCCAATTGTTGCCTTCGTACTGGCGCAGTTTCATTTGCAGGATTTCGATCTGTGCGCCCAAGGGAAAACCTTGGGCGTTGTCATTGAGGTCGTGATAGGCCATGCGCAGCCCATATTCGCCAAAGGCCTGGTCGCCGCGGGTGCCCACGCCGACCTGCCAGGTGCGCGATTCATGGCCGTCTTCCGGCAGGCCAGGGCGTTCGATGGACAGTTCGGGCGGCGGGTTGCGGTTGATCGCCCGCAACAGCTCGAAACTGCGCTGCGCCCGTTGCGGATCGCGCTCTTGACCGTTGGCCCGGTAGCGCTCAAGGCGATAGGCTGCATCGATGATCAACGCCTGGCGGTCCCGTGGCTGGGCCTTGAAGGCCGGCTCCTGCAGCTGTTGCTGGTCGGCGCTGACCTTCAGCACCCATTGCTGTTCGTCGCTGCTCAGCGGCTTGGCGCGCTCCAGCAGTTCACGTTCGCGGGACGGGCGGTACTCGATCTTCTCCACCAGGCCGGCTTCCTTCACCGCCTTGACGGTGTCGGTAGGAATCGCCGTCAGCGGGAATTGCCCGGTCAGGCGCAGGCTCGGGCGGGCGACTTGCAGCAGCTCGAGCAAGCGGTAGGAGCAGTTCTCGTCGAAGAAGAAGTAGTCGAACTTGATCTGCTTCAGTTCCCAGACGTGCTCGACCATGCGTTCGGTTTCGGCCTGGGTCAGGTTCAGCCGGTATTCCCACAGGTCGCGGTTTTCCAGGCTGCGGTACTCCGAGAGCTTTTCCTGGTAGGGCACCAGGGCGAAGAGGCCGGGATAGCCGCCCATCAGGCCTTTCCAGGCATAGAGAATGCTGTTGTCCGAGCCTTCGATATAGGCACCGAAGTTGATCGCGTAGCTGAGCAGGGCGGTGTGGTTGCTTTGGACGTCGGCCTGGTCGATGCGCAGCAGGGTATGGCCGAACATCGACGACGGGCTGTTCAGGTAGGCCGCCGGGAAAATCATCACCGTGCTGTGGGGCGAGACGTCCTTGAACCACTGGTTGAACTCATTGCAGTCCACCGCCGGCAGATCGCTCAGGCGCAGTTGGGCCTTGAGCCAGCGGGTGCGGGCGGGGTACACGCATTGAGCATGCTGGTTGCCGCTGCCGGCGGGGGCGTAGAGCGCGTCAAGGGTGGCCTTGAGTTCGGCGTCGGGGTGTTCGGCACCGTCTTTGGCGAGGAAAAACTTCGGGTCGCTGACATAACTGCGCCAGCCACCGAGCTTGGCGGTTTCGTAGTGGCCAAGGGAAATCCAGAACGGATCGCTGGCCAGTTGCTGCAAACGTGAGTGGTCGATTTGTGGCGCGGCGGACAGCGGGGCGCAGACACAGAGCGCCAGGGAGGCAAGGCGTTTGAGCATGGTGGGCAACTTGAGTCGGAAAAAACAAAGACCCGGGAGGGGTCATGTCCGAAAAACAAAAGCCCGCTCCCCGAGAAGAGCGGGCGGGTCGAGATTAAGCCGGGGTGGCGTACTTGGCCAGGCGTGCATCGCTTTTCAGCACGGCCAGGGTGTTGGTGTGCACATCTTCCGCGGTCACATCGGCTTTGCTGAAGATCTGCTGGAAGTGCTCGTGGGTGACGGCGGCGAAGTGCGCGCGGTCTTCAGGAGCGACGCCCAGGACCACGGCGTAGGTGGTCAGCGCTTCGCCTTCACCTTTGGCCATGTCTTCGGAGAGCTCGTTCATCATGCCATTCATGGCAAACCAGGATTTGCCGCCGTAAGTCAGCGCACTGTTGGTCGAGCAGCCGTTGGTGCCGGAAGTCATACCGAAGGTCGCGTTACCGGAGGTGCCGTTGGTGGTGGAGGCCAGGAAGTGAGCCGGAGTGCCGCGCTGTCCTTCGAACAGCAGGTTGCCCCACCCACAATCCGGACCGCCTGGCGCTTGGGCCATTGCATTGATGGAAACAGCGGTGAAGAGAGTACCGAGAAGAATCCGTTTCATAGCTTTGTTCTCTTTGTGTGCAAACCAATGGACAAGGGTTCTGGCCCATGTCGGCGCCAGTGGGCCGGTTATTAGTCCAGCCGCGCAGCTTGGAGTTTAGGCAGATTCCAAGGGTTCCGTGTTTTTTTGCATGACATTCCTTGAAATAGACGGTTTTTATGCTGTCTGCGTGGGGCCGGGGATCTGTCCGCGCTTTCGCTGCGTCGCGCCTTGCCAGCCGCTGTACCCGGCGCCAGAATGCCCCATCTGCCCCGCCTGATGTAAGGAAGCCCGATGCCTGATCCTGTTGCTGCCAGCTTGCGTCTAGCGCCCGAAGCGCTGACCCGTCCGTTTTCCGCTGAACAGTTCAGCTTCTCGACCACCAATGATTTGGAGCCCTTTCGCGGTGTGCTTGGCCAGGAACGTGCGGTCGAAGCCTTGCAGTTCGGTGTGGCCATGCCACGCCCCGGTTACAACGTCTTTGTCATGGGCGAGCCCGGCACTGGCCGCTTCTCTTTCGTCAAACGCTACCTGAAGGCTGAAGGCAAACGTCTGCAGACCCCGTCCGACTGGGTCTACGTCAACAACTTCGATGAGCCGCGCGAGCCACGCGCGCTGGAGCTGCCTTCGGGGGCCGCGGGTGCGTTCATCAGTGACATCAACGGCCTGATCGACAACCTGCTGGCGACCTTTCCGGCGGTCTTCGAGCATCCGTCCTATCAACAGAAGAAAAGCGCCATCGACCGCGCGTTCAACCAGCGTTACGACCGTGCCCTCGACGTTATCGAGCGCCTGGCGCTGGAGAAGGACGTCGCGCTGTACCGCGACAGCAGCAATATCGCCTTCACCCCGATGCTCGACGGCAAGGCGCTGGACGAGGCCGAGTTCGCGCAATTGCCCGAAGCCGATCGCGAGCGTTTCCATGAGGACATTTCCGCCCTGGAAGAGCGCCTCAATGAAGAACTGGCGAGCCTGCCGCAGTGGAAGCGCGAGTCGAGCAACCAGCTGCGTCACCTCAACGAAGAAACCATTACCCTGGCTTTGCAGCCGCTGCTGGCGCCGCTGTCCGAGAAGTACGCGGAAAACGCCGGTGTATGCGGCTACCTGCAAGCCATGCAGGTGTACCTGCTCAAGACCGTGGTCGAGCAACTGGTGGACGACAGCAAGACCGACGCCGTGGCCCGCAAGCTGCTGGAAGAACAGTACGGCCCGAGCCTGGTGGTCGGCCATCCGGCCAGTGGCGGCGCGCCAGTGGTGTTCGAGCCGCACCCGACCTACGACAACCTGTTTGGCCGCATTGAATACAGCACCGACCAGGGCGCGCTCTACACCACTTACCGGCAGTTGCGTCCGGGTGCCCTGCATCGGGCCAACGGCGGTTTCCTGATTCTCGAAGCCGAGAAGATGCTCAGCGAACCCTTTGTCTGGGATGCCCTCAAGCGGGCCCTGCAATCGCGCAAGCTGAAGATGGAGTCGCCGCTGGGCGAACTGGGACGCCTGGCCACCGTGACCCTGACCCCGCAACACATCCCGTTGCAGGTCAAGGTCGTGATCATCGGTGCCCGCCAGCTGTACTACACGCTGCAGGACCTGGACCCGGACTTCCAGGAAATGTTTCGCGTGCTGGTGGACTTCGACGAAGACATCCCGATGGTGGACGAGAGCCTCGAACAGTTCGCCCAGCTGCTGAAAACTCGCACCTCCGAAGAAGGCATGGCACCGCTGACCGCGGACGCGGTGGCGCGCCTGGCGACCTACAGCGCCCGGCTGGCGGAGCATCAGGGGCGCTTGTCGGCGCGTATTGGCGATCTGTTCCAGCTGGTCAGCGAGGCGGACTTCATCCGTCACCTGGCCTCGGACGAGATGACCGATGCCGGGCATATCGAACGGGCACTCAAAGCCAAGGCCACCCGTACCGGGCGGGTTTCGGCGCGGATTCTCGACGACATGCTGGCGGGGATCATCCTGATCGACACCGATGGCGCTGCGGTAGGCAAGTGCAACGGGCTGACGGTGCTGGAAGTGGGCGACTCGGCCTTTGGCGTGCCGGCGCGGATTTCCGCCACGGTCTACCCGGGGGGCAGCGGTATCGTCGACATCGAGCGCGAGGTCAATCTCGGCCAGCCGATTCACTCCAAGGGCGTGATGATTCTCACCGGCTACCTGGGCAGTCGTTACGCCCAGGAATTCCCCCTGGCGATCTCGGCGAGCATCGCGCTGGAGCAATCCTACGGTTACGTCGATGGCGACAGTGCATCGCTGGGCGAGGCGTGCACGCTGATCTCGGCCTTGTCGAAAACCCCGCTCAAGCAATGCTTTGCCATTACCGGATCGATCAACCAGTTCGGCGAAGTGCAGGCGGTTGGCGGGGTCAACGAGAAGATCGAAGGCTTCTTCCGCCTCTGCGAAGCTCGGGGCCTGACGGGCGAGCAAGGTGCGATCATTCCTCACGCCAACGTCGCGACCCTGATGCTCGATGAGAAGGTGCTGGCGGCAGTCCGCGCCGGGCAATTCCACGTGTATGCCGTGCGCCAGGCTGACGAGGCCCTGAGCCTGCTGGTCGGCGAACCCGCGGGCGAGCCGGATGCGGATGGCCAGTTCCCGGAAGGCAGCGTCAACGCGCGGGTGGTGGAGCGCCTGCGGGTCATCGCTGAAATGGTCAGCGAGGAGGACCTCAAGGAAGCGGAAAAAGAGCAGGCGCAAGAGGCATTGGCACAAACCAAGCCGGCATGAGCCTTGCCGCGACGAGGGCTTGGCCTTCGTCGCGGCGCCGGTCCGCTGGCGTCAACTTTCGCGAATAGACCATTCGGCGCCTGTTCAGCCGGTCAACTTTGCTTCTCAGGCTTTTCTTCCTATTCTCAGGCAAGGAGAACGACAGTCGTCACTGGATCGAAACAGTCTTCACATGAGGGCTGAATACCGGATCTACCGAGGGTCGCCGCCATGTCGCGCAACCTCTGCCTTACCCGCCAGTGTCTTGGCCTGGTCACCCGTATCGAATGCAGTATCCGCCCGCTGGCGGGAGATAACGGAATGTGGACCCTACTGTTCGCGGCCGGAATGGCTGGCGAGCAACCTTCGGCCATCAAGGCCCAGGGACCTTTCTGCGGTCCCAGCGTGGCCGAATCCATCCTTGATTCCATCGTCGAAAGCCTGACCACCCATGGTTATGAGCTGGCCGACGATCCGCAGATCTGGTGCCTGCACCTTCAGGCGCAACTACGGCAGATCAATGGCGAACGCTGCCGCCATTGACGCAATCTCCCGTTAATCCCTACCGCTGAGTCCTACTCGGCGGGTAGTGGGTTCTCCAGCTTGTCGAGCTTGACCTCAAAGCCATATTCGACGGTGTTGAGTTCGCTGCGCTGGTAGGTTTCCAGCTCGGTGGGCTGCCCATAGAAGTAATGCACGTCGAACAAGGCCGGGCCGCTTGCCGGCGCCTCATGGCTGACCGCAAGAATCTCCTTCAGGTACTGGCCGCTGGCGTCCTTGGCGTAGAAACGCCAGGCCTCGGACGGGAACAGGCGCTGGTCGACGATCAGCGCATTGCCCCGCAGCTCCAGGCCTTTGGGTAGCTGGCTGACGGGTAGGGCTTTCTTCTCGATGCTGGCCAGGAACAGCGGGATCGCACCGACGGCGTAAGCCGGGGTTTCCGGGAACAGGGTCAGGTCGTAAGTGATCGAGCTGCGCATCGGATCGACCTCGACTGCCTCCGATGGCAGTTCGATGGGCTCGCCGCGTTTGCCGTTTTCGTTCTGGGTGAAGAAGGTCACGGGACTGTCGCCGGTGGAGAAGGACGTGCCCAGCAACTCGTCATTGAAGGTTCTCGGGTGGTCGAACTCGATCCGCGCCGCGCTGGCGTCCTCGGTGGATTGATGAACGACCACGCTTTTCTTCAAGGTTTCTTGGTCGAGGTTGGCGCCCTTGAGGTAGTTCGGTGCCTGATCGTCATACACCACTACCGGCATGGGCAGGGGCTGGATCTTGCTGTCGGTGGTCAGAGGGTCGAAGCGTCGCACCGGAAGATTGAGGTCTTTGCGGGTGATGGTGGCTGCGGAGAAGTCCAGCACATTGACTTCGAGCTTGTCGATCAGGCCGTTGAAATACACCTTGGTGTAATGGCTGCGCTGTTCGCGCTCGAAGGCTTTGCGCTCATTTTCAAGCTGCTGCTCGAACGCTTGGCTCCAGGCCTTCTGCTTCTGCATTTCGCTGAGCTGTTTGGTGTAGAAGGCGATCTGTTGGCTGTTTTCGTTGATCGACCCGGAGCGCGAAAGGATCTGCCCGGTGGTGTCCCGTGCCTGCACCAGTAATGGGTTGAGCGGCGTCTCGCTGAGTTCGGGCGACAGTGGGGCGCTGTTGGTCAACTCGATTTCGGCGCTGTTCTTGTCCAGGGACAGCAGTTTTACGCTGACATTCTTGTCGCTGCGTTGCTTGCCGATATCGGCCTTGCCCAGTTCGAAGGTGAGGACCTGGTGTGGCGCGATCACTTCGGCCTTGCCTTGCAGCGTCACGGGTTGGGGCTGGTTCTTGTTTTCGACTTCCAGGCCTTCGATGAACGGGTAGGTCACCGTCAGGTCATCCGGGTTGGTCAGGTTGGAACTGGACGGGCTCAACTGGATGCCGGGATCGGTTTCCGACCATTCGGGTTGGAAGGCGATGACCTTGCCGTTGCTCAGGGTCACGGATTGCCATTCCAGGCCGTGGGGGAAGGGGAATTGCGCCGGCATGTTGAAGCTGAAGGGAAATACCGGCTGCAGGTCGGTCAGGTAGTCGGAATTGGAGGTCTTGCGCAGCACGAACAGGCCGTTGAGGTAGGTGTCGACCAGCGCCTGCGGGCTGGGGTAGTGCTTGAGCAGGGCCAGGGCGTCATCGCCGTATTCGGTCTCTATGGGCTTTTTCTGGAGCCGCAGTTGCGCGCGTTCGAGCAGTAACAGCGAACCGCCCAGGTCGGCGATGGCGTCCTTGAGCTTGGGGTCCTGGATAGCGTCCAGGGATTGTTCGAACTGTGCGGTTTTCTGTTCCAGGCTGACTTGCTGCTTCTCGTCGCTGGGCGAGCAGCCGCTGCTGAGCAGTACCGCGATACACAGGCCGGTACCCGCCAAAGGCAATCGCAAATCCATTCTCCAGGCTTCCTGTCCGATGTCATTGAGCTGTTCACGTGATTCCGACACTAGCAGAAAACGCTTTGGCAGACGCGCAGGTAATGGATTTGGTTGCGGTTTATGGGCTTTTGGGCGGCTGATATACTCGCCGCCGTTTTCAGACCTGTGTGAGATTCAATGGAACGTTTTATCGAGAATGCAATGTACGCCTCGCGCTGGCTGCTGGCGCCGATCTACTTTGGTCTGTCGTTGGGGCTGCTGGCCCTGGCCCTGAAGTTCTTCCAGGAAGTCTTCCACGTCATTCCCAACGTGTTCAGCATGGCCGAGTCCGATCTGATCCTGGTGCTGCTGTCGTTGATCGACATGGCGCTGGTGGGTGGCCTGTTGGTGATGGTGATGATCTCCGGCTACGAGAACTTCGTGTCCCAGCTGGACATCGACGAGGACAAGGAAAAGCTCAACTGGCTGGGCAAGATGGACTCCTCCTCGCTGAAGATGAAGGTGGCCGCGTCCATCGTGGCGATCTCCTCGATCCATCTGCTGCGGGTATTCATGGATGCGAAGAACATCGAGCCGCAGTACCTGATGTGGTACGTGATCATCCACATGACCTTCGTGATTTCGGCCTTCGCCATGGGCTACCTGGACAAGCTGACCAAGCACTGATCGCCTGATCACCGCTGTAGCCGCGCCGCCCGGCCGTTGTGAAACGGACGGGCGGTGTCGTTTGTAGCTTGTGCTTTTACCGGCCGAGGCATATCCCTGTAACGGTCACGGGCTTGAACTGCGCGAGGTGCACTCATGAACCTGCACGAGTTGAATGCTTATGCCGTCGCCGGAAAAATCGACGAGCTGAACCTGATCTCCCTCGAAGGCGGCATCTATCTGCTCGAGGCGCGGATGCATGGGGCGGCCTATCCGTTGAGCGATGCCCACGGTCAGATGTTGCATCTGCGTTCGGTGGAGCATGCCCGGGAAGTGTTGCACGCCTTTCCCAGGCTGCCCTTCAACCTGATCCATGCTTCAGTGCATGACGAGATGTGTGGCCTCTCGGCCGGTACCGATGACAGCCTGCGGGTGCCCCTCGCCGTCCGCTCGGCCTGACAGGCGGGACGCACGTTCATCATCGCCATGGCATCTGTGCTAGTCTGCTCGCCCTTTTGGTTCCGGGCGTCCCGGGATGCGCTGTGTACGCACGGCGGATTTCCGAGCCGTCCGCACAGCGGAGCAGTGTCATGTCCGAAGTAAATCTGTCCACCGACGAAACCCGCGTCAGCTACGGTATCGGCCGTCAGCTGGGCGACCAGCTGCGTGACAACCCGCCACCGGGCGTGAGCCTGGACGCCATCCTGGCTGGCCTGACCGACGCGTTCGCCGGCAAGCCTAGCCGTGTAGGCCAGGAAGAAATGTCCGCCAGCTTCAAGGTGATCCGCGAAATCATGCAGGCCGAAGCCGCTGCCAAGGCTGAAGCCGCTGCTGGTGCGGGCCTGGCTTTCCTGGCTGAAAACGCCAAGCGTGAAGGCATCACCACTCTGGCCTCCGGCCTGCAGTTCGAAGTGCTGACCCAGGGCGAAGGCGCCAAGCCATCCCGTGAAGACAGCGTGCGTACCCACTACCACGGCACCCTGATCGACGGCACCGTGTTCGACAGTTCCTACGAGCGCGGCCAGCCTGCGGAATTCCCGGTCGGCGGCGTGATCGCTGGCTGGACCGAGGCGCTGCAACTGATGAATGCCGGTAGCAAATGGCGTCTGTACGTGCCGAGCGAACTGGCTTACGGCGCGCAAGGCGTTGGCAGCATCCCGCCGCACAGCGTTCTGGTATTTGACGTCGAGCTGCTCGACGTTCTGTAAGCCTCAGCTGCCGGGTTGAGCTTGCTCGCGATCCATACGCCGTGTTTGCGGTGTAGGGATCGCGAGAAGGCTTGCCTTGGCAGAGGGGTCAGGTGGGGTCATAGACGTATTTTTGCGCTCAGGCCTTGCCCTTCGGCTGTTCCAGCAGGGCGCAAGGCCCGTGCATAGCAGAACAGAAACAGGTTGCGCACCAGTTCCTTGAGCACCACCGGCTCGCTGGAACTCAGGCCGTTGAGGTCCAGGTCGCCCTGATCCTGCAGCTCGTTCAAGGCTTCTTCTTCCAGTACCGCACAGACTTCCCCGGTTTCCCGATGGAGGATTCTCAGGTAAGGGTGTGGGCGGTCCAGCCATGCGTCGATCAAATAAGTCATGAGTCTCATCTCCTTGATGGGTTTCAATGAGAATAATTCTTATTCAATGAATAGCAAGTACCTATTGGCGGTTTCTGCTTTTTTCTGTGTGGAAATTGTTGTGGGTCAAAAGGGCTGGCCTTTTGATATATAGCGGGAAATGAGGGGAGTCTGGCGGGAGCGGGGAGGGCTTCACCCCGTGCCTGGCACGGGGCGATAGCCGGAATATCAGACCTTGCGGACGAACTCGGACTTGAGCTTCATCGGGCCGATACCGTCGATCTTGCAGTCGATGTCGTGGTCGCCATCGCACAGGCGGATGTTCTTGACCTTGGTGCCGACCTTGACCACCAGCGAGGTGCCCTTGACCTTGAGGTCCTTGATCACGGTGATGGTGTCGCCGTCTTGCAGGACGTTACCGACCGAGTCCTTTTTCACGGTTTCATCGGATGCGGCCTCGGCTTCGCCGTTGGCGGACCATTCGTGGGCGCATTCCGGGCAGACCAGTTGGGCGCCGTCTTCATAGGTGTATTCGGAATTGCATTTCGGGCAGGGTGGCAACGTGCTCACTAAGGCTCCTCGGATTCAGGAAGGCTAAAAAAGCGCACATTATATAGGGTTTTGCTTGGGGATGGGGTATAGCGGGGGATCGAGGGGGAAAGCATCACGAACAAGCCCGCCCCTGCGCAGGGCAGGAGCGGGCTTGTGTGCAATCGGATCTTAGTGGGTGCGGGCTACGGCGAATTCGCTCAGTTCTACCAGCGCGTCGCGGTATTCGCTCGGCGGCAGGGCTTCCAGGCAGGCAATGGCACGAGCGACATAGTCGCGGGCCAGTTGCGCGGTGTAGTCCAGGGAGCCGGAGGCCTCCACGGCAGCGCGGATGCTTTCCAGGTCTTCGATACCGCCTTTCTGGATCGCCTGGCGCACCAGGGCAGCCTGTTCCGGCGTGCCTTCGCGCATGGTGTAGATCAGCGGCAGGGTCGGCTTGCCTTCGGCCAGGTCGTCGCCGACGTTCTTGCCCAGGGTTTGTGCGTCGCCACGGTAGTCGAGCAGGTCGTCCACCAGTTGGAAGGCCACGCCCAGGTGATCGCCGAAGGTGCGCAGGGCTTCGCTCTGCTCTTCGGTGGCGCCGGCCAGGGCGGCGGCGCTGTGGGTCGAGGCCTCGAAGAGCATCGCGGTCTTGCCGCGGATGACTTCCATGTAGGTTTCTTCGGTGGTGCTGGCATCACGGACTTTCGACAGCTGCAGCACCTCGCCTTCGGCGATGATACGGGTGGCCTGCGAAAGGATCTTCATCACCGGCATCGAGCCCAGCTCGACCATCATCTCGAAGGAGCGCGAGTACAGGAAGTCGCCCACCAGCACGCTCGGGGCGTTGCCCCACATGGCGTTGGCGGTCGAGCGGCCGCGGCGCATGCCGGACATGTCGACCACGTCGTCATGCAGCAGGGTGGCGGTGTGCAGGAATTCGATGGTGGCGGCCAGCAGGCGCAGGTCGTCGCCTTCGCGACCCAGGGCCTTGCCACACAGCAGCACCAATAAAGGACGCAGGCGTTTACCCCCGGCCGAGGTAATGTAGTCGCCGATTTTCGATACCAGCGGCACTCGGGAGGTCAGCTGCTTCTTGATGATGCCGTCGACGGCGCTAAAATCGTCCGCCACCGCGCGGTAGAAAGCTTGGGGTTGCATCAGCGACAGGTGCTCCAGAAGGGTTGCGCGGCATGCTAGGACCCACGTCCGGGGCTGTCAAGGCGCGATGGACGGCCCCTTGCATCGCCAAGACAGCTTGCGTACAATCGCGCACCCTGAACTTCCTGGGCAGCACCTGCCTTACGCAATTGCACTTGGGCCGTTCCAGCCCCATGCAGCCATGCCAGCCAATACCTCTTCTTATAAAGAGCTGGGTGAGCAGGATTATCGGAGAAATACCATGTACGCAGTAATCGTTACCGGCGGTAAGCAATACAAGGTCGCTGAAGGTGAATACCTGAAGATCGAAAAACTGGAAATCGCCACTGGCGAATCCGTGACTTTTGACCGCGTTCTGTTGGTTGCCAATGGCGACGACGTGAACATCGGCGCACCTGTTGTTGCTGGCGCAACCGTCAAGGCTGAAGTGATCTCCCAAGGTCGTCACGATAAAGTCCGCATCATCAAGTTCCGTCGCCGTAAGCACCACATGAAGCGTATGGGCCACCGCCAGTGGTTCACCGAGATCAAAATCACCGGTATTCAGGCTTAATTTCAGCCTAATTCCTCACTAGGAGAATTGAACTCATGGCACACAAAAAAGCTGGTGGTAGTACCCGTAACGGTCGCGACTCAGAAGCCAAACGCCTTGGCGTGAAGATGTATGGCGGCCAGGTCATCAAGGCCGGCAACATCATCGTGCGTCAGCGCGGCACCCAATTCCACGCTGGCTACGGCGTTGGCATGGGTAAGGATCACACCCTCTTCGCGAAAATCGAAGGCGTGATCAAGTTTGAAGTAAAAGGCGCCTTCGGTCGTCGTTACGTGAGCGTCGTCGCGGCTTAATTGCGCGATCGCTGGAAAAGCCCTGTCTCGCGACGGGGCTTTTTCGTTTGTGGGGTGAGTCTCTTGCAAAACTGTTTGTATGGGCTGCCAGCGCTGGATGTTACGGCCGTTGATCGGGGTCGCTGCGCTCATTTTTGCAAGAGTCTTATGTCTTAGTGTTTTTCGGCTCGCCCATGCGGCGAGAGGCGTTTTGTTATGAAGTTCGTTGATGAAGTTTCGATCCGAGTAAAAGCTGGCGACGGCGGCAATGGCTGCATGAGTTTCCGTCGGGAAAAGTTCATCGAAAACGGTGGTCCGAACGGTGGTGATGGTGGCGATGGCGGCTCGATCTATATGATCGCCGACGAAAACCTCAATACCCTGGTGGACTACCGCTACACCCGTCATTTCGATGCCGAGCGCGGCTCCAATGGCGGCAGTACCGATTGCACCGGCAAGAAGGGTGAGGATCTCGAGCTGCGCGTACCGGTCGGCACCACGGTGATCGACGCCGGGACCCAGGAAGTGATCGGTGACCTGACCAAGGCTGGTCAGCGTTTGCTGGTGGTGCAGGGCGGCTGGCACGGTCTGGGTAACACCCGTTTCAAGTCCAGTACCAACCGCGCGCCGCGCCAGACCACGCCGGGCAAGCCGGGGGAGCAGCGTGACCTCAAGCTGGAGCTGAAAGTGCTGGCGGACGTTGGTCTGCTGGGCTTGCCGAATGCCGGCAAGAGTACCTTCATTCGCTCGGTGTCCGCGGCCAAGCCGAAAGTGGCTGACTATCCGTTCACGACCCTGGTGCCGAACCTGGGCGTGGTCAGTGTCGACCGCTGGAAGAGCTTCGTGATCGCCGATATTCCGGGTCTGATCGAAGGCGCTTCGGATGGTGCGGGCCTGGGTATCCGTTTCCTCAAGCACCTGGCGCGTACTCGTCTGCTGTTGCACCTCGTGGACATGGCGCCGCTGGATGAAAGCAGTCCGGCCGATGCGGCGGAAGTGATCGTCAATGAGTTGACCAAGTTCAGCCCGTCCCTGGCTGAGCGCGATCGCTGGCTGGTGCTGAACAAATGCGACCAGATCCTCGAGGAAGAGCATGAGGCGCGGGTCAAGGAGATCGTCGATCGCCTGGAGTGGACCGGTCCGGTGTACGTGATCTCGGCTATTTCCAAGGACGGTACTGAGCGCCTGAGTCGCGACATCATGCGGTATCTGGAAGATCGTGCCGATCGTCTGGCGGCCGACCCGGCCTACGCCGACGAATTGGCCGAGCTCGATCAGCGTATCGAGGACGAGGCGCGTGCCCAGCTGCAGGCTCTGGACGACCAGCGTGCCCTGCGCCGCAGCGGCGTGAAGAGCGTGCACGACATCGGCGACGATGATTGGGATGAGGAAGATGTGGATGACGAAGATGGTCCGGAAATCATTTACGTCCGCGACTGATTCGTTGCAGTAAACTACAAGCGCCGCTCACTGAGCGGCGTTTTAGTATCCGGGAAACGTAGCCACGAATAACTTTATGGGCGCGCTCGGTCGCGTGGCTCTCAAGCTAAGGTTGAAGAAGATGCGGAGTAAGGTGACAGGTGCGCAGCGCTGGGTCGTGAAGATCGGCAGTGCGCTGCTGACGGCGGACGGCAAAGGGCTGGATCGCGCGGCAATGGGTGTCTGGGTCGAGCAGATGGTGGCCTTGCATGAGGCCGGTGTCGAGCTGGTATTGGTTTCCTCCGGCGCGGTCGCGGCCGGCATGAGCCGCCTGGGCTGGACCGCACGACCGAGTGCGATGCATGAGCTGCAGGCGGCCGCGGCCATTGGCCAGATGGGCCTGGTGCAGGCCTGGGAGTCGAGCTTTGCCGAGCACGGCTTGCACACCGCGCAGATTCTGCTGACCCATGACGACCTGTCCGACCGCAAGCGTTACCTCAATGCCCGCAGCACCTTGCGTGCGCTGGTCGAGCTCAAGGTGATTCCGGTCATCAATGAAAACGACACCGTGGTTACCGATGAGATCCGTTTCGGCGACAACGACACTCTGGCGGCCTTGGTGGCTAACCTGGTCGAGGCCGATCTGCTGGTGATCCTCACGGATCGCGACGGCATGTTCGATGCGGACCCCCGTAATAATCCTAATGCCCAGCTGATTTACGAGGCGCGTGCCGACGATCCGGCGCTGGACGCAGTGGCGGGCGGCACGGGTGGCGCGCTGGGGCGTGGCGGTATGCAGACCAAGCTGCGCGCGGCGCGTCTGGCGGCCCGTTCCGGGGCGCACACCATCATTGTCGGTGGGCGTCTGGAGCGTGTGCTGGATCGTCTCAAGGCAGGTGAGCGCCTGGGTACCTTGCTGTCGCCTGAGCGCGGCATGCTGGCGGCGCGCAAGCAATGGCTGGCTGGGCACCTGCAAACCCGTGGCACCCTGGTGTTGGATGATGGTGCGGTGTCGGCCTTGTCCCAGGGCAACAAAAGCTTGCTGCCGGTGGGGGTCAAGCTGGTTCAGGGCAGCTTCCGTCGTGGCGAGATGGTGGTATGCGTGGCGCCGGACGGGCGTGAAATCGCCCGCGGCCTGGCCAACTACAGCGCCCTGGAGGCGCAAAAAATCATCGGTCAGTCCTCTGATGCGATTGTCGGTTTGTTGGGGTACATGGCTGAGCCTGAGCTGGTTCACCGTGACAACCTGATTCTGGTCTAAGGAAAAACCAATGCGTGTAGCAAAAGGGTTGTTGGGGTTGCTGTTGGCGATGCCGTTGCTGGCCTGCGCTGAAGAAATCGGCCAGGTGTCGACGGTGTTCAAATTTGTCGGGCCTAATGACCGCATTGTGGTCGAGGCCTTCGACGATCCGAAGGTGGAGGGCGTGACCTGCTACCTGTCGCGCGCCAAGACCGGTGGTGTGAAGGGTGGGTTGGGTCTGGCGGAAGATCGCGCCGAAGCCTCCATTGCCTGTCGTCAGGTCGGCCCGATCAGCTTCAAGGGTGAGCTCAAGGATGGCGAAGAGGTATTCAAGGAGCGCACTTCGCTGGTGTTCAAGACCATGCAGGTGGTGCGTTTCCTCGACAAGAAGCGCAATACCCTGGTGTACCTGGTCTATAGCGATCGGTTGATCGAGGGTAGTCCGCAGAATGCGGTGACGGCGATTCCGATCCTGCCTTGGGCGCAGACTCCGTAACGGTCTTTAGGGCTGGCTCCTGCAGTGGTTATTCCCTGTAGGGGTTGCCGGTCGATGTTCGATTGCTGGCGATAGTGGTTTGGTGGTCAAGGCAGCAAATCGCAGGCAATAAAAAACCGACCCTGAGGTCGGTTTTTTAACAAGCGTGTCGCTTAGGCTGCAGCAGCAAGGTTCAGAGCCTTGATGTGGCCATTCAGACGACCTTTATGGCGAGCAGCTTTGTTCTTGTGGATGATGCCTTTATCGGCCATGCGGTCGATAACTGGCACGGCCAGAACATAAGCAGCTTGCGCTTTTTCAGCGTCTTTTGCGTCGATGGCTTTAACTACATTCTTGATGTAGGTACGAACCATGGAACGCAGGCTGGCGTTGTGGCTGCGACGCTTCTCAGCCTGTTTTGCACGTTTTTTGGCGGAAGGTGAGTTGGCCACCGTCGAGCTCCTCGAAAGACTTTTTGGGAAATAGCAAACAAAATAGGCCGCGAATCATGCCGATGAGTTGAAGGCTTGTCAAGGGCAGGTGATGCGTTCCGCTGAGTGGTTGGATCTGAAGAGGCGGGATATTTATTTCCGGCGCTTGACCTGTAAACTCGCGAGCTTTGGCTCTGTGCTGTTGCGGCGCGGAGTATCGCACAAGTGGGCGCATTGTTCGCCTGCTGTTTATCTACAGGCAAAAAACCTTTCCATGAACCTGCTCAAGTCGTTGGCCGCTGTCAGCTCTATCACCATGCTTTCCCGGGTTCTGGGGTTCGTGCGCGATACCATCATTGCGCGCACATTCGGCGCCGGCATGGCGACGGACGCCTTTTTCATCGCCTTCAAGCTGCCCAACCTGCTGCGTCGCATCTTTGCCGAGGGGGCTTTTTCCCAGGCCTTTGTGCCGATCCTGGCGGAATACAAAAGCCAGCAGGGTGAGGAGGCGACCCGGACCTTTATTGCCTATGTGTCCGGCCTGCTGACCCTGGTGCTGGCGCTGGTGACGGCGCTGGGGATCATCGCCGCGCCCTGGGTGATCTGGGCGACGGCGCCAGGTTTTGTCGACACCCCGGAAAAATTCACGCTGACCACCGATCTGTTGCGCGTGACCTTTCCTTATATATTGCTGATCTCGTTGTCCTCCCTGGCGGGGGCGATCCTCAATACCTGGAACCGCTTTTCGGTCCCGGCGTTCGTGCCGACGTTGCTGAACGTCGCCATGATCGTCTTCTCGGTATTCCTGACGCCTTATTTCGATCCGCCGGTCATGGCCCTGGGCTGGGCGGTTCTGGCGGGTGGCCTGGCGCAGCTGCTGTATCAGCTGCCGCACCTGAAAAAGATCGGCATGCTCGTGCTACCGCGCCTGAACCTGCGCGACACCGGGGTCTGGCGGGTGCTGAAGCAGATGCTGCCGGCCATTCTCGGGGTCTCGGTGAGCCAGATCTCGCTGATCATCAACACCATCTTCGCCTCGTTCCTGGTGGCCGGCTCGGTGTCCTGGATGTATTACGCCGATCGCCTGATGGAACTGCCTTCAGGGGTTCTGGGGGTGGCGCTGGGCACGATCCTGCTGCCGACGCTGGCCAAGACTTACGCCAACAAGGACCGGCATGAATATTCGCGGATTCTCGATTGGGGCCTGCGCCTGTGCTTCATGCTGGTGCTGCCTTGCGCGCTGGCCCTGGGGATTCTGGCGGAGCCATTGACGGTGTCGCTGTTCCAGTACGGCCAGTTCAGCGCTTTCGATGCCTCGATGACCCAGCGTGCGCTGGTCGCGTATTCGGTCGGGTTGCTCGCGATCATTGTGATCAAGGTGCTGGCACCGGGTTTCTATGCCCAGCAAAACATCCGTACCCCGGTGAAAATCGCGATTTTCACGCTGATCGTCACGCAACTGCTGAACCTGGCGTTCATCGGCCCGCTGAAACATGCGGGCCTGGCGCTGGCGATCAGCGCCGGGGCCTGTATCAACGCGGGTTTGCTGTTCTATCAGCTGCGCAAGCAGCAGATGTTCCTGCCGCAACCTGGCTGGGGCAAGTTTGCCCTCAAGCTGATCGTCGCGGTGAGCGTGATGTCGGCGGTGTTGCTGGGGCTGATGCAGTTCATGCCGGCCTGGGATCAGGGGAATATGCTCGCACGCTTCCTGCGTCTGGGTGTGCTGGTGGTGGCGGGCGTGGTGGCCTATTTCGGCATGCTGGCGTTGTTCGGCTTCCGTCTGCGCGACTTCAATCGCAAGGCGTTGCACTGAGGTCCTGAGGCACTTGGACGCCGGCGAGGCAGTGGTTTTGTCGGTTCGATCACTTTGGCGCGTGCTGTTGCCTGTCACCGGCCGTCGGGTGTGGTTATAATCGACCACTTTATGAGCAAGAAGCGCGTTATGCAGCTGGTCCGAGGCCTCCACAACCTGCGCCCCCAGCATCGGGGCTGTGTCGCCACTATTGGCAACTTCGACGGTGTTCACCGTGGCCACCAGGCTATCCTGGGCCGGCTGCGCGAGCGTGCGCTTGAGTTGGGCGTGCCCAGCTGCGTGGTGATATTCGAGCCGCAGCCGCGCGAGTTCTTCGCTCCGGATACCGCCCCGGCCCGCCTGGCACGCTTGCGCGACAAGCTGCAGCTGCTGGCCGAGGAGGGCGTCGACCGGGTCCTGTGCCTGGCGTTCAACCAGCGCTTGAGCAAGCTCAGCGCCAGTGAGTTCGTCGAGACCATCCTGGTCGACGGCCTGGGTGTACAGCATCTGGAAGTCGGCGATGACTTTCGTTTTGGCTGCGACCGGGTCGGTGACTTCGATTTCCTGCAAAAGGCCGGTATCACCCACGGGTTTACCGTCGAGGCCGCGCAGACCGTCGAACTGGATGGCCTGCGCGTCAGCAGCACCCAGGTCCGCAATGCACTGGCGGCTGCCGATTTCGTATTGGCCGAGCGTCTGCTCGGTCGCCCGTTCCGCATCGCCGGGCGGGTCCTGCACGGGCAGAAGCTGGCGCGCCAGTTGGGTACGCCAACCATCAATGTGCAGCTCAAGCGCCGTCGCGTACCGTTGTCCGGGGTGTACCTGGTCGATGTCGATATCGACGGCAAAACCTGGCCGGGCGTCGCCAATATCGGCGTGCGGCCGACGGTAGCAGGTGATGGCAAGGCCCACCTGGAAGTCCATCTTTTAGATTTTGCCGGCGATCTGTATGACCGGCGTTTGACGGTGGTTTTCCACCACAAGCTGCGTGAAGAGCAGCGTTTCGCCTCTCTGGAGGCGCTGAAGACGGCGATCAACGCGGATGTCGCCGCCGCCCGTGCCGAAGTTGCACGTATCCATAGCGCCAATCGCTAATGAAGAGCCTTAAATGACCGACTATAAAGCCACGCTAAACCTTCCGGACACCGCCTTCCCAATGAAGGCCGGCCTGCCTCAGCGCGAACCGCAGATTCTGCAGCGCTGGGACAGCATTGGCCTGTACGGTAAGTTGCGCGAAATTGGCAAGGATCGTCCGAAGTTCGTACTTCATGACGGTCCGCCCTACGCCAACGGCTCGATTCACATCGGTCATGCGGTCAACAAGATTCTCAAGGACATGATCATCCGCTCGAAGACCCTGGCGGGCTTCGACGCGCCTTATGTTCCGGGTTGGGACTGCCACGGTCTGCCGATCGAGCACAAGGTCGAGGTCACCCACGGCAAGAACCTGTCCTCGGACAAGACCCGTGAGCTGTGCCGTGCCTACGCCACCGAGCAGATCGAAGGCCAGAAAGCCGAGTTCATCCGCCTCGGCGTGCTGGGCGACTGGGCCAACCCGTACAAGACCATGGACTTCGCCAACGAGGCCGGGGAAATCCGCGCCCTGGCGGAAATGGTCAAGGGCGGTTTCGTGTTCAAGGGCCTCAAGCCAGTGAACTGGTGCTTCGACTGCGGCTCGGCCCTGGCTGAAGCGGAAGTCGAGTACCAGGACAAGAAGTCCTCGACCATCGACGTGGCCTTCCCGATCGCCGACGAAGACAAGCTGGCCGCTGCCTTTGGCCTGGCCAAGCTGAGCAAGCCGGCTTCGATCGTGATCTGGACCACCACTCCATGGACCATCCCGGCCAACCAGGCGTTGAACGTTCACCCTGAGTTCAACTACGCCCTGGTCGACGCTGGCGACAAGCTGCTGGTGCTGGCCGAGGAGCTGGTGGAGTCCTGCCTGGCTCGCTACAACCTGGAAGGCTCGGTCATCGCCACCGCCCCGGGTTCGGCGCTGGAGCTGATCAACTTCCGTCACCCGTTCTACGATCGTCTGTCGCCGGTGTACCTGGCTGAGTACGTCGAGCTGGGCGCTGGTACCGGCGTGGTTCACTCCTCGCCAGCCTACGGCGAAGACGACTTCGTGACCTGCAAGCGTTACGGCATGGTCAACGACGACATCCTCAACCCAGTGCAGAGCAATGGCGTGTACGCCACCTCGCTGGAGTTCTTCGGCGGCCAGTTCATCTGGAAGGCCAACCCGGCCATCGTCGACAAGCTGACTGAAGTCGGTGCGCTGCTGCACACCGAAACCATCAGCCACAGCTACATGCATTGCTGGCGCCACAAGACCCCGCTGATCTACCGCGCCACCGCGCAGTGGTTCGTCGGCATGGACAAGCAGCCAACCAGCGGTAACACCCTGCGCCAGCGTGCGTTGCAGGCCATCGAAGAGACTCAGTTCGTGCCGGCCTGGGGCCAGGCGCGCCTGCATTCGATGATCGCCAACCGTCCGGACTGGTGTATCTCCCGTCAGCGCAACTGGGGCGTGCCGATCCCGTTCTTCCTGCACAAGGAAAGCGGCGATCTGCACCCACGCACCGTCGAGCTGATGGAAATCGTTGCCAAGCGTGTCGAGCACGAAGGCATCGAAGCCTGGTTCAAGATGGACGCGGCCGAGTTGCTGGGCGACGAAGCCTCGCAATACGACAAGATCAGCGACACCCTGGACGTCTGGTTCGACTCCGGTACCACTCACTGGCACGTGCTGCGCGGCTCGCACCCGATGGGCCACGCCAGCGGCCCGCGTGCCGACCTGTACCTGGAAGGTTCCGACCAGCACCGCGGCTGGTTCCACTCGTCCCTGCTGACTGGCTGCGCGATCGATGGCAATGCGCCGTATCGCGAACTGCTGACCCACGGTTTCACCGTCGACGAGAACGGTCGCAAGATGTCCAAGTCCCTGGGCAACGTGATCGCGCCGCAGAAGGTCAACGACACCCTGGGCGCCGACATCATGCGCCTGTGGGTCTCGGCCACCGACTACTCCGGTGAAATGGCGGTTTCCGACCAGATCCTGCAGCGCAGCGCCGACGCCTACCGGCGTATCCGCAACACCGCGCGCTTCCTGCTTTCCAACCTGAGCGGCTTCAACCCGGCCACCGATATCCTGCCGGCCGAAGAAATGCTCGCCCTGGACCGTTGGGCCGTGGACCGCACCCTGCTGCTGCAGCGCGAGCTGGAACTGCACTACGGCGAGTACCGCTTCTGGAACGTCTACTCCAAGGTGCACAACTTCTGTGTGCAGGAGCTGGGCGGTTTCTACCTGGACATCATCAAGGACCGCCAGTACACCACTGGCGCCGACAGCAAGGCCCGTCGTTCGTGCCAGACCGCGCTGTTCCACATCTCCGAAGCGCTGGTGCGCTGGATCGCGCCGATCCTCGCCTTCACCGCCGACGAGCTGTGGCAGTACCTGCCGGGCGAGCGCAACGAGTCGGTCATGCTCAACACCTGGTACCAGGGCCTCAGCGAGCTGCCGGAAGGCTTCGAGCTGGACCGTGCCTACTGGGAGCGGATCATGGCGGTCAAGGTCGCGGTCAACAAGGAAATGGAAATCCAGCGCGCGGCCAAGGCCGTCGGTGGCAACCTGCAAGCCGAAGTGACCCTGTACGCCGAGGAAGCGCTGAGCGCCGACCTGGCCAAGCTGAGCAACGAACTGCGCTTCGTGCTGATCACCTCCACCGCCAGCGTCGCGCCTTTCGCGCAGGCACCGGCGGATGCGGTGGAAACCGAAGTCGCCGGCCTCAAGCTGAAAGTGGTCAAGTCGAGCTTCGCCAAGTGCGCCCGTTGCTGGCACTGCCGTGAAGATGTCGGCGTGCACCCCGAGCACCCGGAAATCTGCGGTCGCTGCGTCGACAACATCAGCGGCGCAGGCGAGGTTCGTCACTATGCCTAATGCCACGGGCCGTTTCGGCCGTCTGGGCTGGCTGTGGTTGAGCGTGCTGGTCCTGGTCATCGACCAGGCCAGCAAGCTGCACTTCGAAAGCTCGCTGTCGATGTACCAGCAGATCGTGGTGATCCCGGATTACTTCAGCTGGACCCTGGCCTACAACACCGGCGCGGCATTCAGCTTCCTGGCGGACAGCTCGGGCTGGCAGCGCTGGTTGTTCGCCCTGATCGCGGTGGTGGTCAGCGCGGTGCTGGTGGTCTGGCTCAAGCGCCTGGGGCGCAACGAAACCTGGCTGGCGGTCGCCCTGGCACTGGTGCTGGGCGGCGCGCTGGGCAACCTGTATGACCGCATCGCCCTGGGCCATGTGATCGATTTCATCCTGGTGCATTGGCAGAACCGCTGGTATTTCCCGGCGTTCAACTTTGCCGACAGCGCCATCAGCGTAGGTGCGGTGATGCTTGCGCTGGATATGTTCAAAAGCAAGAAAACCGGAGAAGCCGTTCATGACTGAACAGGTATTGGCTGAACAACGCATCGGCCAGAACACGGAAGTCACTTTGCATTTCGCATTGCGCCTGGAGAACGGCGACACGGTGGACAGCACCTTCGACAAGGCCCCGGCGACCTTCAAGGTCGGTGACGGCAACCTGTTGCCAGGTTTTGAAGCGGCCCTGTTCGGCTTCAAGGCGGGTGACAAGCGTAACCTGACCATCGAGCCGGAAAACGCCTTTGGCCAGCCGAACCCGCAAAACGTGCAGATCATCCCGCGTTCGCAGTTCCAGGATATGGAGCTGTCCGAAGGCCTGCTGGTGATCTTCAACGATGCGGCGAATACCGAGCTGCCAGGCGTGGTCAAAGCTTTTGATGACGCCCAGGTGACGGTTGATTTCAACCATCCGTTGGCCGGTAAAACCTTGACCTTTGATGTCGAGATCATCGACGTTAAAGCGCTGTAACTAACGAAACCAGCCTGCTGTAGGAGCGAGCTTGCTCGCGAAGTTCTTCAACGATAACGCTGGCATTCAGGATGAGCGCGGCGTCTTTGAGTTCTTCGCGAGCAAGCTCGCTCCTACAGGGCAAGACACGAGGCACAGCATGCAAATCAAACTCGCCAACCCCCGTGGCTTCTGCGCTGGCGTGGACCGCGCGATCGAAATCGTCAATCGCGCCCTGGAGGTCTTCGGGCCGCCGATCTACGTGCGTCATGAAGTGGTGCACAACAAATTTGTCGTCGAAGACCTGCGCGCTCGCGGCGCGATCTTTGTCGAAGAGCTGGACCAGGTGCCGGATGACGTCATCGTGATCTTCAGCGCCCACGGCGTTTCCCAGGCCGTGCGCAGCGAAGCGGCGGGCCGTGGCCTGAAAGTCTTCGATGCGACCTGCCCGCTGGTGACCAAGGTGCATATCGAAGTGGCGCGCTATAGCCGCGACGGCCGCGAATGCATCCTGATCGGCCATGCCGGCCACCCGGAAGTCGAAGGCACCATGGGCCAGTACGACGCCAGCAATGGAGGCTCGATCTACCTGGTGGAGGACGAGCAAGACGTCGCCGAGCTGCAGGTGCGCAATCCTGAAAAGCTGGCGTTCGTTACCCAGACCACCTTGTCGATGGACGACACCAGCCGGGTCATCGATGCCTTGCGCCAGCGTTTCCCAGCGATTGGCGGGCCGCGCAAGGACGACATCTGCTACGCCACGCAGAACCGTCAGGACGCGGTCAAGCAACTGGCCGACGAGTGCGATGTGGTACTGGTGGTGGGCAGCCCGAACAGCTCCAACTCCAACCGCCTGCGTGAGCTGGCCGAGCGCATGGCCACCCCGGCGTACCTGATCGACGGCGCCGAGGACATGCAACGCAGCTGGTTCGACGGCGTCGAGCGCATCGGCATCACCGCCGGGGCTTCGGCTCCCGAGGTGCTGGTACGGGGCGTGATCGAGCAGCTGCACGCCTGGGGCGCCACCGGCGCCGACGAACTGGCCGGCCGCGAAGAAAACATCACTTTCTCCATGCCCAAAGAGCTGCGCGTTCGCTCCCTGCTCTGATCAGCCCCGCCTGTCGCATAACGCCTGCGTGGCCTTGTCGCTGCGCAGGCTGACCCGCCCACTGCGGGAAAGCACCACCTGGTGCTGGCTCGTTCCCGGATCGGCCGCGCAGATGTGCAGCGTCCCGGCCTGAAAGGCGCCGCTGGGCAACTGCGGATCGCCCAGGCCACTGAAGCGCACGAAATGCTCCACCGGGCGATTGCCGACAATCGCCACCCGGGCGTCCCCCCGGCGTTCAAGCAATACCGGGTTATCGCTGTCCTGCGAGCCCTCGCCGCTGATATCCAGAATGATCCGCCAGCCTTGGCTCCAGTCATCGTTCAACCCGTGAATCACGGTTCGCTGCTGACGCAGGATGGCTTCGGTGCGGGCATTGCGAATGCTGCTGGCAAGCATCTGTGCGGCATCCAGCCGGCGTGTCGACTGGAACAACTCCCCGAATGAGGTGGTGGCGAACAGCATCAGCAGGCTGGCAAGCGCCAGGCCCACGATTATTTCGATCAGGCCGAAACCCTTCTGCGACATGGTTCTCCCTCCATGGAGTGCGCCAGGTCCGGACAATCCTTGCCCGGCCATTGAGCAAAACCTCAAACCCTCGGTCTATGAAGGTTCGAAGTGCCAGAGCCAGTTATAGCCGCTGGCCGCTCAAGGGGATGGCATGCGTCACCGTACAGAAGGTTTCACGCTGATCGAATTGCTGGTGGCCCTGGCAGTTTCGGCGGTTTTGTTGACCCTGGTGGCTCCCGCGTTCAGTCAGATGGCGCAGCGCTCCAAGGCCGACAGCGACATCAGCGAACTGCTGCGCAGCTTGAATTACGCGCGTCTGGAGGCGATCGACAGCGGCTTGCCGGTTCACCTGCGCCCGGCCGCGGTCGATTCGGACTGGAGCCGGGGGCTGTCGATTTATCAAGGCGACGGACCGGCGACGAATGTATTGCGGGTTGTTCCCGCGGTCAGTCGCGGCGCCCGGCTGACGCTAACCTCTGAATTCGACAGCATTGGCTTCAACGCGTTGGGCGGTGTATCGGCAGCGGTCCCGCCGGTCATGACTTATGTGCTGGGCGAGCAACACAGGACGATCACGCTGTGCCTGAACGGACGGATAGCGGTAAACGGGGAGTGCAAATGACGGGCAGGAGCGTGCAGGCCGGAATGACGCTGATCGAGGTGCTGGTGGCGGTGCTGATTCTCGGCGTCGGCCTGCTCGGTGCGGCGGCGGTCCAGCTCAATGCCCTGCGCTACACCGACAGTGCATTGATGACCAGCCAGGCCAGCTTCATCGCCTATGACATGCTCGATCGCATCCGCGCCAACAGCGCCGCGGACTACACCGTGGCAGCTCCCGAGGCCGGCAATTTCGGTGTGGTTCGGGACCAGGACCTCTATGACTTCCAGCGCAATGTCGAGAGTTTCGGCGGGCCGACCGCCGAGGGCCATATCAGCCTCAAGCAGGGCGTGTTCACCATCAGCATCACCTGGGACGACGCCCGTGCCGCCCATGTTTCTGCCCAGCCTGCTGAAGGCTCCCGCAGTTTTGTCCTGAGCAGCCGGGTGGCGGTGGATCCGGGGAGCAAGCCATGAGACGCGGGAACAGCGGTTTCGGTCTGATCGAAATGCTGGTGGCGCTGGCGTTGAGCCTGATCGTGGCCTTGGGTGTGACGCAGATTTTCATCTCGGCCAAAAACACCTATGTCAGCCAGAACGCTTCGGCCAGCCTGCAAGAGGATGCGCGCTTCGTGCTGAGCAAGATGATCCAGGAGATACGCATGGCCGGCATGTTCGGCTGCCTGCAGAGCATCGCCGATGCCAGCATTGCCGCGGACTTCGCCGGCCATGCGCAAACGCCGATCCGCTGGGACAACGCCAACCACCGGCTGACGCTGGTCACGGCCGATATCGGCGACAGCGGTGGCGCCCCGACCTGGACCGTGCTGAGCGATTGCCGCAATAGCGCCACCGCCTACACCGGCGCCCGCAAGGCCCCCTCGGGGCAGCAGGCGTTTGCGGTGCGGCGCCTGGTGTACAGCTTGAAGGACGATCAACTGCTGATGGGCACCGGCACTGGCTCCGGCCAGGCGGTGCTGGTGAACAATGTCAGCGCGTTCGACGTGTCGTTCGGCATCGCCAGCACCGCCACGGATGTCGCGGCCTCCAGCTATAGCCGTGATCCCGCAGACCCGGCACGGATCCGCAGCGTGCGCTTGAGCCTGACCCTGAGCGATCCCCAGGCGCGAGTGCGGCCGCAGACGTTCAATGTGGTGGCCGCCTTGCGCAATCGCCTGTTGTGAGGGAGTTGCCGATGACTTCGTATCGAACGGCTCCCGGGGCGCAGCGCGGCATGGCGCTGTTGATGAGCCTGGTGTTCCTGTTGCTGCTGACCTTGATCGGCATTTCGTCGATGCAGAGCGCGACCTTGCAGGAAAAGATGGCCGGCGGCCTGTGGCTGCGCAATCAGTCGTTCCAGGCGGCGGAGATGGCGCTGCGCATCGGTGAGAGCGCGGTGCAGCAGGACAGTTATGTATTGGCGGCCTGTAGCGGCGGCCAGTGCGCGCCGCCCGGCGAGTCCGCGGCTGTCGGTGCCGCGGGCCACAACAGCCATTCGGGCGTGACCTGGATCGCCACCGATAACGGTTTTTACGCTGTGCAGAACCTCGGTACGACGCTGGGGGCAGTCCATGTGCCGAGCAACGTTTCCGCGACCCTGTACCGGGTGACCGCTGTCGGGCTGGCCGGCCACTCGCGCAGCGTGCTGGAGAGCATTTATGCCAAGTATTGAAAGGCCTGGGGGATTGCTGGCTGGTGCTTTGCTGGGCCTCTATCTGAGTGCTCCGGCCTATGGCTTCAGCCCGGCGCAGGCACCTTTGGCGAACGCGGCGGCGGTGGCACCGAATGTGATGCTGCTGCTCGACGATTCGCAGAGCATGAACAGCGTCGTCTATGCCCCGGGCTTCGATCCCGGGCTGGCGCGGGCGCCGGTCAGGCCGTGCCGGATGCAGGCGGGCGAATGCCTGGCCGGAGCCAGTCCGAGCGCGGATTCGCTTACTCTCTCAACGCTGAGCCAGGCGGACTGCGCCAGCGGTTATGTCGGTTTCTACCGCGACCATGCCCGGCCACAGTGCCTCAAGCTGCCTGATCCCGCGGGGAACGGCCGCACCCGTTATTCGGCTGCCTATTTGGCTTACCTGCTGGCCCTGGCCGATGGTCGCGACCGGGATTTCACCGATGGCTCGATTCCCGCTCAGGACCGGATGACCCTGGTGCGTGAGGCCGCCAGCAAGCTGGTGGCTGACAACCGCGCGCTGCGCATTGGCCTGGCGAGCTTCAACCCGCCAGCGGGCGGCGATCTGGCGCCGGGTGGGCGTATCGTGCGCGCCATCAGCGATCTGGCACCGGTCGGCGATCAGGTCAGCCGGGCTCAGGCTGACGACAATTACCGGGTATTGCTGTCCGCCATCGGCGGGCTCAGGGCCTCGGCCGAGGCGCCGCTGGCGGAAACCTATTACGAGATCAGCCGTTATTTTCGGGGGCTGACGCCTTACTACAACCGCACGCCCTCTACCTATGGCAGCCCGATCCAGTATCGCTGCCAGCGCAATTACGGCCTGGTGGTGACCGATGGCCTGCCCAGTTACGACCACAGTTTTCCCTCCCGTGAACCCCAGGGGGCGAGCAGCCTGCCAGATTGGGATGGGGTGCCCAATGACGGCATTGATCCTGGCGGCAACGAGGAGGGCAGCAGCCTGTATCTGGATGACATCGCCAAGCTGGCGGTGGATATCGACATGCGCGCGGCAGGCCTGGATATCGCGGGGAAAAGCTGGGATTCGGCGGGCTTCGCGCAGCAGCACATGAACACTTACACCATCGGTCTCAACGCGCAGTACCCCATGCTGGCGGATGCGGCGAACTATGGCCGGGGCAAGTTCTACCCGGTGACCGACAAGGCTGGGCTCGACGCCGCACTGGCCTCGGCCCTGGGCGAGGTTTCAGCTTCCGCCGCCCAGGCGGGCAGCGCCACGGCGGGGGCCGCCGGGCTGGCCAGCGGTTCGAGTTATTTCCAGGCGTCTTATGACCCCGTCGATTGGCACGGCACCATCAGGGCGTATGGCATCAGCCCCGCTGGTGCGGTCGACACCCGTACGCCGCTGTGGAGCACGGACTCGACCCTGGTTGCCGATGCGTCGCCGGGGATCTTCCAGACCTGGAACAGTGCCTCCCGAACCGCCGTTGCCTTGCGCCATGACCAATTGTCCGGCGCGCAGCAGGCCGCGCTCGCCCAGAACCTGCCGCCCGGCACCACCGCGGCCGATCTACTGGCCTGGAGCCAGGGGAGTAACCGGGCTGGGCTCAAGGTGCGTACCCGCCTGCTGGGGGACATCGTCAACTCGCCGCTGGTCATGGCGGCGCCGACCGCGCAGGACGCCGCCGACCTGCAGGGCGACAGCGACTACAGCGCCTACCTGGCGAGCAAGGCCCAAGGCATGACCCCGAGCCTGTTGGTCAACGCCAATGATGGCCTGCTTTCGCTGATCGACCCTGAGAATGGCCGGCGCCGCTACGCCTATATGCCCTCCAGTGCCTTGCCGCTGCTGCATCACATCGCCGACCCCGGCTATGTCAACGGGGAGCGTCACCGATTTTTGGCCGATGGCCCGGTGGCGGTCTTCGATGCCCAACTCGGCACGGCCTGGGCAACCCTGGCGCTGGCGGGCACCGGGGCCGGCGGCAAGGTGTTTTACGCAGTGCAGCTGTATGGCCAGGCCGGCAATACGCCTCAGGCGCTGTGGGAAATCGCCGCGCCTGAGGTTGCCGATAACAGCCACCCGTTCAATGACCTGGGTTATGCCTACGCCCGCCCGGAAGTGGCACGCTTGGCCGACGGGCGCTGGGCGGCCTTTGTCGGCAATGGCTATGGCAGCCATTCCGGGGTCGCCGCCCTGTATGTGGTGGATATTCGCGATGGCTCGCTGATCAGGAAAATCCCGGTCGATGGCAATGGGCAGGAGAACGGCCTGTCCTCGGTGAAGGTTCGGGTGGACAGCCAGAATGTGGTCCAGGCGGCCTATGGCGGCGACCTCCAGGGCCATCTGTGGAAGTTCGATTTGAGCGGTTCGGCGCCGGACAGCTGGGGCCCGGCCTTTGGCGGTGCTCCGTTGTTCAGCGCTCCGGGTGGCGCGAGCCAGCCGATCACCGCGCAGCCGTTGCTGGTGGATCATCCCGAGGGCGGCAAGCTGGTGCTGTTCGGCACCGGCAAGCTCAGCGAGCTGGCCGACAAACGCAGCAAGGATGCCCAGGGCTTTTACGCGGTCTGGGATGCCCCGGCTGGTACGGGCAGCATCACCGTGGCTGACCTGCAGGCGCAAGCGATCACCGGGCTGTTTGCCGGCAGCGCGGGCTCCTATATCACCAGCACCCAGGCGGACGTCAGTTATCCGGCCGAGCAGGGCTGGTACCTGCCGCTGGGGGAGGCGTCGAGTGGCGAGCGGGTCATCAATCAGGCCACGCTGGTGGCGGGTCGCATTGTTTTCAGCACTGCTGCTGTCGAGGCGGGCGACCCTTGTTCCAGCGCCGGCAACGGCAAATTGGTCGAGCTGGACGCATTCAGCGGTAAGATGCTCGATGACGCGGTGCTCGACACCAATGGCGATGAAGTGGTCGATGGTCTGGATACGCCTTCCAGCGGTGTCATCTTTACCGGCGGCATTCCTGCATTGAGCGCTGTGCTTAATCGCGCTACCCGCAAAATCGTCAGCGATTCCAGCGGCGGTATCGCCTCCCTGGTCGAGAAACCGGGCGGTGGCAGCCGCCGCATCATGTGGCGACAAATACAGTAAGTGAGAGTGAGGCATGCGTAGATCCAACCAAGGTTTTACCCTGATCGAAATCATGATCGTGATTGCGATCATCGGGCTCGTTGTCACCCTGAGCCTGCCCAGCATCACCGAGTACGTGAAGAAAACCCATCGCACGCAGATTGCCGGCCTGCTGTCGGAACAGGCGCAGAGCCTCGAGCGGTTTCATTCCAAGGGCGGTGTCTACAGCAACGCTCCGGGCCTCAGCGCCGGCAACGATGACTACAGCATCACGCCAGTCCTGGCCGACCAGAGCTTTACCCTGACCGCGACGCCGAAAACCGAGAGCATGATGGCCGGCGACAAGTGCGGCGAGTTCACCCTTAGCCACACCGGTGCCATGGGCAACAACAATATGGCCGACGGGGTGACCAGCAAAGATTGCTGGGGGCGCTGAACAACCTTTTCGGGCGCTGGCGGCGCCCGGTGTTTTCATTTCCTGGACTGGACTATGGCAAAGCAACAGCAAGTGGTGATTGTCGGCGGTGGCGTGATCGGCCTGCTGACCGCGTTCAACCTGGCGTCCGCCGGGCAGCAGGTGGTGCTGCTCGAACGCTCGAATGTCGGCCAGGAATCCTCCTGGGCCGGCGGCGGGATCGTCTCGCCGCTGTACCCCTGGCGCTACAGCCCGGCGGTCACCGCGCTGGCGCATTGGTCGCAGGATTTTTATCCACAGCTGGCCGAACGTCTGTTCGCCACCACCGGTGTCGATCCCGAAGTGCACACCACCGGTCTGTACTGGCTGGACCTCGACGACGAGGCCGAAGCGCTGGTCTGGGCCCGGCGGGAGCAGAGGCCATTGAGCGCTGTGGATATCTCGGTGGCCCATGACGCGGTGCCGGTGCTGGGTGGCGGTTTTTCGCGGGCGATCTACATGGCCGACGTGGCCAACGTGCGCAACCCGCGCCTGGTCAAATCGCTGAAGGCCGCCCTGTCGGCGTTGCCAGCGGTGACCCTTCACGAGCAGTGCGAAGTCAGCGGGTTTATCCGCGAAGGGGAGCGGGTGCTCGGGGTGCAGACCTCACTGGGCGAAATCCGTGGCGATCAGGTGGTGCTGGCGGCAGGGGCCTGGAGCGGCGAATTGCTCAAGAGTCTGGGTCTGGCATTGCCGGTGGAACCGGTCAAAGGCCAGATGATCCTCTACAAGTGCGCGTCGGATTTTCTTTCCTGCATGGTCCTGGCCAAGGGGCGTTACGCGATTCCCCGGCGCGACGGTCACATCTTGATCGGCAGTACCCTGGAGCACGAAGGCTTCGACAAGACCCCAACCTCGTCGGCCTTGGAAAGCCTGAAGGCTTCGGCCATCGAGTTGATCCCGGCGCTGGCGCAGGCCGAGGTAGTGGGACATTGGGCGGGGTTGCGCCCAGGTTCGCCCGAGGGCATTCCCTATATCGGCCCGGTGCCCGGGCTGGCGGGGCTGTGGTTGAACTGCGGGCATTACCGCAATGGCTTGGTCCTGGCGCCCGCGTCCTGCCAGCTGTTCACCGACCTGATGCTGGGCCGGGAGCCGATCATCGACCCGGCGCCTTATGCGCCCAGTGGGCGAATTTAATCCAGGCCGAGTTTCTTCAACCGGTAGCGCATCGAACGAAACGACAGACTCAAGCGCTGGGCCGCCGCCGTGCGGTTCCAGCGGGTGTGCTCCAGGGCCTGGAGGATCAGTCGGCGCTCGACTTCTTGCAGATGTTTCTCAAGGTTGATCACCTGTGCCGGGCCGGGCGTGATGGCCGGGTGGGCGCCGTTGGGCGTCAGGCGCAGGTCGCGTGCTTCGATCCGCCGGTTCTCGCACAGGGTGTGCGCCCGTTCGAGCAGGTTCTCCAGTTCGCGCACGTTACCGGGAAAGTCGTAGCCCTGGAGTGCCAGCAACGCACCTGGCTGAAGCCGTGCCAGTTGTTGGTCGTTACCCTGTGCCAGGCGCTCGAGGATGGCGGTGGCCAAGGGTTCGATATCAACCTTGCGCGCCCGTAGCGGTGGCACCGGCAGCTCGATCACGTTCAGGCGATAGTAGAGATCCTGGCGAAAGTGCCCGGTGTGCACTTCCGCCTGCAACGCCTTGTGAGTGGCGCAGAGAATGCGCACATCGACCTGGACCTCCTGCTGCCCACCGACGCAACGTACCGCCTTCTCCTGCAGCGCGCGGAGCAATTTGACCTGCATCGCCAGCGGCAGATCGGCCACCTCATCGAGAAACAGCGTGCCGCCGTGCGCCGCCTGGAACAGGCCGGGCTTGTCTTCGATAGCGCCGCTGAAGCTACCTTTGCGATGGCCGAAAAACTCGCTCTCCATCAGTTCCGGTGGGATGGCCCCGCAATTGACCGGCACGAAGGCGTGGCTGGCTCGAGGACCCAGATCGTGGATCGCGCGGGCGACCAGTTCCTTGCCGCTTCCGGACTCTCCGCTGATATAGACCGAGGCCTGGCTCCGGGCCAGTTTGCCGATTTGTTCGCGCAGCTTGTGCATGGCGGCCGAATCGCCGAGCAATGGGCCGGTGGCAGGGTTCGGTGGTGTCGATCCGGGCAGGGAGCCATTCAGCAGCTCGCGCAAGCGCGCCAGGGCCACGGGTTTGCTCAGGAAGTCGATGGCGCCGGCCTTCAGGGCGTGGATCGCGGTTTCCTGGCGGGCGCAGGTGCTGAGTATTGCCAGCGGCATGCGCAGCTGACGGCACTGGATATGCTCGAGTAATTCCAGCCCCGTGCCGTCGGGCAAATGCAGGTCGCTCAGGCACAGGTCGAAGCCTTCCCGCGCCAGCCAGTGACGCGCTTCGCCCAGGGTGCGGGCGCTGCGGGTATGGCGTTGCATCCGGCCGAGGCTGATTTCCAGATATTCGCGAATGCCTGGATCGTCATCGACGATCAAGACTTTTTGTCGTGGGCTCATGCCGCTTACTGCTTCATCCGTGAACGAAAGAGGTGCGAGAGCACCCGCCATCCTGGCGTGTCGTGAAGTCTAGGCAGGCTTGAGGTCGTTGGCCCGCTCAAGGCCGGGCGGTGCGGGGCCGTTTGGTCGGATTCAAGATGACGCGCAGGGTAATAGCCCCGATTTGCCGAGGGTTGCCGGCCGGAAGCGAGGTGAGGAGGGGCGGTGGCTTTTTTGTAGCGAATTATTCAGCGGTGCAAACAACGTGCTTTTGACGTCATATGCACCGCTGCGGTCGAGGTTCAGCGATCGCGGGAGATCGGACCTTGCTCCAGGTGCGTCTGGCTGCAATACCACTGTTGCTCGAGGCTCAGCGCCCGGTCGCGGGGCAGGTGCACGCCGCAGTGGGCACAACGCACCATGGGCGTGGTGCTGGGTTCGCGGGGCGCAGCGGTGCCGGAGGCGGGCTGCTTGAATTTGCGCCAGAGCCATACCGCAGCGGCAATCAGGGCGATCCAGAACAGTAGACGAAGCATGGTAGCCAGCTATGTGAGTGAGGAACCGGCAGTTTAGCCAAGGTCATGCCGGGCGCACAGTGCAATCAGCGCTGAAATCCACGGACAAAAAAAGGGAGACTCGAAAGTCTCCCTTTTTTGTGACCGCGGCGGTGTCAGTCGAACACGCCGAAGGTCATGTAGCTGAACCACGAGCGGTCGCTGTTGTTGCCTTCGGCTTCATGCTGTTCTTCTTCGACAGCGTCGCCATTGGCGTCTTTAGGCTTGAGCTCGGCCGGAATCGCATCCTTGGCGTCCTGGTATTGCTTCATCACGTCCTGGTTGGCGCGGGTTTCTCCCGGCGGCAGCGGTGGACGGGACTCGATCAGGCCCAGGGTGGCCTTGCTCAGCCAGGAGCGGTTGTCCGCCTCGGCGACCCGTGGCACGAACTGGCCGTCGACCAGAGTCGGGTGATCGGGGTAGTTGAGCTTCAGGGTTTCCAGGCTGGTGGCGGCCAGTTCGTCCAGGTGCAGACGCTGGTAAGCCTCGGTCATCACCGCCAGACCATCGGCCACCGACGGGGTTTCCTGGAAGTTTTCCACCACGTAGCGGCCACGGTTGGCGGCGGCTACATAGGCCTGACGGGTCAGGTAGTAGTCGGCCACGTGGATTTCGTAGGAGGCCAGCAGGTTGCGCAGGTAGATCATGCGCTGCTTGGCGTCCGGCGCGTAGCGGCTGTTCGGGAAACGGCTGGTGAGCTGGGCGAACTCGTTGTAGGAGTCGCGCGCGGCACCCGGGTCACGCTTGGTCATGTCCAGCGGCAGGAAGCGCGCCAGCAGGCCGACGTCCTGGTCGAAGGAGGTCAGGCCCTTGAGGTAGTAGGCGTAGTCCACGTTCGGGTGTTGTGGGTGCAGGCGGATGAAACGCTCGGCGGCGGACTTGGCGGCCTCCGGCTCGGCGTTCTTGTAGTTGGCATAGATCAGTTCGAGCTGTGCCTGATCCGCGTAGCGACCGAACGGATAACGCGACTCCAGGGCCTTGAGCTTGGCTGTGGCGCTGGTATAGCTGTTGTTGTCCAGGTCGGTCTGCGCCTGCTGGTACAGCTCGACCTCGCTCAGGTTTTCGTCAACGACTTCCTTCGATGAGCAAGCAGCGGTCAGTGCGAGGATGGCGATCAGCAGCAGGTGTTTCACTTGCATGGCGGCTTGCGTCCCTATGACGGCCGCTGTCTTGGGCGGGGCCGTCCTGTTATGATGAGCGCCCCGTTGAAAAGCCTCGGGGCAAAAGACGCCGTATTTAACCACAAGCGCGCAGCCGAAACCAAAGGCTGTGCCGACGCCTAGTCTGAGCATGTCCGATAAAATTGAACTTCGCGCAGAGGTGCCGTCCGAACTGGGCGGCCAACGCCTCGATCAAGTCGCCGCCCAATTATTCGCTGAGCACTCGCGCTCGCGCCTTTCCGCCTGGATCAAAGACGGCCGCCTGACTGTGGATGGAGCGGTTATCCGCCCGCGAGACATCGTCCATGGCGGCGCGGTTCTTGAGCTGACCGCCGAGCAGGAAGCTCAGGGAGAATGGATCGCTCAGGACATCGAACTGGATATCGTCTATGAAGACGACGACATCCTGGTGATCAACAAGCCTGCCGGCCTGGTGGTCCACCCCGCCGCCGGTCACGCCGATGGCACGTTGCTCAATGCCCTGCTGCACCATGTCCCGGACATCATCAACGTGCCGCGCGCCGGCATCGTCCATCGCCTGGACAAGGACACCACCGGTCTGATGGTGGTGGCCAAGACCATCCAGGCGCAGACCCAGCTGGTTGCCCAGTTGCAGAGCCGCAGCGTCAGCCGCATCTATGAATGCATCGTGATCGGCGTGGTCACCGCCGGCGGCAAGATCAATGCACCGATTGGCCGGCATGGCCAGCAACGCCAGCGCATGGCGGTGATGGAAGGCGGCAAGCCGGCCGTCAGCCACTACCGCGTGCTGGAGCGTTTCCGTTCCCATACCCATGTCCGGGTGAAGCTGGAAACCGGGCGGACCCACCAGATCCGTGTGCACATGGCCCATATCAACTATCCGTTGGTCGGCGATCCGGCCTACGGTGGCCGTTTCCGCATTCCGCCCGCCGCGAACCCGACCATGGTCGAATCCCTCAAGCACTTCCCGCGTCAGGCGCTGCATGCGCGGTTCCTTGAGCTGGATCATCCGACCACCGGCGAGCGCATGAGCTGGGAATCGCCGCTGCCGGAAGATTTCGTCT
Organism: Pseudomonas sp. GW456-L12; assembly: GCF_059424045.1. NCBI lineage: Bacteria > Pseudomonadati > Pseudomonadota > Gammaproteobacteria > Pseudomonadales > Pseudomonadaceae > Pseudomonas > Pseudomonas sp. GW456-L12. The sequence goes on from NZ_JBWKZA010000033.1 coordinate 60,170, forward strand.
GGCTGCTGACCCTGCTCAAGCAGGATCGCGAGGCTTTCGTCGGATGAGTGACTGGCTGATTCCTGACTGGCCCGCGCTGGCCGGGGTCAAAGCCTGCGTCACCACCCGTGCGGGCGGCGTCAGCCTGGCGCCGTTCGACAGCCTCAACCTGGGCGATCATGTCGATGACAACCCAGAGGCGGTGGCCGAAAACCGCCGTCGCCTGACCGATCGTTTCTCTATAAAGCCAGCCTGGCTGAAACAGGTTCACGGTATTGATGTGGTCGAGGCGGATCCGTCCGTCGTCGCCACCGCCGATGCCAGCTGGACCGCCACGCCCGGCATTGCCTGTAGCGCCATGACCGCCGATTGCCTGCCAGCGCTGTTCTGCGACCGCGCCGGTACTCGGGTGGCGGCGGCCCATGCCGGTTGGCGCGGGCTGGCGGCCGGGGTGCTGGAAGCGACGCTCGATAGCCTGAAAATCGCGCCAGAGGATGTATTGGTCTGGCTGGGGCCGGCCATTGGTCCGCAAGCCTTCGAGGTCGGACCGGAAGTGCGTGACGCTTTCGTCCGGCACTTGCCACAGACCGAACAGGCCTTTGTACCGAGCCACAACCCCGGCAAGCTCATGGCTGATATCTATACGCTGGCCCGCCTGCGCCTGGCGGCATGCGGCGTCACCGCCGTATATGGCGGCGGTTTCTGCACCGTGAGCGATCCGCGTTTCTATTCCTACCGCCGCAGCCCGCGCACCGGGCGCTTCGCTTCCCTGATCTGGCTGGAACGCTAGACTCTTCTGACCTGTGTCAAGCTCGCAAGGCTTGAATCTTCCAGAATCGACCGCATCTACAGGGGTATCTGGCAGGTTTCTCTATTTAGGTGTGTCCATCGCTCCGACCTGCTCAAAAGGAAGGTGACTAATGCGTATAGACCGATTAACCAGCAAGCTTCAGCTGGCGTTATCCGATTCTCAATCCCTGGCGGTCGGCCTCGACCATCCGGCCATCGAGCCCGCGCACTTGATGCAGGCGCTGCTCGAACAGCAAGGCGGTTCGATCAAGCCGCTGCTGATGCAAGTGGGCTTCGACGTGAACAGCCTGCGCAAGGAACTGAGCAAAGAGCTCGACCACTTGCCAAAAATCCAGAACCCCACCGGCGACGTGAATATGTCGCAGGATCTGGCGCGCCTGCTGAACCAGGCCGATCGCCTGGCGCAACAGAAAGGCGACCAGTTCATCTCCAGCGAGCTGGTGCTGCTGGCGGCCATGGACGAAAACAGCAAGCTCGGCAAGTTGCTGCTGGGCCAGGGCGTCAGCAAAAAAGCGCTGGAAAACGCCATTAATAACCTGCGTGGTGGCGAGGCGGTGAATGACGCCAACGTCGAGGAGTCGCGTCAGGCCCTGGATAAATACACCGTCGACCTGACCAAGCGCGCCGAAGACGGCAAGCTCGACCCGGTGATCGGCCGTGACGACGAAATCCGCCGGACCATCCAGGTGCTGCAACGCCGGACCAAGAACAACCCGGTGCTGATCGGTGAGCCTGGCGTGGGTAAAACCGCGATTGCCGAAGGCCTGGCCCAACGCATCATCAACGGCGAAGTGCCGGACGGCCTGAAAGGCAAGCGCCTGCTGTCCCTGGACATGGGCGCGCTGATCGCTGGCGCCAAATACCGTGGCGAGTTCGAAGAGCGCCTGAAATCCCTGCTCAACGAGCTGTCCAAGCAGGAAGGGCAGATCATTCTGTTCATCGACGAACTGCACACCATGGTCGGCGCCGGCAAGGGCGAAGGTTCGATGGATGCGGGCAACATGCTCAAGCCAGCCTTGGCTCGGGGTGAGCTGCACTGTGTCGGCGCCACCACGCTCAACGAGTACCGCCAATATATAGAGAAGGACGCGGCCCTCGAGCGGCGCTTCCAGAAAGTCCTGGTGGACGAGCCGAGCGAAGAAGACACCATCGCCATCCTGCGCGGCCTGAAAGAGCGTTACGAGGTGCACCACAAGGTGGCGATCACCGACGGCGCGATCATTGCCGCGGCCAAGCTCAGCCATCGCTACATCACCGACCGGCAACTGCCGGACAAGGCGATCGACCTGATCGACGAAGCCGCCAGCCGTATCCGCATGGAGATCGACTCCAAGCCGGAAGTGCTGGACCGTCTGGAGCGGCGCCTGATTCAACTGAAGGTCGAATCTCAGGCCCTGAAGAAAGAAGACGACGAAGCGGCGATCAAGCGCCTGGAGAAACTCCAGGAGGAAATCACCCGCCTGGAGCGCGAATACGCCGATCTGGAAGAAGTCTGGACCTCGGAGAAAGCCGAAGTGCAGGGTTCGGCGCAGATTCAGCAGAAGATCGAGCAGTCCCGCCAGGAGCTGGAAGCCGCGCGCCGCAAAGGCGACCTGAACCGCATGGCCGAGTTGCAGTACGGGGTGATCCCGGACCTGGAGCGCAGCCTGCAGATGGTCGACCAGCATGGCCAAAGCGAAAACCAGCTGTTGCGCAGCAAGGTGACCGAAGAGGAAATCGCCGAAGTCGTGTCCAAGTGGACCGGTATTCCGGTGTCGAAGATGCTCGAAGGCGAGCGTGACAAGCTGCTGAAGATGGAAAGCCTGCTGCACCAGCGTGTCATTGGCCAGAACGAAGCCGTGGTGGCGGTAGCCAACGCAGTGCGGCGTTCTCGCGCCGGGTTGTCCGATCCGAACCGGCCAAGTGGTTCGTTCATGTTCCTCGGCCCGACCGGTGTGGGTAAGACCGAGTTGTGCAAGGCGCTGGCCGAATTCCTTTTCGATACCGAAGAGGCGATGGTACGGATCGATATGTCCGAGTTCATGGAGAAACACTCCGTGGCTCGCTTGATCGGTGCGCCTCCAGGCTACGTCGGCTACGAAGAGGGCGGTTACCTGACCGAGGCGGTGCGGCGCAAGCCTTATTCGGTGATCCTGCTGGACGAGGTCGAGAAGGCCCACCCGGACGTGTTCAACATCCTGCTGCAGGTGCTGGAAGACGGCCGCCTGACGGACAGCCACGGGCGTACCGTGGACTTCCGTAATACGGTGATCGTCATGACCTCCAACCTGGGCTCGGCACAGATCCAGGAGCTGGTGGGGGATCGCGAAGCACAGCGGGCGGCGGTGATGGATGCGGTGTCGACTCATTTCCGTCCGGAGTTCATCAACCGGATCGACGAAGTGGTGATCTTCGAGCCATTGGCCCGGGATCAGATCGCCGGCATCACCGAGATCCAGCTGGGACGCCTGCGCAGCCGCCTGGCCGAGCGCGAGCTTAAGCTGGAGCTGAGTGGCGAGGCCTTGGACAAACTGATTGCCGTGGGTTACGACCCGGTCTATGGCGCGCGTCCGCTGAAACGGGCGATTCAGCGCTGGATCGAGAACCCATTGGCGCAGTTGATTCTGTCCGGCAGTTTCCTGCCGGGGGCCACTGTGACGGCCAAGGTGGAAAACGACGAAATCGTCTTCACCTGAGCCCGATAGGGCGTCGTTGTGAAGGAGGCCTCGCATTGCGAGGCCTTTTTTTGCATAGGGCGTTGAACTGTAAGGCAAAGGCTTGTAAAGTGCGCCCCGCAGTACGTCACCCCAAGGCTTTTTCCTCCCTGAGGAAAAAACTGAAATAAGTTGCAAATCATTGTCTTGAAAGCAATTTAGGGGGTTGACAGAGGTTTTTAAGATTGTAGAATAGCGCGCCTCAGAGACATGAACGTAGCGATACGGACCAGGTCGACGAGGAGGCTTCTAGAAATAAAAGCCTGCTGTAAAGGTTGTAAAATTGAAATGTTCAGTTCCGTGATAGCTCAGTCGGTAGAGCAAATGACTGTTAATCATTGGGTCCCAGGTTCGAGTCCTGGTCACGGAGCCAATTTCAAGCCGGGGTATAGCGCAGTCCGGTAGCGCGCCTGCTTTGGGAGCAGGATGTCAGGAGTTCGAATCCCCTTACCCCGACC
>NZ_JBWKZA010000034.1:0-62732 GCF_059424045.1 Pseudomonas sp. GW456-L12
ACCGCCACGCCCGCCGCCACCGCTGGGCAGGATGCCAAGCAACTGGCAGACGAAGATCGTCACGATAAACAGCAGCACCAGGAACACCAGCGCGCCGGGATGCCGCTCGAAAAACTCACTGCCACGCTCGCCGCCACCGTCATAGGCTGCGCTCGGTTCGTCCAGTGGATTGCCGCCCAGCACCAGCAGCATGGCCGATACGCCATCGCTGATGCCCTTGCTGAAATGGCCGGCCTTGAAGGCCGGGGTGATGACCTGGTTGATGATCACCGAACTTTGCGCGTCGGTCAGGCGATCTTCCAGGCCGTAACCGACTTCGATGCGCAGCTTGCGATCGTCGCGGGCGACGATCAACAAGGCGCCGTTGTTCTTGTCCTTCTGGCCGATGCCCCAGTAGCGCCCCAGCTGATAGCCGAAGTCCTCGATGCTGGTGCCTTGCAGGTCCGGCAGGGTCACGACCACCACCTGCTCGCCGGTGGACTGTTCGTGGGAGGCCAGCTCCTGGGTCAGTTGCTGGCGCACCGCCGGCTCAATCATCTGAGCGTTATCCACCACCCGCCCGCTCAGCGCCGGGAACTTCAGCTCGGCCTGGGCCGCTATCGCAAACACCCAGAGCAACAGCACCACACCCACTCTCAACACACGCATTGGAACCTCATCCGTGGTAACGCCGGGGCGGATCCCGCGGCCGCTCACGCGATCCGCGGGCAGCCGCGGCTGATCAGAACTTCACTTCTGGGGCTTTGTCGGCGTCGGGGCTGGTGGCCTCGAAGGTCTCGCGCACCTGCAGGTTGCTGTACATCACGCTGTGCCACAGGCGGCCGGGGAAGGTACGGATCTCGGTGTTGTACTTCTGCACCGCGAGGATGAAATCGCGACGCGCCACGGCGATGCGGTTCTCGGTGCCTTCGAGCTGCGACTGCAGGGCCAGGAAGTTCTGGTTGGCCTTGAGGTCCGGATACCGCTCCGACACCACCATCAAACGGCTCAAGGCGCCGGTCAGCTGGTCCTGGGCCTGCTGGAACTGCTTGAGTTTTTCCGGGTTGTCCAGGGTGCTGGCATCGACCTGGATCGACGTCGCCTTGGCCCGCGCCTCGATCACCGCGGTCAGGGTCTCCTGTTCGTGCTTGGCGTAGCCCTTGACCGTTTCCACCAGGTTGGGGATCAGGTCGGCGCGACGCTGGTACTGGTTCTGGACCTGACCCCAGGCCGCCTTGGCCTGTTCGTCGAGGGTCGGGATGTTGTTGATCCCGCAGCCGCTGAGCAGGCTGCCGAGCAGCAGCAATGCCATCACGGGCCAGCTTGAGCGAAGGCTCTGTCGTACGTTCATGGTGGTGACGCTCCTTGCAACCTAGGGGATGGAACCTGTAACCCTTTGAATCGAGTGCATCGGGCATAATCTGCCGCCACCACTGGATTGCATCGGGCCAATCGGCTAAAAGATGCCCAGCGCGAAAAAGAGTTCAGAAGTGTGCTGCATTTATCCGAACAACAATAGTCGTTCCTTTATTAGCCGCTCTCCCAATTTTCGGCCGCTCGACGCGTACTGATCGCGTCTGTTTTAGGCCCTAGAGAACAATATTCATGAAGAAGCTGTGTTTGCTGGGTTTGCTGATCAGCCTGGCCAGTCACCCTGCCCTCGCCGCCACCACGCCGGTATCGGCCCAGGAAAAACCCTTTTCGGACGCGGTCCTGCAGAACAAGGACGCCTTCATCGACAACCTGCTCAAGCAGATGACTCTGGATGAAAAGATCGGCCAGTTGCGCCTGATCAGCATCGGTCCGGAAATGCCCCGCGAGCTGATCCGCAAGGAAATCGCCGCCGGGCGCATCGGCGGCACCTTCAACTCCATCTCCCGCCCGGAAAACCGGCCGATGCAGGACGCGGCCATGCGCAGCCGGCTGAAGATCCCGATGTTCTTCGCCTATGACGTGATCCACGGCCACCGCACGATCTTCCCGATCCCCCTGGCCCTGGCGTCGAGCTGGGACATGGACGCCATCGGCCGCTCCGGGCGCATCGCCGCCCAGGAAGCCAGCGCCGACAGCCTGGACATCACCTTCGCGCCAATGGTCGACATCTCCCGCGACCCACGCTGGGGCCGCACCTCCGAAGGCTTCGGCGAAGACACCTACCTGGTCTCGCGCATCGCCAAGGTCATGGTCAAGGCCTACCAGGGCGACAGCCCGAAGAACGCCGACAGCATCATGGCCAGCGTCAAGCACTTCGCCCTGTACGGCGCGGTGGAAGGCGGTCGCGACTACAACGTCGTCGACATGAGTCCGGTGAAGATGTACCAGGACTACCTGCCGCCCTACCGCGCTGCGATCGACGCCGGTGCCGGCGGGGTGATGGTGGCGCTGAACTCGATCAATGGCGTGCCGGCCACCTCCAACACCTGGCTGATGAACGACCTGCTGCGCAAGGAGTGGGGCTTCAAGGGCCTGGCAGTGAGCGACCACGGCGCCATCGTCGAGCTGATGCGCCATGGCGTCGCCAAGGACGGCCGCGAAGCCGCCAAGCTGGCGATCAAGGCCGGCATCGACATGAGCATGAACGACTCGCTGTACGCCAAGGAGCTGCCGGGGCTGATCAAGTCCGGCGACGTCAGCCAGCGCGACCTGGACAACGCCGTGCGCGAAGTGCTGGCCGCCAAGTACGACATGGGCCTGTTCGCCAACCCCTACCTGCGCATCGGCAAGGCCGAAGAAGACCCGGCCGACACCAACGCCGAAAGTCGCCTGCACCGCAGCGATGCCCGCGATGTGGCGCGCCGCAGCCTGGTGCTGCTGAAGAACGCCAATGAAACCCTGCCGCTGAAAAAGGCCGGCAAGATCGCCCTGGTCGGTCCGCTGGCCAAGGCGCCGATCGACATGATGGGCAGTTGGGCCGCCGCCGGTGTGCCGGCGCAATCGGTCACCCTGTTCGATGGCATGAGCCGCGCCCTGGGCGACCAGGCGCAGCTGATCTACGCCCGTGGCTCGAACATCACCGCCGACAAGGCGGTGGTCGACTACCTGAACTTCCTAAACTTCGATGCCCCGGAAGTGGTGGACGACCCGCGCCCGGCCCAACAGTTGATCGACGAAGCGGTGAAGGCCGCGCAGCAGGCTGACGTGGTGGTGGCGGCGGTGGGCGAATCGCGGGGCATGTCCCACGAATCCTCCAGCCGTACCGACCTGCACATCCCGGCCAGCCAACGCGAACTGATCAAGGCCCTCAAGGCCACCGGCAAGCCGCTGGTGCTGGTATTAATGAACGGCCGGCCGCTGGCGCTGCTCGACGAGAACGAACAGGCCGACGCGATCCTGGAAACCTGGTTCAGCGGCACCGAAGGCGGCAACGCCATCGCCGATGTGCTGTTCGGCGACTACAACCCGTCCGGCAAGCTGCCGATCACCTTCCCGCGTTCGGTGGGGCAGATCCCGACCTACTACAACCACCTGACCATTGGCCGGCCGTTCACCCCGGGCAAGCCGGGTAACTACACCTCGCAGTATTTCGACGACACCACCGGTCCCCTGTTTCCGTTCGGTTATGGCCTGAGCTACACCACCTTCAGCCTGTCGGACATGGCCCTGTCGTCGACCACCCTGAACAAGAGCGGCAAGCTCGACGCCAGCGTGACCCTGAAAAACACCGGCAAGCGCGACGGCGAAACCGTGGTGCAGCTGTATATCCAGGATGTCGCCGGCTCCATGATCCGACCGATCAAGGAACTGAAAAACTTCCAGAAAGTGCAGCTCAAGGCCGGCGAACAGAAGGTCATCCACTTCAGCATCAGCGAAGACGACCTGAAGTTCTACAACGCCCAGCTCAAGTACGCCGCGGAACCGGGCGAGTTCAAGGTCGAGATCGGCCTGGACTCCCGGGACGTCAAGCAACAGAGCTTCGAACTGCTGTAACCCTCCCCCTCGGCCTCGCTCCTGCCGTAGGAGCGAGGCTTGCCCGCGAAGCGATCCACCTGCCCCACCTCACCGCCCATTTCGCCAGCAAGCTTGGCTCCTACAGAAGCCAAAGCCGCGCCGGGCCGGGTTCAGTCGCGGCGATTGAGCAGGTTGACCACCAGCCGGTCCACCCAGCCCCAGATCCGCTGCTTGACCCGCCGCCACAGCGGGCGGTTCTTCCAGGCTTCGAGGCTGACTTCCTGGCTCTGGTCGAAGTCGGCGAGAAAGCTTGCAACCACCGCATCGGTGAGCGGCAGGTCGAGGGCTTCGAGGTTGGCCTCGAGGTTGAAGCGCAGGTTCCAGTGATCGAAATTGCACGAGCCAATGCTCACCCAATCGTCGATCAGCACCATCTTCAGGTGCAGGAAACGCGGCTGGTATTCGAAGATCTTCACCCCGGCCCGCAGCAGGCGCGGGTAATAACGATGCCCGGCATAACGCACCGACGGGTGATCGGTGCGCGGCCCGGTCAGCAGCAGGCGCACGTCCACCCCGCGCCCGGCGGCGCGGCGCAGGGAGCGGCGGACCTTCCAGGTCGGCAGGAAATACGGGGTCGCCAGCCAGATTCGCCGTTGCCCGCTGTTCAGCGCGCGCACCAGCGATTGCAGAATATCCCGGTGTTGCCGGGCGTCGGCATAGGCCACCCGGCCCATGCCCTCGCCCTGGGCCGGCACCCGCGGCAGGCGTGGCAAGCCGAAGTTCGACGCCGGCTTCCAGGCGGTGCGATAGCGGTTGGCGATCCACTGCCGGTCGAACAGCATCTGCCAGTCGAGCACCAGCGGGCCACTGATCTCCACCATGACTTCATGCCAGTCGCAGCTGTCTTGCAGCGGGTTCCAGAATTCATCGGTCACCCCGGTGCCGCCGACCACCGCCAGTTCCTGATCCACCAGCAACAGTTTGCGGTGGTCGCGATACAGGTTGCGCACCCCGCGGCGCCAGCTCAGGCGATTGTAGAAGCGCAGTTCGACCCCGGCGCCCGTCAGGCGCTGGCGCAGGCCCAGGGTGAAGGCCAGGCTGCCGTAGTCATCGAACAGGCAACGCACCCGCACCCCGCGCTCGGCGGCCTGGGTCAGGGCCTGGACCATGGCCTCGGCGCAAGCGCCCGCCTCCACCAGGTACAGCTCCAGCTCCACCTGTTCACGGGCACGGGCGATCGCCACCAGCATCCGCGGGAAAAAACTCGGACCGTCGATCAGCAACACGAAGCGATTGCCTTCACGCCAGGGAAAGACCGCGCCCGCCATATCAGCGCGCCGTGAAGATCAGCACCGCACCCACCGGCACCGACAGACTGATCGCCGACAGACCGGCCGCCTTGCGCAGGGTCTCGAGCCCCGGCACCAGGTCGAAATCGGCGGCGTTGAGCACCAGCGGCTCCAGGGTCACCACCTGGAAGCGCCGATCGTCCAGCCGCGTGGCCAGGAGCTCGGCGCTGTATTCGTGCTGTTTGCCGTGCAGGGTGACGTTGACCGGCAGACGCAGCTCGATCTGCGCGCCGGGCGCCAGGTCGTTGATCGGGCGCAGGTTGATCTGTGCGTTGATCAGGGCATCCGGATGCCGCTCGATTTCGAACAGTTCCTTGCGCATGCGCTCGTCGCGCAGCGGAATCCCGCTGTTGATCGAGTCCAGCTCGACTTCCAGCTGCGCCATGCCCTTCGCGTCGACCTTGCCGTGCAGGACCAGGAAACGATGGACTTCGGAAACATTGGCGTTTTTGGTGGTGACGAACGACAGGCGCGAGGACTCGTTGTCCAGGTACCAGTTGGCCTGGGCCGGCCAGGCCGCGCAGGCCAGCAGCAAAGCGCCCAGGGCTTTGGGGAAAGAAGCGTTGAACATGGAAGACTCATGGGGTCGAGAAATCTGAGCCGAACCTTAACCGGCCCGCGCGCGCTTGCAAACAGCGACCAGCCCCGAACGGTGAATTCCGTAGCCGCTGGCGCAGGCTGCGAAAGACCCGCAGGACCTCCTACGCCCGCGAGAATGTCACGGCCGTGCCGGCCGATTGCAGCCTGCGGCAGCGGCTACAGGCTGCGCTCGACATCGTGGACAGTCGCCGCGAGGCTGTCCAGGTGCAAACTCAGCACCCGCTCCACCGGCGCCTGGTCCATCGGCCAGTGCAGGGCCATGCTGCCCACCAGCCGGCCCTGGTCACGAATCGGCAAGGCCACGGCGCGGATCAGGAACGGCAGCCGCACCGGGTACTCCCAATAGCCCTCGGTGCGCTGGCCGAACCCCTGATGCTGGGATTGTTCGCAGGCGCGGTACTGGTCCTCCTGGGGCACCCGCTCGCGAACGGCCAGGCGCTGGACCTGCTCGTGATCCAGCTCGGCCAGGCACGCCTTGCCCATCGCCGAATGGAACAGGCTCGAATAGTGGCCGACGATCTGGCAGTTATGCGGATAACGCTTGCGCAGCACCGCCGGGATCGAACTTTCCATGACCTCCAGGCGCTCGCCGTCGAAACACGACAGGTCGACCACCAGCCCGGTGCGCTCGCTCAAGGCCTGCAACCAGGGCGCGGCACGCTCCACCAACTGCCGCTTGAAGCGTTGCTGCTGGTCGCCGAACAGCCGCCTGGCGCACAGCCGGTAACGCCGGTCGCTCAGGCCGCGATAGATCCAGCCCTGCTCCTGCAACGTCAGGAGCATGCGCGACACCGTGGCCTTGGGCAGCGCCGTCAGGTAGTGCAGCTCCTCCAGGCCCAGGGCCTGGTGCTGGCCCAGCAGTTCGACGATCGCCAACGCCCGTTCGACCGAGCGCACACTGCCGGTTTCTACCTTGCTGGCCATATGCCGACCTCCCTGATAAGCGGATGGATGAGCGTTTTACGCAGCAAGATGCGGGCCCGATAAACCCGCACACCCCGGTTCGAGGGTTACAACGGATGACCCGGCGGCCGGCGCCTGACCCACTGCGTCAGTTGTTCGTGGGCATGACCGAGCTGCAACACCGCCCGGTCGGCCTGGGCCGGGCCGATGATCTGCATGCCCATGGGCAAGCCCGCCTGGTTGAAGCCGACCGGCACGCTGAGGCTCGGCAGGCCGGCCAGGGTCGGGCCGATCACCACTTCCATCCAGCGATGGTAAGTATCCATTTCCCGCCCTCCGACAAGGCGCGGCCAAGGCACCCCTGCATCGAAAGGGAACACTTGGGCGCTGGGCAACAGCAGGAAATCGTAACGCTCGAACAAGCGCTCCAGGGCCCGGTACCAGTCGCTGCGAATCTGCGAGGCCTGGTAGACATCCGCCGCGCTCAGGCGCAGCCCGCCCTCGACTTCCCACTGCGCCTCGGGCTTGAGCAGCTGGCGCTTCTGCGGGTCGGCATACAGCGGCCCCAGGTTGCCCTGGACCAGCCAATGCCGGTGCACCAGCCAACACTGCCACAGCGTCGCCATGGAAAACGCCGGCTGGCAGGCCTCGACCGCGCAGCCCAGCTGGCGAAAATCCCCCAGCGCCGACTCACACAGCGCCAACACGCCATCGTCCATGGCCAGATAGCCGTCGTAGTCCCCCAGCCAGCCCAGGCGCGTGCCGCGAAAGTCCCGCTGCAAAGGCTCGTTGAAGATCGCCGGGTCGTCCTTGAGCGACAACGGCACCCGCGAGTCGTACCCGGCCTGGGTGGCGAGCAAGCACGCGATATCGGCCACGCTGCGGCCCATCGGCCCCTCGGTGGCCAGTTGCTGGACGAACAGCTCCGGCGCCGGGCCGTGGGGCACCCGGCCCTGGGACGGGCGCAGGCCGAAGACATTGTTGAAGGCCGCCGGGTTGCGCAACGAGCCCATCATGTCGCTGCCATCGGCCACCGGCAGCATGCGCAGCGCCAGGGCCACCGCCGCCCCGCCACTGCTGCCGCCGGCATTCAACGTCGGGTCGTAGGCATTGCCGGTGGTGCCGAACACCTTGTTGTAGGTCTGCGAGCCCAGACCGAACTCCGGCACGTTGCTCTTGCCGACGATGATCGCCCCGCTGGCCCGGACCCGCTCCACGCAGATGGCGTCATGGACCGGTACCTGTTCGGCGAACAGCGGCGAGCCCAGGGTCGTGCGCAGCCCGGCGGTGGCCGCCAGGTCCTTGATCGCCTGGGGCATGCCGTGCATCCAGCCCAGGGACTGGCCCCGGTCCAGCTGGCGGTCGCGCGCCTCGGCCTCGGCCAGCAGTACCTGGCGCTCGCGCAGGGACACCAGGGCATTGACCCGGGGGTTGCAGCGCTCGATCCGGTCCAGGTAGGCCGACATCACTTCGCGGCAGGAAAACCTGCGGGCGTGGATCGCCCGGGACAGCTCGACGGCGCCCAGCTCGACAATGGGTCCAAGATCTTGTATTGCGATATCCATCAAGGCTTCACCCCGAAATTCAGTGTGCTCGGTTTCTTCTCTTTGGGTGCCTCATGCAGGCAATAAGTGCCCAGCAGCGTCAACACGCAGGCAAACAAGACATAAAACGCCGGGGCCACCGGGGTGCCCAGTACCTTGCTGAGCCAGGTCACGATCAGCGGAGCGAAACCGCCGAAGACCATGACCGCCACGTTGTAGGCCACCGACACCCCGGTGGAACGCACCTGCACCGGGAACTGTTCGGCCAGTGCCGTCGGCGCCGGGCCGAAGAAGCCGCCGATGGCGCTGCACAGCAGCACCTGCATCACCAGCAGCCGCTCGATCGAGGGCGCCGCGGCGACCCAGACATACAGCGGGTACACCATGACGAAAAACGCCAGGGTGAAGGCCAGCAACACCGGGCGCCGCCCCAGCCGGTCCGACAGGGCGCCGGACAATGGAATCACCACCGTCATCAGCGCCACCGCGAACATCTGCACCAGCAACACCTGGTCCAGCGGCAAGCCGAGGTTCTTGTGGGCGAAGGTCGGCATGTTCACCAGCACCACGTAGAACGACACCGTCGCCCCGCAGGCCAGGCCCATGGACACCAGGATGCTGCGCCGGTGCTCGCGCAGCACCTGCATCAGGCCCGGGCCGTTGCCGCGCACCTGCCTGCGGGCCTCGACGAAGGCTTCCGGCTCTTCCATATACTTGCGGATCCACAGGCCCACCGGGCCGATCAGCAAGCCGATCACGAACGGCAGGCGCCAGCCCCACAGGTCGAGGTCCTCGGGCGAGAACAGATGGGTGACCAACGCCACCATCGCCGCCCCGGAGAACACCGCCAGGCATTGCCCGACCAATTGCCAGGAACCGTACAGGCCCTTGCGGTGCGCCGGCGCGCTTTCCACCAGGAAGGCCGTGGCACTGGCGTATTCGCCGCCGGTGGCGAAGCCCTGCAGCATCCGCGCGACCACGATCATTAGCGGCGCGCCCATGCCGATGGCCGCATAGTTGGGGGCAAAGGCGATCAGGGCGATGGAGACTGTCATCAAGCGGATGATCAGTTGCATGGCGGCCTTGCGGCCTTTGCGGTCGGAATACATGCCCAGCAGGATGCCGCCCACCGGGCGCATGAAAAAGCCCACGCCGAAGGTGGCCAGGGCCATCAGCAGCGAGGCGTATTCGTCGTCGGAGGGAAAAAACTGCCGGGCGATGATGCTGGCCAGAAAGCCGTAGACGATGAAGTCGTACCACTCCAGGGCGTTGCCGATCACCGCGGCGACCACTTGCCGGGTACGCGAAACACTGGAATTCGAGGTGTGCATGAGCGCTGTCCTTCTATTCTTGTCGGGCCTCTCGGGTAACGAGTCGGGCCCTTATGGGAAGTGCCGGGCGCCACGGCGCCCGATTCAGCGGCAGAAGAAAGGGAAAACTCAGGCCGGCTCGAGCCAGCTCTCGGCCAGCGCGGCCCAATAGGCGGCGCCAGTCAGCAGGATGTCGTCGTTGAAGTCGTAGCCGGGGTTGTGGACCATCGGCCGGGACAGGCCGTTGCCGATGAACAGGTAGCTGCCGGGACAGCGTTGCAGCATCCAGGCGAAGTCTTCACTGCCCATCAGCTTGCGCGTATTGCCGTCGACCGCCTGCTCGCCCAGCAGCGCCACACCCACCTGGCGGGCGAATTCGGTCTGCTCCGGGCTGTTGACCAGCACCGGATAGGCCGGGCGGTGTTCGATGCTGGCCGAGCAGCCGAAGCTCTGGGCCTGGGTGTGGATGATCGCCTTGACCCGTTCGAGCATCTGCTCGCGCACTGGTGCGTTCAGCGCCCGCAGGCTCAGGCGCAGTAGCGCCTGTTGCGGAATCACGTTGGCCGCCTCGCCGGCCTGCAGCGCACCGACCGTCACCACCGCCGCCTCCTGGGCATCGATGTTGCGCGCCACCACGGTTTGCAAGGCCATCACCACACTGGCCGCGGCCACCAGCGGGTCGACCGTCAGGTGCGGCATCGAACCGTGCCCACCCACGCCTTCGAGGGTCACGGTGAGCAGGTCCTGGGAGGCCATCATCGGCCCTTGACGAAAACCCAGGTGGCCGGCCGGCAGCCCCGGCATGTTGTGCATGCCAAACAGCGCGTCGCAGGGGAAACGCTCCAGCAGGCCGTCGGCGAGCATCGCTTCGGCGCCGCCCTGGCCTTCTTCGGCCGGCTGGAAAATCAGGGTCAGGGTGCCGTCGAACTGGCGCGTGGCCGCCAGGTAACGCGCCGCGCCGAGGAGCATGGCAGTGTGGCCATCGTGCCCGCAGGCATGCATGCAACCGCTGTGGCGGCTGCTGTAGGCCACGCCGCTGTTCTCGATGATCGGCAAGGCGTCCATGTCGGCGCGCAGGCCAAGCCTGCGCGGGCTGTTGCCATTGCGCAGCACAGCGACCACGCCGGTCTTGCCGATGCCGCTATGCACTTGGTAACCCCACTCCTCCAGGGAACGGGCGACCAGCGCCGCGGTGCGGTTCTCCTCGAAACCGAGTTCGGGATGGGCGTGGATGTCCTGGCGCACGGCGCGCAGGTCGCTGGCGACGTCGTCGAGCCAGGCAAAGATATGCGGGAAACGGGTCATGACGTATCTCCTCGGGCCGGGTGTAATCCCGTTCTTTTTTTCGGAGCGTCTCACGGTGCGGCAAGGCGTGATCGCGGCGTGCCCTCAGATAACCGCGAGCCGTCGCCCGCGACAATCAAATGTGGTTCCACAGGGTGGAACCTTGTGCGGGGAGCCAATCAGCACGGGGGCTGGAAGCCCCGGGAAAGGATTACCGATCTTTACGCGGCGCCGTTCAGGGCTCCAGTCGACAGCCCTGGCGTTCGCCCAGCCAGACAGCGCTGTGGCTGCGTCCCAGGCCGCTGGCGCTGACCCGCTTGTGCTCGGCATCGTCCTGCAGGCTTTTGAGCGGCAGGTACTGCTGCACATAACCTTCGCAGTACTCGGCGGCGTTATGCATCACGTAGCGGCAGGAGCAGTACTCCTTGGCGCTGTAGGCGCTGAGGATGTCCGGGAAGGCTCGCAGGGCGACCCGCTCGCTCCAGCCCCAGCCCCAGTCGAGCAAGGCCAACAGCGCCAGCAACAGCAGGCTGGCGAAGGGATGGCGCAGGAGCCATGGATGCCGGCTCATGGCTGCACCTGCCGGGCGAAAGCCGCCTGGGCCAGTTTGAGCAGCTCGTTGTGGCTATAGCTGCCGTCGCGGTCATCGGCATAACGCACGATCACCAGCCCGGCGCTGGGAATCACGTACAACGCCTGCCCCCAATGGCCCAGTGCCGCGAAGGTATCGGCCGGCGCATCCGGCCAGGGCGGCGGAGCTCCGCCAACGGCGCGGTTGAGCCACCAATGGCCGCCGGGCACCAGCTCGTCCTGATTGGCCTGATAACCGGCGAACGGCGTGCGATTGAATTCGACCCAGTCCCTGGACAGCAACTGGCGCTCGCCCCAACGCCCATCGCGCAGCATCAACAAACCGACCCGCGCCAGATCGCGGGCAGTGAGGTAGGCATAGGAGGAACCAACGAAGGTGCCGGTGGCGTCGCTTTCCCACACGGCGTGGGTAATGCCCAGGGGCTCGAACAGCGCCTGCCACGGGTAATCGGCATAACGCCGGGCGCCCAGCATGCCTTTCAGGGCCGCCGACAGCAGGTTGCTGTCGCCGCTGGAATAGCGAAACACCTGCCCCGGCGGGCTGAAGGCCGGGTGCTCGGCGGTAAAGCTCGCCATATCGCCGTGGCCGCGGGTGTAGAGCATGGCCACCACCGAGGACTTGAGGGGCGCGTACTCGTAATCCTCCTGCCAGTCCAGGCCCGAGGCCCAGTGCAGCAGGTCGGCCATTCGGATATCCGGGTGCTGGCGCAACGCCGGCAGGAAGCGCGCGGCCTTGTCCTGCAACTGGAAACGCCCTTCGCCATAGGCCACGCCCAGCACCGCGGCTAACAGGCTCTTGCTGATGGACCAGGTCAGGTGCGGGGTGTCGGCACTGGTCGGGCCGGCGTAACGCTCATAGATCAACTGGCCGTCGCGGATCACCAGCAAGGCGTCGCTGCGGATGCCCAGGCGGGTCGCCTCGTTCCGGGGGGCGAAGGCGTAGGCCTCCAGTGCCTCAAGGGCCGGGCCGCTGGCTGCGGGCCCCTTGCTCCATTGCGCGCCGGGCCAGTTCTCGGCCCAGGCGGATGGGAGCATCAACAGCAACGCAAGCAGCAGGGTCGAGCCTTTGAGCATGGCGGGAACTCGGGCAAGGGAACCCGCTGAGGGTAGACCAGGGAGATGACAGTTTTTGTCCGGCCGACGGTCCTGCAGACCTATCGCGAGCAAGCTCGCTCCTACAGAAAAGCGACCCTGCTTATGTAGGAGCAAGCTTGCTCGCGATGGGCCGCGCAGCGGCCCCTCCTTTTATAGAGCCAGCGCCTTGGCCAGGCGTTTGCTCCGCGCCCCCGCCGCCAGGTCCAGCACCGCCCGATCGCGCTTCCACAATTCGGCCCACTGCGGCGGGCCATCGGCAAAGGCCTGCTCAAGGGCCGGCTTGAGCCCGTCGAACTGGGCGAACAGGCCTCCCAGCAACACATGCCCGCTGCCCAGCGACGGGTTCTGCCGGCTGACTTCCGCGCAACCGGCGAGCAAGGCCAGCAATTGCAGGAGCAGGGTCTGCGGCCAGTCGTTGTCCTGGCCGACACCATACAGCCAGGCGGTCATGGCGCTGAGTACATAGATGTCTTCCAGGGTGCGGAAGGGTTTGACGTAGGCATCCCAACCGTCTCCCGCCAGCAGCTCGCACAGGGCGTTATCCAGTTGCAGGCGGCCGTGGCTGATGTCCGGCATCAGCGGGATCGCCGGCAGCTTGTCGACCTTGACCCCGGGCTCGCCGGCATAGACCACCGCCAGGTTCAAGCGCGGCGACTCGCCTGGCGCTTCGCAGCGGGCGGCGATCAGCAGCCAGTCGGCGGCATCGCCGGCGGTGACAAAATCCTTGCGCCCGTTCAGGTGAAGGTCCTGCAGACGGGTCTGCATATCGGCCGGGCGCAGGCTGCGCTGCTCGGTGGCGCACAGCGCACCCAGGCTCAGCGGCGCGCTGGGCCAGAGCATGCGCAAGGCCGCCTGGTAGCCCACCAGGAAGGCCAGCCCCGGGGTGGCCATCAACCGCCCACCGCGCACCGCCAGCTCGAAGGGCGTCACCGGTCCCAGTTCCTCTAACAACGCGGCATAACCCTCGGCCAGGTCCAGGTGGGCGGGCAGTCGGCGACGACTGTGCAGCAGGGCTTGCCAGGGCATAAGCGGGTCCTCAGGGGCTGTCATATAAGCATCACCAAAGCTTCATGGCGATGACACCGGGGCTACATAGCCTGACTTTGCACAACAAAGTCGATCGGCTGCAACCCAAGGCGGGTCAGTGGCCCGCACGGAGATTCACAATGACTCAGATCGCCCGCATCAGCGACACCGGCAATGAACGCCGCCTGCAAGCCGAGCGCCTGGTTGGCGCCGCGGCCCTGCAAGAAGCCCAGGCCCTGCGCTTCAACGTCTTCAGCGGCGAGTTCAACGCCAAACTGAAAGGCGCGGAACTGGGTCTGGACATGGATGACTATGATGTCCACTGCAGCCACATTGGCGTGCGTGACTTGAACAGCGGCCGCCTGGTCGCCACCACCCGCCTGCTCGACCACCAGGCCGCCAGCAGCCTGGGGCGTTTCTACAGCGAAGAAGAATTCAGCCTGCACGGCCTGGTCCAGCTCAAGGGCCCGATCCTCGAGATCGGCCGCACCTGCGTCGACCCGGCCTATCGCAACGGCGGCACCATCGCCGTGCTCTGGGGCGAGCTGGCCGAAGTGCTCAACCAGGGCGGCTACAGCTACCTGATGGGCTGCGCCAGCATCCCGATGCAGGACGGCGGCGTGCAGGCCCACGCGATCATGCAGCGCCTGCGCGAACGCTACCTGTGCACCGAGCACCTGCGCGCCGAACCGAAGAACCCGCTGCCGAACCTCGATATCCCGTCCAACGTCATCGCCGAAATGCCGCCGCTGCTCAAGGCCTACATGCGCCTGGGCGCGAAGATCTGCGGCGAGCCGTGCTGGGACCAGGATTTCCAGGTGGCCGACGTGTTCATCCTGCTCAAGCGCGATGAGCTGTGCCCGCGCTACGCCCGTCACTTCAAGGCGGCCGTGTGATGCGCCGGCTACGGGTCTACGGGCGCATCGCCCGGGTGCTGCTGGTGGTGGCGCTGGGCCTGAGCATGGCCAGTGTGTTCGGCGTGTTCGAGCGCCTGGGCGTCGCCCATTCCATGGTCCGGCGCCAGCGCTGGTCGCGCTTTTTCATGGCGCGCCTGAGCAATGCCCTGCCCTTCGGCGTGACGGTGCACGGCGAGGTGCCGAAGCAGCCGATGCTGTGGGTCAGCAATCACGTGTCCTGGACCGATATCCCGTTGCTCGGCGCACTGACGCCGCTGTCGTTCCTGTCCAAGGCCGAAGTGCGTACCTGGCCGGTCGCCGGCTGGCTGGCCGCCAAGGCGGGCAGCCTGTTTATCCGCCGCGGTTCGGGCGACAGCCAGTTGATCCGTAAGCAGATGACCCGCCATCTGCAGCAGACCCACCCGCTGCTGATGTTCCCCGAAGGCACCACCACCGACGGCCGCAGCCTGCGCACCTTCCACGGTCGCCTGCTGGCCAGCGCCATCGATGCCGACGTGGCGTTGCAGCCGGTGGCCATTCGTTACCTGCGCGATGGCGATATCGATCCGCTGGCGCCGTTCATCGGCGACGACGACTTGCTGTCGCACCTGATGCGCCTGTTCGCCAACGATCAGGGCCGGGTGGAAATCCATCTGCTCAAGCCGATTGCCTGCCAGGGCCAGGAGCGCGCCGCGCTGGCGTTCCAGGCGCAACAGGCGGTGCAGAAGGTTCTGTTTGGCGACATCGCCCAGCCAGCCGAGCCACGGCGTGCCGGCGACCTGATCGCCGCCTGAGCCTGGAGGAGCCGGCCTTGCCGGCTCCTACCGCGGCTGCATATGTTGCGCGGCGAACGCCTGCAACTGCGGGTAGAACGCCCGGAAGTCCTCGCTCAACGGCCGATACAGCCGCTCCAGCTCGCCCATCGCCGCCGCCAGCTCTTCCGGGCGTGACAGGCGCCGGGCAATCCCCCGCAACACCTGCTCCAGCACCTCGAACTCGCGGTAGGAACCCAGCCAGTCATGGGCGGCCATATGCGGCGCGATCTGCGCCAGACGCCCAGGCAACCGGGGTTCGGCCGCCAGCACCCGGTACACGTCCGAAGTGAACAATTCCAACGGCCGGTCGGCATAGAGCATCCAGTCCCGGGCCAGGCAGTGGTCGAAAAACACGTCCAGCACGATGCCGGCATAACGCCGACGGGTCAGGGAAAAACGCGACAGCGACTCGCCCACCAACGGATGGCGGTCGGTAAAGATGTCGATGCTGCGATGCAGCTGGATCGCCGCCTCGATTTCCGGGTCGAACTGGCCCTGCAGGCGCCCTTTGACGAAGTCGCCATACAAACTGCCGAGTAATTGACCGGGGCGCTGGCCGCCGAGATGCAGATGTGCGAGATAATTCATTCGCGCAGCTTAGCACCGCGCCTCACATATCGTTATAACCCGATATACCGATTAACGCTGATCTCAGATCAAAATCATATTGGTATATCGCGAAATAGCGATTTAAAGTTCGCCTCATCGCGATATAACGTTTTACGGAAAACGAGCACCGCCATGTCCATCGACCTCGACGAAATAATAAAAGCCCTGGCGCACCCAGTACGACGAGACATCCTTATCTGGCTCAAGGACCCGAAGGTCCAGTTCCCCGATCAGACCCACAACCACGAGTACGGCATCTGCGCCGGACAGATCGACCAACGCTGCGGCCTGTCGCAGTCGACCGTCTCCGCGCACCTGGCGACCTTGCAGCGGGCCGGCCTGATCAGCAGCCAGAAAGCCGGCCAATGGCACTTTTTCAAACGCAACGAAGATGTGATCCAGGCCTTCCTCGAGAAGCTGACCGCAGAACTTCGCATCAAAGACTGACAAGGACCCGACAATGCCCCTCTCGCTCCTCATCCTGGCCTTGAGCGCCTTCGCCATCGGCACCACTGAGTTCGTCATCATGGGCCTGCTGCCCGATGTGGCGAACGACCTGGGTGTGTCGATCCCCGGCGCCGGCTGGCTGGTGACCGGCTACGCCCTGGGCGTGGCGATCGGCGCGCCGTTCATGGCCCTGGCCACCGCCAGGCTGCCGCGCAAGGCCGCCCTGGTAGCGCTGATGGGGATTTTCATCGTCGGCAACCTGCTGTGCGCGCTGGCCAGTGACTATGACGTGCTGATGTTCGCCCGTGTGGTCACCGCCCTGTGCCATGGCGCCTTCTTTGGTATCGGTTCGGTGGTCGCGGCAGGCCTGGTGCCCGCCAACAAGCGTGCCTCCGCCGTGGCCCTGATGTTCACCGGCCTGACCCTGGCCAACGTGCTCGGCGTACCGCTGGGCACCGCCCTGGGCCAGCAGGCCGGCTGGCGTTCGACCTTCTGGGCGGTGACCGTGATCGGCGTGATTGCCCTGATCGGCCTGATCCGCTTCCTGCCCGCCAAGCGCGACGAAGAGAAGCTCGACATGCGTTCGGAACTGATCGCCCTCAAGGGCGCCGGGATCTGGCTGTCGCTGAGCATGACCGCGCTGTTCTCCGCCTCAGTGTTCACCCTATTCACCTATGTCGCCCCGCTGCTGGGCGAGGTGACCGGCGTCTCGCCCCAGGGCGTGACCTGGACCCTGGGGCTGATCGGCCTGGGCCTGACCCTGGGCAACATCATCGGCGGCAAGATGGCCGACAAGAGCCTGTCGGGAACCCTGGTCGGCGTGCTGATCGCCATGGCCGTGACCAGCTCCGTGCTGACCTGGACCAGCGTCGCGCTGATCCCCACCGAAGTCACCCTGTTCCTCTGGGCCACCGCCTGCTTCGCCGCGGTGCCCGCCCTGCAGGTCAACGTGGTGACCTTCGGCAAGGCCGCGCCGAACCTGGTGTCCACGCTGAACATCGGCGCCTTCAACATCGGCAACGCCCTGGGCGCCTGGGTCGGCGGCAGCGTCATCGCCCACGGCTACGGCCTGGTCAACGTGCCGCTGGCGGCCGCCGCGCTGGCGGTCCTGGCCCTGCTGGTGACGCTGATTACCTTTCGCCAGGGCGGAAATGCCGAACTGGCTCCTGCCACCAACTGATACGTTCATCTAAAGAAGGGTGTATTTCATGACGACTATTTTCGATCCGATCAAACTCGGCGACCTCGAGCTGGCCAACCGCATCATCATGGCGCCGCTGACCCGCTGCCGCGCCGACGAAGGCCGCGTACCGAACGCGCTGATGGCCGAGTACTACGTACAACGCGCCTCCGCCGGCCTGATCCTCAGCGAGGCCACCTCGGTGACCCCGATAGGCGTGGGTTACCCGGACACCCCGGGCATCTGGTCCAACGACCAGGTGCGCGGCTGGAGCAACGTGACCAAGGCCGTTCACGGCGCGGGCGGCAAGATCTTCCTGCAACTGTGGCACGTGGGCCGGATCTCCCACCCGAGCTATCTGAACGGCGAAGCGCCGGTCGCGCCCAGCGCCATCCAGCCCAAGGGCCACGTCAGCCTGGTGCGTCCGCTGGCCGACTTCCCGACCCCGCGTGCCCTGGAAACCGCTGAAATCGCCGACATCGTCGACGCCTACCGCGTCGGTGCCGAGAACGCCAAGGCCGCCGGCTTCGACGGCGTGGAAATCCACGGCGCCAACGGCTACCTGCTCGACCAGTTCCTGCAAAGCTCCACCAACCAGCGCACCGACCAGTACGGCGGCTCCCTGGAAAACCGGGCGCGGCTGATGCTGGAAGTGACTGACGCGGCGATCGAAGTCTGGGGCGCCGGCCGTGTGGGCGTGCACTTGTCGCCCCGTGCCGACCTGCACGACATGGGTGATGAGAACCTCTCGGAAACCTTCACCTACCTCGCCCGCGAGCTGGGCAAACGCGGTATCGCCTTTATCTGCTCGCGTGAGAAAGAAGGCGCCGACAGCCTCGGCCCACAACTGAAAGAAGCCTTCGGCGGCCCTTACATCGCCAACGAACGCTTCACCAAGGACAGCGCCAACGCCTGGCTGGCCAGCGGCAAGGCCGATGCCGTGGCCTTCGGTGTGCCCTTCATCGCCAACCCGGACCTGCCGGCCCGCCTGAAGGCCGATGCACCGCTGAACGACGCGCGTCCCGAGCTGTTCTACGCCAAGGGCCCGGTCGGCTATATCGACTACCCGACGCTGTAAGACGCTTCAATAAAAAGCCCCGGACTCGCAAGAGCCGGGGCTTTTTCATTCGCGTTCACCTGAAGGTGGGGCGCGATCAGCCGCGTTTGCGCTGGCCCCAGGCCACGGCCAGGCCGCTGAGGCAGATCACCGCGATCCCGACTATGGCGAAGCTGTCCGGGGTGTGATCGAAGATCAGGTAGCCGTACATGCCGGCGAATAGAATCTGCCCGTAGCTGAATGGCGCCAGCATCGCCGGCGCGGCATGGCGGAAAGCCTGGGTCAGCAACAGGTGGCCGAGCATGCCGCAGGTCCCGAGGCCGATCATGAACAGGGCGTGCCCCAGGGTCGGCGTGCTCCAGAAGAACGGCAGCGCCGCGCTCATGATCAGGCTGTTGAGAATCCCGGTGAGGAAGTTGCTGGTAGTGGGGCTGTCGACACCGCTGAGCTTGCGGGTGAGCAACTGATAGAAGCCGAAACACAAGGCCGAGCACAGCGGCAGCAGGATCGCCGGGGTGAACAAGGCGCCGCCCGGACGAATCACGATCAATACCCCGACGAAGCCGGCCAGCACCGCCAGCCACTGGCTGCGGGTCACCCGCTCGCCCAGCAGCGGCACGGACAAGGCAGTAACCAGCAAAGGCGCGAGGAAGTTGACCGCGGTGGCCTCGGCCAGGGGGATATAACGCAGGCCGGTGGTGAAAAACAGGCTGGTGCCGATCAGGCACAAGGCGCGCAACAGTTGCAGGCCCGGGCGCTTGGTACGCACCACGGCGGAGAAACCGCTGCGCGGCACGAACACCACCAGCATCAACAGCGTGTGCACCACATACCGGGCCCAGACCACCATGACGATGGGATAGAACCCGGACAGGTATTTGGACAGGGTGTCATGACTGGCGAACAGTAAAACCGCCAGGCAAATCAGTGCTATACCTTTGACCGGTTGCTCGGTGCCCTTGTAAGCCGCGGTACTCACACTCATTCACATACTCGCAACAATTTCCCTACAAAATACGTAGCTCGCTATCTATCAAGATAAAGTCGGCACGTATATAAAGGCATCCCGGTGAGCCGTGACGAATGAAACATCGCGTTTTATAACGCGCAAACGTTGACATCTGCCGACGTAATTCCGCATTTTGTCTCAATTACGCAGGCTGGGACTCAGGCGCAGCATGTCCAATCCGGTATCGATCCAGCGCTCCGCTTCCTTATGGAGTTCGAAACTGTCCGGCGCCAACAGCCACTGATAAAGAATGCCATCAATATAGGCGTGGATGCTGATGGCCGCCCGGGCAGTATCGAGGTTCTCGGGCAGTTGTCCCCGCTTCACGGCATTGCGTAACGCCAGCTCGATATGCACGTTGCAATCCAGGCTGGCCGCGCGACGCTGGCGCCGCAAGTCGCACATTTCATCGGTGAATTCGCACTTGTGAAACAAAATCTCATTAATGCGTCGGGTTTTCGGGTCCAGGGCAATTTGATGAAACAAATGAATCAGCAGCTTGCGCATGCATCCCAGCGGATCGACTTCCTCTTCGTCTTCACTGGACCTGGCCATTTCATTCAGCGGCTCGCGCAAGGTATCGAGCATGGCCTGCACCAGATCCGCCTTGTTGCTGAAATGCCAGTAAATGGCTCCACGCGTGACACCGGCCAACGCCGCGATATCGGCCAGGGTGGTACGCGCCACACCGCGCTCGTAGAAGGCTTTTTCAGCCGCCTCGAGTATCTGTTTGCGGGTTTCTTGAGCTTCCTCTTTGGTACGACGGACCATGGCAGTAAACCTCGATCAGGATGTTTCAGCGATGCATGAAGCTCATCTGAATAAATATGGAACGGCATCTCGGGTGCCGTTTGCCCAGCCTACAATTCGACACTTGCAACGGCTTTTGTAACCGAATGGGTACGCCGCTAAGGTATTTACAAACAACCATGAACGTAAGTATATTCCTTAGCAAGCTACTTATCCACTCAGCACTCGTTTTTTACCCTTCCACTTTTCGAGTGCGCATTTTGCGCGCCTGACCCGAGGATCTTCATGCAACTCAAGCCAGCTGTTACCGCTCTGGTCACTGCCGTCGCCCTGGCATCGCTGCTCAGCGGATGTAAAAAGGAAGAGGCGGCTCCCGCCCCACAAGCCCCTCAGGTCGGCGTAGTCACCCTGCAACCTCAAGCCTTTACCCTGACGTCCGAGCTTCCAGGGCGCACCACTGCGTTCCGGATCGCCGAAGTCCGTCCTCAGGTCAACGGCATCATTCTCAAGCGTCTGTTCAAGGAAGGCGGCGACGTCAAGGAAGGTCAGCAGCTCTATCAGATCGATCCGTCGGTCTATGAGTCGACCCTCAAGAGCGCCCAGGCCAACCTGCAATCGACCAAGTCGATCTCCGATCGCTACAAGCAGCTGGTCGACGAGCAAGCCGTAAGCCGCCAGGAATACGACACCGCCGTCGCCAACCGCCTGCAATCGGAAGCCGCGCTGCAGAGCGCCCAGATCGACCTGCGCTACACCAAGGTGCTGTCGCCGATCTCCGGGCGTATCGGCCGTTCTTCGGTCACCGAAGGCGCATTGGTCAGCAACGGTCAGTCCACCGCCATGGCAACCATCCAGCAACTCGACCCGATCTACGTCGACGTCACCCAGTCGTCGGTGGAACTGCTCGAACTGCGCCGCGAGCTGGAAAGCGGTCGCCTGCAGAAGGCTGGCGACAACGCCGCCAAGGTCAAGCTGACCCTGGAAGACGGCAGCCAGTACAAGCTCGACGGCAAGCTGGAGTTCTCCGAAGTGTCGGTAGACGAAACCACCGGTTCCGTGACCCTGCGCGCGGTGTTCCCGAACCCGGAACACACCCTGCTGCCCGGCATGTTCGTGCACGCGCAACTGCAGGCCGGCGTGAATGCCGCGGCGATCCTCGCCCCGCAACAAGGCGTGACCCGCGACCTCAAGGGCACACCGACCGCCCTGGTGGTTGGTCCGGACAACAAGGTTGAACTGCGTCAGCTCAAGGCCAGCCGCACCGTCGGCAACCAGTGGCTGATCGAGGACGGCCTGAAGGCCGGTGATCGCCTGATCACCGAAGGGCTGCAATTCGTCCGACCTGGCGTCGAAGTCAAAGCCAGCGAAGCGACCAACGTTCCAGCAAAAAACCCGGCCACTGCACAGGCAACTGACAAAGCTGCAGGCGGCAAAGGGGAGTAAACCATGTCGAAATTTTTTATCGACCGTCCGATTTTCGCCTGGGTAATCGCCCTGGTGATCATGCTGGTCGGGGCTCTATCGATCCTCAAATTGCCGATCAACCAATACCCGAGCATCGCGCCTCCAGCGATCGCCATCTCCGTGACCTACCCAGGCGCTTCCGCACAGACCGTGCAGGACACCGTGGTCCAGGTCATCGAGCAGCAGCTCAACGGTATCGACAACCTGCGTTATGTGTCCTCGGAAAGTAACTCCGACGGCAGCATGACCATTACCGCGACCTTCGAGCAGGGCACCAACTCGGACACCGCGCAGGTCCAGGTGCAGAACAAGCTGAACCTGGCCACCCCGCTGCTGCCGCAAGAAGTGCAGCAACAGGGTATTCGCGTGACCAAGGCGGTGAAGAACTTCCTGTTGGTGATCGGTGTGGTTTCCGAGGACGGCAGCATGTCCAAGGACGACCTGTCGAACTACATCGTGTCCAACATGCAGGACCCGATCTCGCGGACCGCGGGCGTGGGTGACTTCCAGGTGTTCGGTGCCCAGTACGCCATGCGTATCTGGCTCGACCCGGCCAAGCTGAACAACTTCAACCTGACTCCGGTCGACGTGAAAAACGCCGTGGCGGCGCAGAACGTCCAGGTGTCGTCCGGCCAGATCGGTGGCTTGCCAGCCCTGCCAGGCCAGCAACTGAACGCCACCATCATCGGCAAGACCCGCCTGCAGACTGCCGAGCAGTTCAAGGCCATCCTGCTGAAGGTCAACGCGGACGGCTCGCAAGTGCGTCTGGGCGACGTCGCCGATGTCGGCCTGGGGGGTGAAAACTACTCCGTCAGTGCCCAGTTCAACGGTGCCCCGGCTTCCGGCCTGGCCGTGAAACTGGCCAACGGCGCCAACGCCCTGGACACCGCCAAGGCCCTGCGCAAGACCATCAGCGACCTGGAGCCGTTCTTCCCGGAAGGGATGAAAGTGGTATTCCCGTACGACACCACCCCGGTGGTGACCGAGTCGATCAAGGGTGTGGTTGAAACCCTGGTCGAAGCGATCGTGCTGGTGTTCCTGGTGATGTTCCTGTTCCTGCAGAACTTCCGCGCCACCGTCATCACCACCATGACCGTTCCGGTGGTGTTGCTGGGTACCTTCGGCATCCTCGCGGCCGCCGGCTTCAGCATCAACACCCTGACCATGTTCGGCATGGTGCTGGCCATCGGCTTGTTGGTGGACGACGCCATCGTCGTGGTGGAAAACGTCGAGCGGGTAATGGCCGAGGAAGGCCTGTCACCCAAGGAAGCGACCAAGAAGTCCATGGGCCAGATCCAGGGCGCCCTGGTCGGTATTGCCCTGGTGCTGTCGGCGGTACTGCTGCCAATGGCGTTCTTCAGCGGTTCCACCGGTGTGATCTACAAGCAGTTCTCGATCACCGTGGTCTCGGCCATGGCCCTGTCGGTCCTGGTTGCCCTGATCTTCACTCCGGCCCTGTGCGCCACCATGCTCAAGGCCATTCCCCACGGCGAACACGCCGCGCCGAAACGCGGCTTCTTCGGCTGGTTCAACCGGACCTTCGACCGCAGCGTCAAAAGCTACGAGCGTGGCGTGGGCAACATCCTGCAGCACAAGGCGCCTTACCTGCTGGCCTACGTGCTGATCGTGGTCGGCATGATCTGGCTGTTCGCCCGCATCCCGACTGCGTTCCTTCCGGAAGAAGACCAGGGCGTACTGTTCGCCCAGGTACAGACCCCGGCCGGTTCCAGTTCCGAGCGGACCCAGGTGGTAGTCGATGAAATGCGCGCCTACCTGCTGGACAAGGAAAAGGACACCGTGGCCTCGGTCTTCACCGTGAACGGCTTCAACTTCGCCGGTCGTGGCCAGAGTTCGGGCATGGCGTTCATCATGCTCAAGCCGTGGGACGAACGCTCCGTGGAAAACAGCGTGTTCAACCTGGCCGCCCGTGCCCAGCAGCACTTCTTCAGCTTCCGTGACGCGATGGTGTTCGCCTTCGCCCCGCCGGCGGTACTGGAGTTGGGTAACGCCACCGGTTTCGACGTGTTCCTGCAGGACCGCGCCGGTATCGGCCACGAGAAACTGATGGAGGCGCGCAACCAGTTCCTCGGCATGGCGGCGCAAAGCAAGATCCTGTCCCAGGTGCGTCCGAACGGCCTGAACGACGAGCCGCAGTACCAGCTGGAAATCGATGACGAGAAGGCCAGCGCCCTGGGCGTGACCATCTCCGACATCAACAACACCTTGTCGATTGCCCTGGGCAGTAGCTACGTCAACGACTTCATCGACCGCGGTCGGGTGAAGAAGGTGTACATCCAGGGTCAGCCTAACGCTCGCATGAGCCCCGAGGACCTGAAGAAGTGGTACGTGCGCAACAGCGCCGGGACCATGGTGCCGTTCGCCTCCTTCGCCAAGGGCACGTGGATCTACGGTTCGCCGAAACTGGCTCGCTACAACGGCGTGGAAGCGGTGGAAGTCCTGGGTGCCCCGGCGCCGGGCTACAGCACCGGTGAAGCCATGGCCGAAGTCGAAGCCATCGCCAAGAAGCTGCCGGCCGGTGTCGGTATCTCCTGGACCGGCCTGTCCTACGAGGAACGCCTGTCGGGCTCGCAAGCTCCCGCGCTGTACGCCTTGTCGCTGCTGATGGTGTTCCTGTGCCTGGCGGCGCTGTATGAAAGCTGGTCGATTCCGATCGCGGTCATGCTGGTGGTGCCGCTAGGGATCATCGGTGCGCTGATGGCGACCAGCCTGCGCGGCCTGTCCAACGACGTGTACTTCCAGGTGGGGCTGTTGGTGACCATCGGCCTGGCGGCGAAAAACGCCATTCTGATCGTCGAGTTCGCCAAGGAACTGCACGAGCAGGGCCGCAGCCTGGTGGACGCGGCGATCGAAGCCTGCCGCATGCGTCTGCGTCCGATCATCATGACCTCCCTGGCCTTCGTGCTCGGTGTGGTACCGCTGGCCATCTCCACCGGCGCAGGCTCGGGTAGCCAGCATGCGATCGGTACCGGCGTGATTGGCGGTATGCTCACCGCGACTGTCCTGGCGATATTCTGGGTGCCTTTGTTCTTCGTCACCGTGTCCTCGAT
Organism: Pseudomonas sp. GW456-L12; assembly: GCF_059424045.1. Lineage (NCBI taxonomy): Bacteria > Pseudomonadati > Pseudomonadota > Gammaproteobacteria > Pseudomonadales > Pseudomonadaceae > Pseudomonas > Pseudomonas sp. GW456-L12. Next base: position 24,865 of record NZ_JBWKZA010000034.1, read on the forward strand.
GAGCCGCCGCAAGGCACTCGAAGCGCAACCTACCGAAACTCCTGAAGAGGCTGGCCAATGAGCAAGTCGCTACTCTCCCTCGCAATCACCGCCGCCGTGCTGAGTGGTTGCTCGCTGATACCGGATTATCAGCAGCCGCAAGCGCCGGTCGCGGCGCAATACCCGCAAGGGCCGGCCTATTCGCCTGCGGAGGCTGCCAACCAGGCAGCCGCCGAACAGGGCTGGCGGCAGTTCTTCCATGACCCTGCCCTGCAGCAGCTGATCCAGACCGCGCTGGTGAACAACCGCGACCTGCGGGTCGCGGCGCTGAACATCGACGCCTACGCCGCGCAGTACCAGATCCAGCGCGCGGACCTGTTCCCGGCGATCTCGGCCAACGGCAGCGGCAGCCGTCAACGCACCCCGGCACGGCTGTCGCAGACCGGTGAAGCGGCCATCTCCAGCCAGTACTCGGCAACCCTGGGTGTCAGCGCTTATGAGCTGGACCTGTTCGGTCGCGTTCGCAGCTTGAGCGAGCAGGCCTTGCAGACCTACTTCTCCAGCGAAGAAGCCCGGCGCAGCACGCAGATCAGCCTGGTGGCCAGCGTGGCCAACGCCTACCTGACCTGGCAGGCCGACAAGGAACTGCTCAAGCTGACCCAGGACACCCTGGCGGCCTACGAGGAGAGCTACCGCCTGACCTCGCGCAGCAACGAAGTCGGCGTGGCCTCGGCCCTGGACCTGAGCCAGGCGCGGACCTCGGTGGAAAACGCCCGGGTGCAACTGGCGCGTTATACCCGCCAGGTGGCCCAGGACGAAAACAGCCTGACCCTGCTGCTGGGTACCTCGATCCCGGCCAACCTGCCGAGCCCGCAGCCGTTGTCGGCCGACCTGCTCAGCGAGTTGCCCGCCGGCCTGCCGTCGGAACTGCTGCAACGCCGCCCGGACATCCTCGCCGCCGAGCACAACCTGAAAGCCGCCAACGCCAGTATTGGCGCGGCACGCGCGGCGTTCTTCCCGAGCATCAGCCTGACCGCCAATGCCGGGACCTTGAGCCCGGATATGGGCGGCCTGTTCAAGGGCGGTTCGGGCACCTGGTCGTTCGCGCCGCAGATCAATATCCCGATCTTCAACGCCGGCAGCCTGCGCGCCAGCCTGGATTACTCGAAAATCCAGAAAGACATCAACGTCGCGCAGTACGAGAAGTCCATCCAGACCGCCTTCCAGGAAGTCTCCGATGGCCTGGCCGCACGCCAGACCTACAACCAGCAGTTGCAGGCCCAGCGTGACTTCGTCAATGCCAACCAGGACTACTACCGCCTGGCCGAACGTCGCTACCGCATCGGTGTCGACAGCAACCTGACCTTCCTCGACGCCCAGCGCTCGCTGTTCAGCGCGCAGCAAGCGTTGATCACCGACCGGCTTGCGCAGCTGACCAGCGAGGTCAACCTGTACAAGGCCCTGGGCGGCGGTTGGAACGAGCAAGGTTCGCAGCAAGCGGAAGTGAGCAAAGAGGCACCGCCACTGAAGCTGTTCTGAGTGCATGACGCTTGAAAAAACCCACCTTGCGGTGGGTTTTTTTATGGGCCGAAGACCGCCGTCGCTTGTGTTCGTTAATCGCCCAAAACCCGCCAAGACCAATTGAACAGGGCCGTTGATCCAACGCACCATTCCCCGCACCTACAAAAACCAATAACAACAGGTTCGTCATCATGACCCCGCGCCCTGCCCGCTCCGGCTGATTCCGTTCCATCCACCCTCCCGGTTTCAACCTTGTCTGCAACCTGACGTTGCGGCAGCGCCCAGCCTCACCCCTAACAATTAGAGAGCCCGATCCATGAAGCCATCCACTCGCACTCCCTATTCACTGCTGCCCAGCCTGCTGGCTGTCAGCATCGCCAGCACGGCCCTGCCGGTCATGGCCGCGGAGTCCGGCTTTCTCGAAGACGCCAAGGTCAACCTGAACCTGCGCAACTTCTACATCAACCGCAACTTCACCAACCCGGGCAAGGCCCAGGGCAAGGCTGAAGAATGGACGCAGAGCTTCATCCTCGATGCCAAATCCGGCTTCACCCAAGGCACCGTCGGGTTCGGCATGGACGTGCTGGGGCTGTATTCGTTGAAGCTCGATGGCGGCAAAGGCACCGGCGGTACCCAGTTATTGCCGCTGGATCACGACGGGCGCCCGGCCGACCACTTCGGCCGCACGGGCGTGGCATTCAAGGCCCGCCTGTCGCAGACCGAGGTCAAGGTCGGTGAATGGATGCCGGTGCTGCCGATCCTGCGCTCGGACGACGGTCGCTCCCTGCCCCAGACCTTCCGTGGCGGCCAGATCACCTCGAAGGAAATTGACGGCCTGACCCTCTACGGCGGCCAGTTCCGCGCCAACAGCCCGCGTGACGACAGCAGCATGAGCGACATGTCGATGACCGGCAAAGCGGCCTTCACCTCCGACCGCTTCAACTTCCAGGGCGGCGAATACAGCTTCAACGACAAGCGCACCCAGGTCGGGGTGTGGAACGCCCAGCTCAAGGACATCTACAGCCAGCAATACCTCAACCTGATCCACAGCCAGCCGCTGGGCGACTGGACCCTGGGCGCCAACATCGGCTTCTTCTACGGCAAGGAAGATGGCAGCGCCCGCGCCGGCGACCTGGACAACAAGACCTGGTCGGGCCTGTTCTCGGCCAAGTACGGCGGCCACACCTTCTACGTCGGCCTGCAGAAACTCACCGGCGACAGCGCCTGGATGCGCGTCAACGGCACCAGCGGCGGCACCCTGGCCAACGACAGCTACAACGCCAGCTACGACAACGCCCAGGAAAGATCCTGGCAGCTGCGCCATGACTACAACTTCGTCGCGGTCGGCTTCCCCGGCCTGACCCTGATGAACCGCTACATCAAGGGCGACAACGTGCACACCGGCACCATCACCGACGGCAAGGAATGGGGACGCGAGAGCGAACTGGCCTACACCGTGCAAAGCGGCACGTTCAAGAACCTCAACGTCAAATGGCGCAACTCGACCATGCGCCGCGACTTCAGCACCAACGAGTTCGACGAGAACCGCCTGATCATCAGCTACCCGATCAGCCTGCTGTAAGCCCACTCGCTCGCCCACACCAGAACCAAGGCCAGCCCCGTTCCCCGGGGCTGGCCTTGTTTTTTGTAGGAGCGAAGCTTGCTCGCGATGATCGTCAACGATGACGCGTACTGACGGGCTGAACGTGGCGCTCTCAGGCTCATCGTGAGCAAGCTCGCTCCGACAGGGAAAACGCAGCGGCGCCGAGTTGCTCGGCGCCGCGTTCGTTATATAGGTCGTGGGTTATCAGCCGCGGGATTCGACGCCCAGCTCGTCCCACACCGACTCGGCGAGGTGGAAGGTTGCGTTGGCCGCCGGAATGCCGCAGTAGATCGCGCTCTGCATGATCACTTCCTTGATCTCGGCGCGGCTCACGCCATTGTTGGCGGCGGCGCGCAGGTGCAGCTTGAGCTCTTCGTTGCGGTTCATGCCGATCAGCATGGCGATGGTGATCAGGCTGCGGGTATGACGCGGCAGGCCCGGACGCGTCCAGATATCGCCCCAGGCATGCCGGGTGATCATTTCCTGGAACTCCGAGTTGAACTCGGTCAGGGTGCTCAGGCTGCGATCGACATGGGCATCGCCCAGCACCGCGCGACGCACTTGCATGCCTTCGGCGTAACGTTGTTTCTCGTCCACGGGGGGCTCCTTAAATACGCTGGTCGGCCAGCAAAAATGCCACGACCCGCTCGCTGAACGCAGCGCCAGCCTGGACGTTGGACAGGTGCGCCGCATGGAACTCGGCGTATTCGGCGCCGCGCACGCGCTCCTGGATGAAGTGCCCGCCCGAGGGTGGCGTGACCGCATCTTCGGTACCGGACACCACCAGGGTCGGCGCCTCGATCGCCGACAATTGATCGCGAAAATCCGCATCGCGCACCGCCGCGCAGTTGGCGGCATAGCCCTGGGGCGAGGTGGCCGCCAGCATGTCGGTGATCAGCTTGGCCTGGTCCGGGTGCGCCGCGGCGAAGTCCGGGGTGAACCAGCGGGCGATCGAGGCATCGCGCAATGCGACCATGGCCGCCTGGCCGTCGCGCAGCACGGTTTCGATCCGTGGATTCCATACCGACGGGTCGCCGATCTTCGCCGCGGTGTTGCACACCACCAGTTTGTTCAGGCGCTCGCCGGCATTGATACCCAGCCACTGGCCGATCAGCCCGCCCATGGACAGGCCGCAGAAATGCGCACGCTGGATATGCAGCGCGTCCAGTAGCGCCAGCACATCGTGCCCCAATTGCTCGATGCTGTAGGGGCCTTCGGTGACCAGGGATTTGCCGTGGCCACGGGTGTCGAAACGCAGCACCCGGAAGTGCTTGGTAAAGACCGGAATCTGCATGTCCCACATGTGCAGGTCGGTACCCAGGGAGTTGGACAGGACCAGCACCGGCGCATCGGCCGTGCCGTCCAGTTGGTAATGCAGTTCGCCATCGGCGAGTTGTACGAATGCCACGGCAGTCTCCTTCAGGCGTTCAAGGCTAAATGTTCGGCCACGGCGCGCTCGACCCAGGCGTGCGCCTGGCCGAGGTAATGCGCCGGGTCCAGCAGGCGATCCAGTTCCGCCGCCGACAGCTCGGCGGTCACTTGCGGCTCATCCCCCAGCACCGCGCGCAGATGCCGCTGTTCGGCCACCGCGCGCTTGCAGCATTGCTCCAGCAGATGGTGCGCGGTCTCGCGACCCAGGCGCTGGGCCAGGGCGATGCTCACGGCCTCCGCCAGCACCAGCCCCTGGGTCAGGTCGAGGTTCCTGGCCATGCGCGCGGCGTCGACTTCCAGCCCGTCGGCCACCAGCAGCGCCTGTTGCAAGGCGCCGGACACCAGGCAGCAGATCTCCGGCAGGGTTTCCCATTCGGCGTGCCACAGGCCCAGGCTGCGTTCGTGCTCCTGGGGCATGGCGCTGAACATCGTCGCCAGCAACCCGGGCACCCGGGTCGCCGCGCCGATCAACACCGCCGCGCCCACCGGGTTGCGCTTGTGCGGCATGGTCGAGGAACCGCCCTTGCCCGGCGCCGACGGCTCGAAGACTTCCGCCGCCTCGGTCTGCATCAGCAGGCTGATGTCACGGCCGAGCTTGCCGAGGCTGCCGGCGATCAGGCCGAGTACCGAAGCGAACTCCACCAGCCGGTCGCGCTGGGTATGCCAGGGCTGTTCCGGCAAGCTCAGTTGCAACTCCTCGGCCAGGGCCTGGGCAATCGGCAGGGCCTGCTCGCCCAGGGCCGCGAGGGTCCCGGAGGCACCGCCGAACTGCAGCACCAGCAGGCGTGGCTTGAGCTGCGCCAGGCGCTCGCGACTGCGGCTCACTGCCCCCAGCCAGCCAGCGATCTTCATGCCGAGGGTGACCGGCGTGGCATGTTGCAGCCAGGTGCGGCCGGCCATGGGCGTGTCGGCATAGCGCTGGGCCTGGGCGGCCAGGATGCCGCCGAGGCGCGCCAGGTCATTATCGATCAAGCTCAGCGCCTGCCGCACTTGCAGGACCAGCCCACTGTCCATCACATCCTGGCTGGTGGCGCCCAGGTGCACATAACGCTCGGCGCTGGCGTCGCTCTTGGCGATCTGTTTGCCCAGGGCCTTGACCAGTGGAATCGCCGAGTTACCCGCCGTGGCGATGGCCTGGCCCAGGGCGGAAAAATCATAGAGCCCGGCCCGGCAGGCCGCCTCGATCGGCGCCACCGCCACGGCCGGGATCACCCCGACCCGGGCCTCGGCCCGGGCCAGCGCGGCCTCGAAGTCGAGCATGGCCTGGACCCGGCCTTGGTCGCAGAACACCGCGCGCATATCGCGGGTGGTGAAGTAGGCATCGAACAGTTGGTTGCTCGCCGGTGTGCTCATAAACAATCCTTTGGGGCGTGCGTCCGCGACGGACGCACGCGGACAGGTCACAGATCGTGGTGCAGGTACGCCGCCTGTTTCGGCAGGCGCAGGCTGAACAGGAAGGCAATCGCCATCATCGCCGTCACGTACCAGTAGAAGGTGTTTTCCATGCCCAGGGATTTCAGGCCCAGGGCCACGTATTCCGCCGAACCGCCGAACAGTGCGTTGGCCACCGCATAGGCCAGGCCGACCCCCAGCGCCCGCACTTGCGGCGGGAACATCTCGGCTTTTACCAGGCCGCTGATGGAGGTGTAGAAACTGACGATCGCCAGGGCCAGGGTGATCAGCACGAAGGCCAGGAACGGGCTGGTAACGGTTTTCAAGGTCAGCAGGATAGGCACGGTGCACAGCGTGCCCAGCGCGCCGAACCAGAGCATCGAGTTACGCCGGCCGATCTTGTCCGCCAACATGCCGAACAGCGGCTGCAGGCACATGTACAGGAACAGCGCGCCGGTCATGATGTAGCTGGCGGTCTTGGCGTGCATGCCGGCGGTGTTCACCAGGTATTTCTGCATATAGGTGGTGAAGGTGTAGAAAATCAGCGAGCCGCCGGCGGTGTAGCCCAGCACGGTGACAAAGGCCTTCGAGTGATGCTTGAACAGCGCGGCCACGCTGCCGGCGTCCTTGTCTTCACGCATTTCCTTGCTGGTGGTTTCTTTCAGCGAGCGCCGCAGCAGCAGGGAGATCAGGGCGGCAATGGCGCCAATCACGAACGGAATCCGCCAGCCCCAGGCCTTGAGCTGCGCCTCGTCGAGGAACTGTTGCAGGATCACCACCACCAGCACCGCCAGCAGTTGCCCGCCGATCAGGGTCACGTACTGGAAGGACGCGAAGAACCCGCGCTGGCCCTTGAGCGCGACTTCGCTCATGTAGGTCGCGGTGGTGCCATATTCACCGCCCACCGACAGGCCCTGGAACAGCCGCGCCATCAGCAGCAGCGCCGGCGCCCAGGCGCCGATGCTGGCGTAGGTTGGCAGGAAAGCGATGACCAAGGAGCCGGCGCACATCATCAGCACCGAGATCATCATGGAATTCTTGCGCCCGTGCTTGTCGGCCACCCTGCCGAACAGCCAGCCGCCGATAGGACGCATCAGGAACCCGGCGGCGAACACGCCGGCGGTATTGAGCAGTTGCACCGTGGGGTCGTCGGAGGGGAAAAACGCCGGGGCGAAATAGATCGCGCAGAAGGCATAGACGTAGAAGTCGAACCATTCGACCAGGTTGCCGGAGGAAGCGCCGACGATCGCGAAGATCCTCTTGCTGCGCTCCTCGGTCGTGTAGTGACTGGTTAACGTTGTCATGGCTTTTCACTCTTTGGGGACGTGGTGAGTCTAGACATACTTTGTAACAGTCCCGTTCCGCAAGACGACCTTGGAGGTGTCGGCCTATTCGGCCTTATCGCGAGCAAGCTCGCTCCTACAGGATATGGGTCGGTCACGATGCCGTGATTCAACTGCGGTCATGTAGGAGCGAGCTTGCTCGCGATCCCCCCAGGCACACTCAATAATCGAAGAACACCGTTTCCGCGTCGGTACCCTGCAGGATCACGTTCCACTGGTAGTAGCCCGGTGCATCGGCCTTGGCCAGCAAGGTGGTGCGACGCTCTTCGGGCACGCAGGCCAGCAGCGGATCGGCGGCGTTGGCTGGCTCGCCGTCGAAGTAGATACGGGTCAGCAGGTGCTTGACCAGGCCCCGGGCAAATACCAGTACCACCAGGTGCGGCGCCTGGGTCGAGCCTTTCAGGCCAGGTACGGTACCCGGCTTGATGGTGGTGAAACGGAAACGCCCTTCCCCATCCACCGGCACCCGGCCGAAGCCCTGGAAGTTCGGGTCCAGGGCCTTGGCCTGATCGTCTTCCGGGTGGTCGTACTTGCCGGCCGCGTTGGCCTGCCAGATTTCCAGCATGGCGTCGTTGACGAAATCGCCGTTACCGTCCACCACCTGGCCGCTGATCGCCACCCGCTCGCCGAGGGTCTCGGCCTGGGTCAGGTCTTCGCGGTTCAGCCAGGTCAGGCCGATGTGGTAGTACGGGCCGACGGTGTGGGATGTGGTCGCAGTCAGCGTCATCTTATTTCTCCATCGGCGTGGCATCGCGGCCGCGCAAGACGATGTCCCAACGGTAGCCAAGGGCGTAGGACGGAATGGTTTTCTCCAGGTCGAAGCTGGCGATCAGGCGTTCCTTGGCGCTAGTGTCCGGCACGCAGTTGTAGATCGGGTCGTAGGCCAGCAGCGGGTCGCCCGGGAAATACATCTGGGTCACCAGGCGCGTGAGGATACTCGGGCCGAACAGCGAGAAGTGGATATGCGCCGGACGCCATGCATTGTGGTGGTTACCCCAGGGATAGGCACCGGGCTTGATGGTCTGGAACTGGTACCAGCCATCGGCATCGGTGACAGTACGCCCGGTGCCGGTGAAGTTCGGGTCCAGCGGTGCGTCGTGCAGGTCGCGGTCGTGGTTGTAGCGACCGGCGGCGTTGGCCTGCCAGATCTCCACCAGGATCCCCGGCACCGGCAGGCCGTTCTCGTCCAGCACCCGGCCGTGGATGATGATGCGCTCGCCCTGGGGCTCGCCGGCATGCTGGGCGGTCAGGTCGTTATCCTTGTCCTGCAGGTAATCGGCGCCGATGGTCGGGCCGGTGATTTCCGACAGCGAATGGGGCAGGAACACCAGCGGTTTGGACGGCGAGCGGGTGTTGGTGGATTTGTAGGCCGGGTGCAGGTAATCAGGCTGAGTACCTGGTTGCGGGCGCCGGTAACCGGGCTTGTCGGTCATGCTCGTTCCTCGTTCTTATAAGAAGCGCGTCAGACGCGCTCGATGGCCAATGCCAGGCCCTGGCCGACACCCACGCACATGGTCGCCAGGCCTTTCTTGCCACCGGTCTTTTCCAGCTGGTGCAGCGCGGTCAATACCAGGCGCGCGCCGCTCATGCCCAGCGGATGGCCGAGGGCGATGGCGCCGCCGTTGGGGTTGACCTGTGGCGCGTCGTCCGCCAGGCCCAGTTCGCGCAATACTGCCAGGCCCTGGCTGGCGAAGGCTTCGTTGAGTTCGATCACATCGAAATCGCTGACTGCCACGCCCAGGCGTTCGGTCAACTTGCGCACCGCCGGCACCGGGCCGATGCCCATCACCCGTGGCGCCACGCCGGCGCTGGCCATGCCCAGCACCCGGGCACGGGCGGTCAGGCCGTGCTTTTTCACCGCCTCGGCCGACGCCAGGATCAGCGCCGCCGCCCCGTCGTTGACGCCCGAGGCGTTGCCGGCGGTGACGGTCTTGTCCGGGCCGTTGACCGGCTTGAGTTTGCCCAGGGTTTCCAGCGAGGTATCGGCCCGCGGGTGCTCATCCTGCTCGACCACGGTCTCGCCCTTCTTGTGGACGATACGCACCGGGACGATTTCCTCGGCGAAGAACCCGGCGGCCTGCGCCGCGGCGGTGCGCTGCTGGCTGCGCAGGGCGAACGCATCCTGGTCGGCACGCGACACCTGATAATCGTCGGCGACGTTGTCGGCGGTCTGCGGCATCGCATCCACGCCGTACTGGGCCTTCATCAGCGGGTTGATGAAACGCCAGCCGATGGTGGTGTCTTCCAGCTTCATGTTGCGCGAAAAGGCGGTGTCGGCCTTGCCCATGACAAAGGGCGCGCGGGACATCGACTCGACGCCGCCGGCGATGGTCAGCTCCATCTCGCCACTGGCGATGGCGCGGAAGGCGGTGCCGATGGCATCCATGCCCGAAGCGCACAGGCGGTTGAGAGTCACGCCCGGAATGGTTTCCGGCAGCCCGGCCAGCAGCAGCGCCATGCGCGCCACGTTGCGATTGTCTTCGCCGGCCTGGTTGGCGCAACCGAGGAACACCTCGTCCACCGCGTTCCAGTCCACCGACGGGTTGCGCTCGATCAGTGCCTTGATTGGCGCGGCGGCCAGATCGTCGGCCCGCACCGTCGACAGGCCGCCACCAAAGCGGCCGATGGGGGTACGAATGGCGTCACAGATAAACACTTCGCGCATCAGGCTTCTCCCGGGGTTTGGCCATGGGCCGCGGCGGTGCGGGCTTCCAGGTCACGCAGGGCGGTCAATTCGATCTCGGTCGGGGCGGCGGTTTCCGCCACCTGGTCGGCGAAACGGATCGCCCAGCCGGTGGCAGCGACCACCTGCTCGCGGGTCACGCCCGGGTGCAACGAGGTCACCACGAATTCATGGGTGCCGGCTTCCGGCTCCATGATGCACAGGTCGGTGATGATCCCCACCGGCCCGGCCCCTGGCAGGCCCAGGCGCTTGCGCGAGTCGCCGCCTTCGCCGTGACCGACCGAGGTGATGAAGTCGAGCTTGTCGACAAAGGAACGCGACGACTGCTTGAGGATGATCAGCACGCTCTTGGCCGAGCCGGCGATCTCCGGCGCACCGCCGGCGCCCGGCAGGCGGACTTTCGGCTGGTGGTAGTCGCCGACCACCGTGGTGTTGATGTTGCCGAAACGGTCGACCTGGGCGGCGCCGAGGAAACCGACGTCGATCCGCCCGCCTTGCAGCCAGTAGCGGAAGATCTCGCCGGTCGGCACCACGGTGTCCGCGGTCTCGGCCAACTCGCCGTCACCGATGGACAGCGGCAGTACGCTGGGCTTGGCGCCGATCGGGCCGGATTCGTAGATCAGCACCACGTCCGGCGACGAGGTCAGGCGCGCCAGGTTGGCGGCCTTGGACGGCAGGCCGATCCCGACAAAACACACCGAGCCGTTCTGCAGGCGGCGGGCGGCGGCAACGGTCATCATTTCATTGGTGGAGTAAGTCATTATTTGGCCCCCGTTGCTGCGGCCAGCTTGGCCTGGAATTCGCTGAAGTCAGCACTGCCGCGGATGTATTCGTTGATCCAGGCGGTGAAGGTTTCACGGTCGCGGGCGATCGGGTCCCAGGCCTGGTAGAAGATGTTGTCGCGCTCGGTATAGCCGTGGGCGTAGGACGGATGGGCGCCGCCCGGCACATGGCAGACCGCGCTCAGGGCCCAGGTCGGCAGCACGCAGGCGTTCATCGGGGCGTTCAGGTCGTCGACGATTTCTTCCACGGTGACGATGCAGCGCTTGGCGGCCAGGGCGGCTTCCTTCTGTACGCCAAGAATGCCCCACAACAGCACGTTGCCCTTGCGGTCGGCTTTCTGCGCATGGATCACGGTGACGTCAGGACGTACCGATGGCACCGCCGCCAGCACCTCACCGGTGAATGGGCAGGTCACGCTCTTGATCAGCGGGTTGACCTTCGGCAGGTCGGAGCCGGCATAAGCGCGCAAGACCGCGAATGGCAGACCCGAGGCGCCCGCCACGTAGGCATTGGCCAGGTCGGCGTGGCTGTGTTCTTCGATTTCCAGGGGGTGCGGCCATTGCTTCTCGACCGCATCCCGCAGGCGATGCAGGGAGCCGACGCCCGGGTTGCCGCCCCAGGAGAAAATCAGCTTGCGGGCACAACCGGCACCGATCAACTGGTCGTAGATCAGGTCAGGGGTCATCCGTACCAGGGTCAGGTCTTTTTTGCCCTGGCGAATGATTTCATGACCCGCGGCCGTGGGGATCAGGTGGGTGAAGCCTTCGAGCGCGACGGTATCGCCGTCGTTGACGAACTGCTTCACCGCGTCGTGCAGCGAAAGGATTTCAGCCATGGGGGATCTCCCGATTGTTATTGAGCGACTGGAAGAAAAAGGCGCCGAAGGATGCGCCGGAGTGACTGAAGATTAAGCCGAGGGAAAAACCCAAACAATCCGATAATCGACTGAGCGTTCGTTTATCGAACAGATTGTTGTCTGACTATCGATTGTGCTGTGGCCGCTGCCGCAGGCTGCGATCGACCCGGGCCGCGTTCGGAGAACGGTCGCGAAGATCTCAGGATCGCTGAAGGCCTTCGGCCTTATCGCAGCCTGCGGCAGCGGCTACAGGTATTCAGCGCTCCCTTGAGGAGCGCCTTGCTCATTCGATCAGGTCGCATCCGCATGGCTGACCATGCCCTTGATCACCACCGCCGTGGTCGCCAGCGCGGCCGGGATCACCAGCGCGGTCAGCACTTGCTCGAAATTCCAGCCCAGCCCCAGCAGCGTGGCGCCCATCCAGGCCCCGAGGATCGCCCCGAAGCGACCGATGCCGAGCATCCACGACACGCCGGTGGCGCGGCCCTGGGTCGGATAGAAGCGCGCGGCCAGGGATGGCATCGCCGATTGCGCGCCGTTGACGCACATGCCGGCGACCAGCACCAGGGTCGCCAGCAAGGTGATGTTGCCCAGGCTTTGCCCGACCGCGTAGGCGAAGACCCCGGCCAGCAGGTAGAAGGTGCCGATGACCTTGTGCGGGTTGAAGCGGTCCATGGCCCAGCCCACCGCCACCGCGCTGAGTACCCCGCCGAACTGGAACAGCGCGCCGATAAAGGCCGCCTGCTCCATGCTCGCGCCGCTGTCGCGCATCAGGGTCGGCAGCCAGCTGGTCAGCAGGTATACGATCACCAGCCCCATGAAATAGGTCAGCCACAACAGCAAGGTACCGACGCTGTAGGTCCCGGAGAAAATCACCGCAAACACATTGCGCGCCTTCACCGTCTTCTGTTCCGGCACACTGAAGCTCGCGGCCTGGCCGACCGTGCCCGGCTCGATCGGCGCCAGGGCCTTGCGAACCTTGTCGGTGCCACGATTGCGCACCACCAGGTAACGCGCCGACTCCGGCAGCCAGACCAGCAGCACCACTGCCAGGATCAGCGGCAAAATCCCGCCGATCAGCAACAGGCTGTGCCAGCCAAATGCCGGGATCAGCTTGGCGGAAATGAAACCGCCGCCGGCCATGCCCAGGTTGAAACCACAGAACATGCTGGTCACCAGCAACGACTTGTAGCGCTCGGGGGTGTATTCGGAAAGCAGCGTGGTGGCATTCGGCATGCCGGCGCCCAGCCCCAGGCCGGTAAGGAAACGCAGCACCAGCAACTGGTCGACATTGCTGCTGTAGGCCGACGCCAGACTGAAGGCACCGAACAGCAGCACCGCCCCCACCAGCACCACTTTGCGCCCGAAGCGGTCAGCCAGTGGGCCGGAGCCCAGCGCCCCGAAGACCATGCCGATCAGCGCGGCACTCATCACCGGGCCGAGGCTGGCGCGGTCGATGCCCCAATCCTGGGACAGCGCCGGCGCAATGAAGCCCATGGCCGCGGTATCGAGGCCATCGAGGAAGACAATCAGGAAACACAGGATCACCACTCGCCACTGATAGCGCGACAGCGGCTGGGCATTGATAAAGGACTGCACATCAAGGCAGTTCCCTACAGCGGATTGAGGCTGGTTCATTATTTTTATTCCACGCGAAAAACGCAGGCGAACAGGTGCCAGCCAGAGCTGGTCGGTTCAGATCGAAAAGGGTCTTGCGGGATCAGGCCGTCGGCAGGCGAAGGCAGGATAGAGGAGCGCGGCTGGGCGCGCGGGCGATGCTCATGGGGGCTGGCCTCTTCATTATTATGGGGGCGTCACGCGGCCATTGCAGAGGCGGTGCTCCAGTGGCCGGATGACGCTGCCGCGACATTAATGAGGCAAGGGAAAGAGCGTCAATTCAGCAAGCGCGTATCTGTGCGTTTATCGAACAGCTTAAGCAGGCAGCCCTCAAGCGAACAATTGGGCGCTGAGGTCGCGACTGGCGCTGAGCAGGCCCGGCAAGAAGCGCTGCTCCAGCTCGGCGCGGCTGACGCGGCCGGCATGGGTACTCACGTTGAGCGCAGCCAGTACCTGGCCCGAAGCGTCGTACACCGGTACGGCGATGGAGCGCAGGCCTTGTTCCAGTTCCTGATCGACGATGCACCAGCCCTGCTGCCGGACCTGTTGCAGGCATTCGAGCAACGCCTGCGGCGTGTGCAAAGTACGGCTGGTCTTGGCTTGCAGGTCGGCATGATCGAGGTATTCGCGCAACGAGGCGTCATCCAGCGCCGCCAGCAGGATCCGCCCCATGGATGTGCAGTAGGCCGGCAGGCGCCCACCCACCGAGAGATCGACCGAGATCAGGCGCTGGGTGGTGGCCGAACGGGCGATGTACAGAATGTCGTCGCCTTCCAGGGTGGCCATGTTGCAAGCTTCGTGCAATTGCTCGCTCATGCGGTCCAGGTAAGGCTGGGCCGACACCGCCAGCGGTGTGGAAGACAGATAGGCATGCCCCAGCGTCAGCACCTTGGGCAGCAACGAATAGGTGCGGCCATCGGTGGTGGCGTAACCGAGCTTGATCAAGGTATGCAGGCAGCGGCGCACGGCGGCACGGGGAATCTCCGTACGGTGGCTGATCTGGGCGATGGTCAGATGGCGCTTGCGCTCCTGAAAGGCCTGGACCACCGCCAGTCCGCGAGCCAGAGAGGTCATGAAATCCGGATCACCCGTCAGCGCCTGAATCCGCTTGGCCGGCGAAGCGACAATCGGCGGCGCGGCGGAAGCGAAGGAATTACGCAATTGATCGTTCATTTCAGGTTCTCTGCGACGGAAGTCCGGCTTATTACAAGCCGTACTGGAGAGGATGCACAAGCCTGCACGGCCAACATTGGGCGATTATCGAACCATCGACCGATAATCGCAATCCATCGCGATAAATGCCTGCCATGGGATGTGCCGCTTTTTCGCCGCCAATAAAACTCTCATTTCTTCCGCATTAGTCCAGGCAACTTGTCAGGCCTTGTTACAGAACTGCTCTCGTCATCCGGATTAAAACTTTCGTGTAACAAAACCCTGATATCAAGTTGATGATTTTTAACTTATTGCCGATAGAGTTATTCATGGCCGCCGCTATAATGAGTAAAGTGATCACCGACGCTTTTCTGCGTTCGGCAGCATCATCAGGCTGCGTAGAGTAAATGACGCCTCCTGCAGCAAGCGCTTGACGCTCATCTCAATATGCCCGGCCAATGCGTTTGCAAAAAAGTAACTGTTGCTACGACAGCTGTTCTTGTCCGGTGGCGTGGCCGCATGCAACAAGAAGCGGTTTGGCGAGCCCCATCGCAATCCTGGCTCCTTTAATCGAGCCGAGTACGAGGCGGTTTGATAAACCCGATCTAGGCAATGCGTATCATCGGGATAATCTCAACTCAGTTAGGTAACACTGTGACGAAAGACGAACTGCGCGCGGAACTTGAGCGCCAGGAACAACGTTACAAGGAAGTTTACGGAGGCGAAGTCACCACCTACGCCGCCCAGCCTGAACCGGAACGCAAACCCTGGCGCAAGCGCGCCAGCGTTCTCGACCAGGCCTTCACCCAAGAACTGCAAAAGATGGAAAAAGAGCTCAAGGCAGACCAGCCGTGACGCTGTTCGCCTGAAACTTTCGCACGGCTCGATGCCCTTGCAGATAAAGGTCGATCGCAAGGTCGGCCTGGCATCCGCCGTGTGGCAGCGAATGGCCCCCAAGGGCTCAAAAAACGTCATGAAACTGAAATTTCATACAAGCGTTTGAGACATTTGGCTCAACGTTTCGCCCCTGACCTTGAGGATGAGCCCCAGTAAAATCAATGGCTTGCCCATGCCCCGAAAAAAGGCATGGCCATTGGCCTGCCTCCGGCTTTTTCGTTGAAGAATGTTACCAACCAGCACCTAGTGCATCGATTACCAGGGTTTTCTGGCATAATCGCGCCCCCTTATGACCGGGTCAGAAAACCTTCATGATCGATTTATTCAGCGGACTGGATGCTTGGGTGCTTGTGAGCCTCTTGCTCGCCCTGGCTTTTGTCCTCGCCTACGAGTTCATCAACGGCTTTCATGACACCGCAAATGCGGTTGCCACTGTTATCTACACCAAAGCCATGCCGCCGCACCTGGCCGTATTCTTTTCCGGTGTATTCAATTTCCTCGGCGTGCTGCTGGGCGGTGTCGGCGTGGCCTATGCCATCGTCCATCTGCTGCCGGTCGAGCTGCTGATCAATGTCAACACCGGCCACGGCCTGGCCATGGTCTTCTCGTTGCTGGCCGCGGCCATCACCTGGAACCTGGGCACCTGGTACTTCGGTATTCCCGCCTCCAGCTCCCACACCCTGATCGGTTCGATCCTCGGTGTCGGCCTGGCCAATGCCCTGCTCAACGACATCCCGCTGGGCGATGGCGTGAACTGGCAGAAAGCGATCGACATCGGTGCTTCCCTGGTGTTCTCGCCCATGGCCGGCTTCCTGATTGCCGCCCTGGTGCTGATCGGCCTGAAGTGGTGGCGCCCGATCTCGAAGATGCACAAGACCCCGGAACAACGCCGCAAGGTCGACGACAAGAAACACCCGCCCTTCTGGAATCGCCTGGTGTTGGTGATCTCGGCCATGGCCGTGAGCTTCGTGCACGGTTCCAACGACGGCCAGAAAGGCATCGGCCTGATCATGCTGGTACTGATCGGTATCGTGCCCGCGCAGTTCGTGCTCGACCTGAACAGCACCACCTACCAGATCGAGCGTACCCGCGACGCCACCCTGCACCTGAGCCAGTTCTATCAGCGTAACGAGGACTCCCTGGGCGAGTTCCTGGCCCTGGGCAAAAGCGTGAAAGACGACCTGCCAGGCAAGTTCCGCTGCAACCCGCAGCAGACCGAACCGACCATCGCTGCGCTGCTGGGCACCCTCAAGGGTGTCGCCGACTATCACTCGCTGCCGGCCGAAAGCCGTATCGAAGTGCGTCGCTACCTGCTCTGCCTGGATGACACCGCGAAGAAAGTCGGCAAGCTGCCGCACCTCGCGGCCCGTGAAAAGGCTGACCTGGACAAGTTGCGCAAAGACCTGACCGCCACCACCGAGTACGCGCCGTTCTGGGTGATCCTGGCCGTGGCCCTGGCCCTCGGCCTGGGGACCATGATCGGCTGGAAACGTGTGGTACAGACCATCGGCGAGAAGATCGGCAAGCAAGGCATGACCTATGCCCAGGGCATGTCGGCGCAGATCACCGCCGCCGGCCTGATCGGCATGGCCAATATCTTCAGCCTGCCGGTATCGACCACCCATGTGCTGTCTTCGGGCGTGGCGGGAACCATGGTCGCCAACAAAAGCGGCCTGCAAAGCGGCACCATACGCACCATCCTGCTGGCCTGGGTGCTGACCCTGCCGGCAACCGTGGCGCTGTCGGCCGGTCTGTTCTGGCTGGCCTCGAAAGCCCTCGGGACCTGATTCGTTCAGTCCGCGACAAAAAAGGTGCGCCCCTCGGGTCGCACCTTTTTTTGTGCCTGAAATAAATGATGGCTTTGCCACAAAACACACAGGCAAAAAAAAGGGCAACCGAAGTTGCCCAAAATGCCTTGCGTGCTCGTTACCGGAAAGACTTAAGGTTTTTTGCGTTTATGCGCATCTTTCCAGATGAAAAATCCAAACCCGGCGAAAAACAGAACCATGAGGCCGACAGTCAGCACTCCGGCGATCACCACATTGTCGAAAAACATGACTGGCCTCCTGCTCTTGCCCTGTTGCGATGGGGCTAAGTTAACCAAAGAGGCGGCGGGGAAAATTGACCGGGGTCAATGGTCGACCCAGACAGGACGACAGGGAGGGGAAATAACTGACTTACATCAACAGATCGCGCCCGGTTCAGCGCTTTTTCGGCTTTTTCGGTTTCTTCTTCGGCTTGCCCAAAGGCATTGCCTGCTCGAATGCCTGGCGCACTTCGTTCAGGCGCTTTTCCTTCAAGTCATGCACACGCTTGGCACGTTCGGCGTTCAGGTCGATCAGGTTGTCGTCTTGGCTCATGGCGTTGGCTTGCATCGTTCAGGTCTATGTCGACCGGAGCCTCTATATAGAGATAGCGCGGCTGCGGCCCTTGCGGGTTTGCCAATAATGCGGCGTGACGCGGCGCCTGACCAGTGATCAGCGGATATTGAGCGCAATTAAAGGGGGGCCGCAGTTTGACCAGCATCGCGCGAAGTACCCCCTGTGATCCCTTGCGCGCCACTGTCGCAGGCATTAAAGGACAGCATCTAGACCTCGACGTCGACCCACAGCCCCTGGCGTGGTGCGTCCTCGATCAGCGGCGCCACCGGCACGGTGTTGTCGGCATTCAACTCGTCCCCGGGCACGGCCAGGTGCAGTTCGGGATCGTCCGCAGCCTCGGCTTCGCGCTGGCGTTTGTGCCTTTGCTGCTGGCGCTGCTGTTCTTCGCGCAGCAGCAGCGCCGACTGTTCGGCATCGCGCTTGTGCAGGTCGATGGTGCTTTCGTTGGAACTCTGTTGCACCGGTACCACCGGCGGGATATCCGGGCGCGGACGAATCGGATCCTGCTGGGAGGTCACGGGCACGGCACTCAAGGGCAGCATCGGGGGCAGCATATTATTGGTCTCCTGTCGGCAGGCTGTCGGCTGCTGCGGGGGCGACTTGAGCCATCGGTCGCAAACTTGTGACCCAGTCGTCACCCGATAGTGCCCAAACCACGACAAATGCGCCCGATACGCTACCTTCCAGCGTAGTTGTTTTTGTTAGAGTTCTTTGGCCTGAGGCCGCCGATCCGTTAACATAGTCGGCTTTTTCAAGGCGGGAGTCAGGCAGCATGGCGCAGCAGTATCAACCGGGGCAACGCTGGATTAGTGACAGCGAAGCCGAGCTAGGTCTAGGCACCGTTCTGGCACAGGACGGCCGCTTGCTGACCGTGCTCTATCCGGCCACTGGCGACACTCGCCAGTATGCGCTACGGAATGCGCCCCTCACTCGCGTGAGGTTTTCCCCGGGTGACACCATCACCCACTTCGAAGGCTGGAAAATGACCGTGCGCGAAGTCGACGATGTCGACGGCCTGCTGGTCTACCACGGCCTCAACGGGCAGAACGAAGTCGTCACCCTGCCGGAAACCCAACTCTCAAACTTCATCCAGTTCCGTCTGGCCAGCGACCGTCTGTTCGCCGGGCAGATCGACCCGCTGGCCTGGTTCTCCCTGCGCTACCACACCCTGGAACACACCAGCCGCCAGCTGCAATCGTCGCTGTGGGGCCTGGGTGGCGTACGTGCCCAGCCTATCGCCCACCAGCTACACATTGCCCGTGAAGTCGCCGACCGTATCGCGCCGCGGGTTCTGTTGGCGGACGAAGTGGGCCTGGGCAAGACCATCGAAGCCGGCCTGGTGATCCATCGCCAGCTGCTGTCGGGCCGCGCCAGCCGCGTGCTGATCCTGGTCCCGGAGAACCTGCAGCACCAGTGGCTGGTGGAAATGCGCCGGCGCTTCAACCTGCAGGTCGCGCTGTTCGACGAAGAACGCTTTATCGAAAGCGATGCCGCCAACCCCTTCGAAGACACCCAGCTCGCCCTGGTGGCCCTGGAATGGCTGGTGGACGACGAGAAGGCCCAGGACGCGCTGTTCGCCGCCGGCTGGGACCTGATGGTGGTCGACGAGGCCCACCACCTGGTGTGGCACGAAGACCAGGTCAGCCCGGAATACGCGCTGGTGGAACAGCTGGCCGAGGTGATCCCCGGTGTCCTGCTGCTCACCGCCACCCCGGAACAACTGGGCCAGGACAGCCACTTCGCCCGTCTGCGCCTACTCGACCCGAACCGCTTCCACGACCTGGCCGCCTTCCGCGCCGAGAGCGAAAACTATCGCCCGGTGGCCGAAGCCGTGCAGGAACTGCTGGATAAAGGACGCCTGTCGCCAGAAGCGCACAAGACCATCCACAGTTTCCTCGGTAACGAAGGCGAAGCCCTGCTCGCCGCCGTCAACGACGGCGACACTGAAGCCAGCGCGCGCCTGGTGCGCGAGTTGCTGGACCGCCACGGCACCGGCCGCGTGCTGTTCCGCAACACCCGCGCCGCGGTGCAAGGCTTCCCCGAGCGCAAGCTGCACCCGTACCCGCTGCCATGCCCGGACGAGTACCTGGAACTGCCGCTGGGCGAGCACGCCGAGCTGTACCCGGAAGTCAGCTTCCAGGCCCAGCCGGACGCCAGCGAAGAAGAGCGCTGGTGGAAATTCGACCCGCGCGTCGAGTGGCTGATCGACCAGCTGAAAATGCTCAAGCGCACCAAGGTCCTGGTGATCTGCGCCCACGCGGAAACCGCCATGGACCTGGAAGACGCCCTGCGCGTGCGCTCCGGTATCCCGGCCACGGTATTCCATGAAGGCATGAACATCCTCGAGCGCGACCGCGCCGCCGCCTACTTCGCCGACGAAGAGTTCGGCGCCCAGGTGCTGATCTGCTCGGAAATCGGCAGTGAAGGTCGCAACTTCCAGTTCGCCCACCATCTGGTGCTGTTCGATCTGCCGTCGCACCCGGACCTGCTGGAGCAGCGGATCGGCCGTCTTGACCGGATCGGCCAGAAACACGTGATCGAGCTGCATGTGCCGTACCTGGAAACCAGCCCGCAAGAGCGCCTGTTCCAGTGGTACCACGAAGCGCTGAACGCCTTCCTCAATACCTGCCCGACCGGCAACGCCCTGCAGCATCAGTTCGGCCCGCGCCTGCTGCCGCTGCTGGAAGAAGCCGACGACGGCGAGTGGCAAGCGCTGATCGACGAGGCGCGCACCGAGCGCGAGCGCCTGGAAGCCGAGCTGCACACCGGCCGCGACCGTCTGCTGGAGCTCAACTCCGGCGGCGCCGGCGAAGGCGATGCGCTGGTGGAAGCGATCCTCGAGCAGGACGACCAGTTCGCCCTGCCGATCTACATGGAAACCCTGTTCGACGCCTTCGGCATCGACAGCGAAGACCATTCGGACAACGCGCTGATCCTCAAGCCGAGCGAAAAAATGCTCGACGCCAGCTTCCCGCTGGGCGACGACGAAGGCGTGACCATCACCTACGACCGCAACCAGGCGCTGTCTCGCGAAGACATGCAGTTCATCACCTGGGAGCACCCGATGGTGCAAGGCGGCATGGACCTGGTGCTGTCCGGTTCCATGGGCAACACCGCCGTGGCGCTGATCAAGAACAAGGCGCTGAAACCCGGCACCGTGTTGCTGGAACTGCTGTACGTCAGTGAAGTGGTGGCACCGCGCTCGCTGCAGCTGGGCCGCTACCTGCCACCGGCCGCCCTGCGCTGCCTGCTGGACGCCAACGGCAACGACCTGTCGGCACGGGTCGCCTTCGAGACCCTCAACGACCAGCTGGAAAGCGTGCCACGGGCCAGCGCCAACAAGTTCATCCAGGCCCAGCGCGACCAGCTGACGCCGAAGATCAACGCCGGCGAAGCGAAGATCGCCCCGCGTCACGCCGAGCGCGTGGCCGAGGCGCAACGGCGCCTGGCCGCCGACACCGACGAAGAACTGGCGCGCCTGACCGCGTTGCAGGCGGTCAACCCGACCGTGCGCGACAGCGAACTGGTGGCCCTGCGCCAACAACGCGAACAAGGCCTGGCGATGCTTGAGAAAGCCGCGCTGCGCCTGGAAGCGATCCGGGTCCTGGTGGCGGGCTGATCCCCCCTGCTCTGCCGGTAAATGAAAAGGCCCGCACAATGCGGGCCTTTTTTTATCTGCTTCTGTAGAAGCACTGTTCAAGCCGCCACCGCCGCCCCCGCCGGCTCGCCCGGTACCAACCCGTCCTTCATCCGCTGCGCATCACGCACGAAGCAGCGCGAGGCCAGGAACAGGAACAGCATGGTCAACAGCAACGCCACCGGGATCAGGTACATGGCGTCATGCAGGCCGACCGCCTTGAACGCCTCGGTCATCTGCCCGGCTCCGGCGGCGTACATCGCCGCATGGGCGAAGTGATCGGACAGCGCCCCCACCACCACCGGCCCCAGGCCTCCGCCCAGCAGATACAGGCCGGCGAAGAACAGCGCCATGGCCGTGGCCCGCAGACGTGGTTCGACCACATCCTGAATCGCCGTGTAAACGCAGGTATAGTAGTTGTAGGTGAACAGCCAGCCGACACTGAACACCGCGACAAACACCCCGATCTCGATGCGCCCGGCATGCAGGGCCCAGGCGGTGCACAGGGTCGAGATCAACATGCTGAAGGCGGCGAACAGCAACCGGCCATTGGCGACACGCAGGTGAATCTTATCGGCGACCCAGCCGCCCAGGGTCAGGCCGAACAGGCCGGTCACCCCGACTATCACCCCGGTCGCTACCGCGGCTTCCTGCAACGGCATCAGGAAGTAACGCTGCAGCATCGGCACCAGGAACGAGTTGCAGGCGTAGGAGGCGAAGTTGAAGCTCAGCCCGGCCAGCACCAGCCAGAGAAAGGTCGGAATCGCCAACACCCGGCGGATCGGCCGGTCGACGCGCTCCTGGGAGACCTTGACGGCTTCCGCCGCCCCACGCTTGGGCTCCTTGATAAAGAACATGAACACTGCCAGCAACAGCCCCGGCACCGCGGCGATAAAGAACGGCGCGCGCCAGCTGTCGAAGGCCTTGACCATGGCGCCGATGGTGAAGAACGCCAACAACAGGCCCAGCGGCAGGCCAAGCATGAAGATGCCCATGGCCCGGGCCCGGCGATGGGCCGGGAACAGGTCGCCGATCAGCGAGTTGGCCGCCGGCGCATAGCTGGCTTCGCCGATGCCGACGCCCATGCGCACGACGAGGAAACTCCAGAAGCTGCCCACCAGGCCGTTGACCGCGGTCAGCCCGCTCCATACCGCCAGGCCCCAGCCCATGAGCTTGCTGCGCGAGCCGGTATCGGCCATGCGCCCCAGGGGCAGGCCGGCAATGGCGTAAACGATGGTGAAGGCAGTGCCGATGATGCCGATCTGGAAGTCGCTCAGGTGCCACTCCATGCGGATCGGCTCGATGATGATGGCCGGAATGGTGCGATCGAAGAAGTTGAACAGGTTAGCCAGGAACAACAGGAACAGAATGCGCCAGGCATTCGCCGCTTGGGTCGAGTTCTGCATGGGTCGGTCTCTTTATTGTTATTCGGCCAGACGCAACCGAGCCTGGAAGTTGCAATCTAGTCAGCCCCGCCGCGCTTGTCTGTAATGATTCGTAAGGCTGATATCAGGCAATCCGAAGCACAGGTCGTCAACCGCGCTCGACGGCCGCCCGAACAACGCCATCGCCCCCCGCCGAAACCGCCGCAAGCCCCCGGATACCGGGGCTAAAGCCCGATTTTTCAAGGGCTTGCGCAGGGCCTGAAAAATACCTTGCGCGCCCCCTTCCCAAGGCCGTTGCGAAGCCTAGAATAGCGGCCTTGCTGCCCCCCTCATCAACCTCCTCCCCTTTGAATACGCCCATGTCCGAAGCCAGTCCGTGTCTGAATTGCGGTGCCTGCTGTTCACACTTTCGTGTGTCTTTTTTCTGGGGTGAATGCGCCTCTTCCGGCGGTACGGTCCCCGACGATCTGGTGGCGTCCATCAGCCCCAGCCGGGTCGCCATGCTCGGTACCGATTGCAAGCCGACCCGCTGCACCGCGCTGACCGGCGAGGTCGGCAAGGAAGTCAGCTGTTCGATCTATCACCAGCGTTCCAGCACCTGCCGCGAGTTCGAGGCGTCCTGGGAAAATGGCCAACAGAACGTCGATTGCGACGCCGCGCGCGCGGCATTCGGGCTCGCGCCCCTGGAGCCGACGCTGTATTTCGAACAGAGCGCTTAGCTCGATTGGCTATGGACTGAATTCCAAAATCATTTAAGTCAATCTGCCACCATCGCTCCCGGCCTTGCCTCGGCTTCCTATACTCACTCCCATTGGTCAGCCATCAGGGCTGGCCCTGGATGACTCAAGAAACGGGGCCTGCGATGGAATGGCTTGGTCTGCATTTTTTTACCGAGCTCCCTGAAGGCGGGCAGGTATTACTCACCTGCAGCCACAACCCCGTGCTGGTGATCCTCGCCTATCTGGTGGCTTGCGCTGGCAGCTTCGCCACCCTGGATATGGCCGAACGGGTGCGCCACGTCGACCTGGCAGCCGCCCAGCAACGCTGGCGCTGGATCGGCGCCTTCTGTCTGGCCGGCGGCATCTGGGCCATGCATTTCATTGGCATGCTGGCACTGCAAATCCCCATCGAAACCCATTACGACCTGCCGATGACCCTGCTGTCGCTGCTGATCGCGGTGATTGCATCCTGGCTGGCGATGAAGACCCTCAGCCATACCCGGCTGCAACTGTGGCGCTACCTGCTGGCGTCGATCTGGATCGGCCTGGGCATCTGCGTCATGCATTATGTCGGCATGGCGGCCATGCGCTCACAAGCCACGGCCTACTACCAACCCGACCTCTTCGGCCTGTCGATTGCCATCGCCATCAGCGCGAGCCTGGTCGCCTTGCTGCTGTCCCGCTACCTGAGCAATGGCAGCGGCGTGCTCCACCAGTTGCTCAAATACGCGGCCAGCCTGCTGCTGGGGGGCGGCATAGTCGCCATGCATTTCACCGGCATGTGGGCGCTGAAACTGGTGATGCCAGTGGCGGGCACGCCTTCGATAGCGGTGGATGACAACCCCTTGCAACTGGGCCTGACCATCGCCGTCATCGCCCTGCTGATCATCGGCAGCAGCATCAGCGCGGCCCTGGCGGACAAGAAACTCCAGCACAAGGAACAGGACCTGCGTCGGGTCAACACCCTGTTGAGCCAACTGGACCAGGCTCGGGTGGCGTTGCAACAGGTGGCGCATTACGACGCCCTGACCAACCTGATCAATCGTCGCGGCTTCAATCATCTGTTCGCCGAAAAGCTCATCGAAAAGACCGTGCAGGGCGGCATGCTGGCGGTGATGTTCCTCGACATCGATCACTTCAAGCGGATCAACGACAGCCTCGGCCACGATGCCGGCGACCAACTGTTGAAGGTGATTGCCGGCCATATCAAAAGCTCCACCCGCAGCCATGAAGACGTGGTGGCGCGTTTCGGTGGAGACGAGTTCTGCATCCTCATGAGCTTGAGCCACCGCGACGAAGCCCAGCACATGGCGCAACGCATCATGAGCAAGATGAAGGAGCCCATCGAGCTGGCAGGACGGCGCATGGTGATGACCACCAGTATCGGCATCAGCGTCTTTCCCGACGATGGCGAAACCTGCGAAGAACTGCTCAAGCATGCCGACCTGGCGCTCTATCAATCCAAGGGCAGCGGTCGCAACAGCCTGCATTTCTTCAGCACCAACCTGAAAACCCGGGCGAGCCTGGAACTGCAACTGGAGGAAGAATTGCGCAACGCCCTGCGCCACGAAGCCGGATTGACCCTGTATTACCAACCCATCTACGACCTGGGCAGCCGCAAGGTCAGCAAGCTCGAAGCGCTGGTACGATGGCGGCATCCGTTGCACGGGCTGCTGGCCCCGGATCGTTTCATCGGGATCGCCGAAGCCAACGGGTTGATTGCCGAACTGGACAACTGGGTCCTGCGCAAGGCCTGCGAGGATCTGGCCGCCCTGTCCCGCCATGGCTTTGCCGAGATGAAAATCGCGGTGAACTGTTCGGCCCTGAACCTGGCGCGGGAGGAGTTGGCCGAGGAGATCGCCAACACCCTGAGCAACGCCGGTGTCGCGCCCCAGCGCCTGGAACTGGAAGTCACGGAAAACGCCCTGATGGGTAACATCGACAGCACCGTGGCCCTGTTGCGGCAGATCCGCAATCTTGGGGTGTCGCTGTCGATCGACGACTTCGGCACTGGTTATTCGTCCCTCGCCTACCTCAAGCGCCTGCCGCTCAACACCCTGAAGATCGACCGCTCGTTCATCCAGGACGTGCCCCAGTCGACCCAGGACAAGGAAATCGTCCAGGCGATTATCGTCATGGCCCATACCCTGCACCTGCAGGTGGTGACCGAAGGCGTCGAGAGCCTGCAGCAGTACGAGTTCCTCGCCCAATACGGCTGCGACTTCATCCAGGGTTACCTGCTCAGCCGGGCGCTGCCCCTGGAAGAGTTGCCCGGGGTGATCGACGAGATCGAGCAGCGCATGCTGCCCGCCGTCGCCGCGGTCAGCCCTCTGACGTCGGTTCGCGATACAGGCGGATCAGGGTCGCGGGATCCTGCTCCAGATAGCCCTGGCCGCCATGCAGGCGCATCAGTTGTGCAGCCAATCCGCTGATCGGCGTGGCCGAGCCCTGCTCGCGGGAGAACTTCACCGCCCCGTCCAGATCCTTGAGCAGGGTGCGCACATGCCATTTGATCGGTTCGAAGCGGCTTTCGGCCATCTGCGGGGCGAGAATCTGCAACGGCCTGGAATCGGCGAAACCACCGGCCAGCGCCTCGGCCAGCAATGACGCATCGACCCCGGAACGCTCGGCCAGCGCCACCACTTCGGCGATCACCAGGGCATTGCAGGCGACGATCATCTGGTTGCAAGCCTTGGTCACCTGGCCGGCGCCGACGCCGCCCATATGAGTCACCCGTTGCCCCAGATTGAGCAGGACCGGGCGCACCCGTTCGATATCCGCCGCCTCGCCGCCGACCATGATTGCCAGGCTGCCGGCCTCGGCACCGGGCGTGCCGCCGGACACCGGGGCATCGACCCAGCCCATGCCGGTGCTGCTGGCCAGTTGCGCGGCCATTTCCCGGGTGGCGGTCGGCTCCAGGCTGGAAAGGTCCACCAGCAGTTGGCCGGCCCGGGCTCCCTGGGCGATACCCTCGGCACCGAACACCACCTCACGCACCACCTCGGTATTGGCCAGGCACAGCAGTACCAGGTCCGCGGACTCGCACAACCGGGCCGGAGTCTCGGCCAGTTGCGCGCCCGCCTCCAGCAGCGGCGCGCATTTTTCCCGGTTGCGATTCCACACCACCAGGGGATAACCCGCCGCCAGCAGACGGCGACACATGGGCAAGCCCATCAGGCCAATACCGGCGAACCCGAGGGTGGGTAACGTTGCCATCATCTTGCCTCCTTTTGATTAAAGATCACCAAAAACTGGCCGATTTATCTGAGCTTAGGAAAGGATTCCCCCTAGCGGCCATCAGACTTATCCCTATCGCTGGGGCCAATATCGCGTTGTAAAGTCGCGAGATCCCACTTGATGGCTCTTTGATATCTTGTCACCGAGCCGACCAGTCCAGACACACGGCGCACAATGACTTCTAAAAACAATTCTGCCAACGCAGTATCCGAACTGACGCTGACCCCGGGCAGCCAGAGCTTTTCAGATTCGAAGCCATTGTCCAGCTCGCGCCCGCAGGCGCCCCAGCAATACCTCTACTTCACCGAAACCAACACCGACCGCATCCTCGACAACCTCGACGGCCTGCGCGACTCGGTATTTCCCCGCGCGCCGCACCTGGAAGACGAACTCGAGGCGCGCCGCGAGCAGGAATTTCCCTCGGTCTGCCTGATCGGCCTGGGCCGCTGCGGGTCGAACATCGCCCTGGATGTGGCGGAGCTGGTGTACAACGCCCGCAAGTTCTACCTCAACGAGTTCAACACCGACGACAAGGTCTATGCCGACAAGGGCTACAGCCCCGCCCAGTGGATCCGCCACAACCTGCGCCTGGGCCAGAGCAAGGCCAGCAAACCGGTGTTCCTGGTCGAGCCGCTGGTGATGCTGGGCGACCTGGACAAGGACATCGCCGGGCGCATCCGCTTCTCGCGCAAGGGCGAAAAAAGCGGCTTCATCCGCGACTACAGCAAAATGAAGATCATGGACCTCTCGGAAGTCCATGCCGGCGGCGCCGGCAACGCGCCGATCCTCGGCCAGTACCTGGCCAAGATCATCCTCAACAAGGACACGCAGCGCTTCTCCAGCCCCGACTGGAAAATGATCCACTCGTACCTGATCGACTCCTGCGGCATCAAGGCCAACCAGTCGCGCCTGTACTTCTCGATCTTCAGCGCCGGCGGCGGTACCGGTTCGGGCATGGCCTCGGAGTTCGGCCTGGCCCAGCAGTACTCGTACATGAACAAGACGTTCGACACCAAGCCGATCGACGAGCACGACAGCAAGAGCGGCCACTCCTTCGTCTTCGAGCCGATCTTCACCAGCGGCATCTGCGTACTGCCGAACATCTCCGATCACCGCAGCGAAATGTCCGAAGCGTTGCACATCAACGCCGGACGCTTGCTGTGCAAATACCTGTCGGAAGAATGGGACTTCTCCTACAACTTCGATAACGAAGACAGCAGCGAAGCCAGCGTCATGGGGCGCATCCGCCCATGGAACGCGATGATGCTGATTTCCAACGACATCATGCGTTATGCCGAAGAGAGCGATGACGGCAACATCCAGAACATCGACGTCAACGCCATGGAGAAGCACGCCAACCAGTACATCTCCCAGCAGATCTTCAACATCCTCACCGCCCAGGCGGTGACCACCGACTACGACCAGAACTATTTCCGCCGCGCCGGCATCGACATCGGCGAGACCATCCGCCTGGATGCCAACGACCTGTTCATGAGCCTGGCCGGCCCGGTGGCGATCGCCTACGCCGAGTCCGTGGTCCCGGAAACCCCGGTGCCGAGCGGTGACAAGTTCAAGGTGTTCGAGAAAGAGCCGCAGCGCCTGAACATCGACGACCTGTTCTTCCGCTCCATCGACCTGCCGCACTTCAACAAGGTGACCCAGGCCATCGAAGGCATCAGCCTGCTGCCGATCGAGTCCAAGCGTTATCGCGCGGCGCTGGAGCAATACAAGGCTTCCGGTTACGACGCCGCCGCCCTGCACGATCTGCACTTCTTCAAGAACTGCTCGTCGGTGGTGTCGATCGTCTCCCTGCCCAAGGACTACAAGCTGTCGTACATGGACCTGAACCGGCTCAAGACCCACCTCAACAGCCTGTTCCCCAATACCACCCTCAAGCGTTACGCCCTGGTGATCGGCGCCTCGGCCAACCTCTCGCTGACCACCCTGATCGCCAAGAGCCCGTGCCTGTCGGACGACTTCCTGACCCTGATCGTGGCCTTTATCAAGCGTTGCTTCGCCCGCAACCCGTACCGCTTCGACGAGACCCTGGACAACTCGATCCTCGACTTCATCGTCAGCGAGGCATTCGATGAAAGCCGCATCGACGAGTTGCTCAACGAGTTCGAGAACCCGGCGAAGATCCTCGATACCAACTGGTACGCGATCAAGCCGATGTACGAGAAGAAGTACCGCGAGCTGATCAACGACAAGGACAAGTTCGTCTCGATCAACGACATCCGCCTGTCCCGCGATTGCGTGAAGAAAGCCATCAAGTACCTGCGCGAGATCTACCGCCACCGCATCGGCAAGACCAAGGTCATCTCGCTGAACAACCATACGGGCAGGACGGCTTACTAACAGCTGCCCCTCTTCTGTAGGAACAGCCGGTCGACGCTCGATGGCTCGCGATCAGCGGCATCGAGCTGAAGCGATGTCGACTGGCTGGACGCCATCGCGAGCAAGCTTCGCTCCTACAGGGGAAATGGCGTTTACAGGGAAGTGATGTTAATCCCCTGAAACAATCAGGCAGCCCTCGGGCTGCCTTGCAAACTGTTCCCATTCCGCTTACGTCACCGTCAGCCTGAAATGGGTGGGGCCTTTCTCCACGGGCAACTTGCCATCACCCTGATCGCGGTTACTCGGCTACACACTTTCAACCGGAAAAACCAGGCACTATTTTGGTGCTCAGCCTTCGCCCTGCGCCCTTTCCTGGACCAGAATCCACGGCGAAACCACCACCGCCCACAGCAGCGGATCGCGCTCCACCAGATCCAGCGCCCGCGTCGCAGACACCTTGCCCACTTTCTCGGCGGCCAGCCAGGCAGACACTTTCTCGGCCTGGTTCTCGGCCATGGCCTCGGCTGCCTCGATCAAATCCAGGCTGGCGTCGACCCACAATAGGGCACCCTTGGCGAAGAACGGTTCCAGCTCCTTCCAGGTAATGGATGCGGTTTCACCAAGCAGCTTGGCATAGAGGGTGCTAGGTTCTTGAGTCATGGGCCTGTCCCGAAAAGAAATCGGCGCAATGATAACGTCGGTGCTCTGGCAGACAAACCCGGTTGCAATTGCGTCAACGATAGAGAAGTGCAGGAGAGCCAGGGATTGCTCGCTGAATACGGTCAAAACCCCGCCGCGATTCTGTCTTTTTCTTTCAATAAAGCGACACCCCCTGATTTTGCCCCCTGGCGCCAGCTTCCCAGGCTAACAATCGGCGCTCTACACTGTACCGGTACAGTTGCCGGGGGCATTTTCCGGGGATATCCAAGAGATATCTGACCCGGTTCTGCTGCTACGGCGCCAGGACTATAAAAATTACAACAGTAAGAGTGGAGCACTATGAATAAGGCTACTAAGCAGATTTCCAAACTGTTTGCCGCTATGGTTCTGGCCGGAGTCGCCAGCCATTCGTTCGCAGCTGACACCATCAAGATCGGCATCGCCGGCCCCAAGACCGGCCCTGTAGCCCAGTACGGCGACATGCAGTTCAGTGGCGCCAAAATGGCCATCGAACAAATCAACGCCAAGGGCGGCGTCGATGGCAAGCAGCTCCAGGCCGTCGAATACGATGATGCCTGCGATCCGAAACAAGCCGTCGCCGTAGCCAACAAAGTCGTCAACGACGGCGTCAAGTTCGTGATCGGTCACCTGTGCTCCAGCTCCACTCAACCGGCTTCGGACATCTACGAAGACGAAGGCGTGGTCATGATCACCCCCGCCGCCACCAGCCCGGACATCACCACCCGTGGTTACAAGATGGTGTTCCGCACCATCGGCCTGGACAGCGCCCAGGGCCCTGCCGCCGGTAACTACATCGCCGACCACGTGAAGCCGAAAATCGTTGCCGTGCTGCACGACAAGCAGCAATACGGTGAAGGCATCGCCACCGCCGTGAAGCAGACCCTCGAGAAGAAAGGCACCAAGGTTGCCGTGTTCGAAGGCATCAATGCCGGCGACAAAGACTTCTCCTCGATGATCGCCAAGCTCAAGCAAGCCAACGTCGACTTCGTCTACTACGGCGGCTACCACCCGGAGCTGGGCCTGATCCTGCGCCAAGCCCAGGAAAAAGGCCTGAAAGCCAAGTTCATGGGTCCGGAAGGCGTGGGTAACGACTCCATTTCGCAGATCGCCAAGGACGCTTCCGAAGGCCTGCTGGTGACCCTGCCGAAATCCTTCGACCAGGATCCGGCCAACGTGGCCCTGGCGGATGCCTTCAAGGCCAAGAAAGAAGACCCGAGCGGTCCGTTCGTGTTCCCTTCCTACTCGGCTGTCCAAGTGATTGCCGAAGGCATCAAGGCCGCCAAGTCCGAAGACGCCACCAAAGTGGCTGAAGCCATCCACGCCGGTACGTTCAAGACCCCGACCGGCGACCTGAGCTTCGACACCAAGGGCGACCTGAAAGACTTCAAGTTCGTGGTCTACGAGTGGCACTTCGGCAAACCTAAAACCGAAGTCTCGCCTCAATAAGGCCCTGTCTGACTGACTGCCAATAAAGCCCACGGCGTGCCGTGGGCTTTGTTTTGCGAACGTATTGGGCCTGTTTTCCGTGATCCGGAAGCCCGCCCACCTGAAAATCTCAAAACCGTCATCAGCGGTTCGCTGGCAAAACCTGACCCGAAGTGGATGCAGATCCACGGGGCACAGGCGGGAAAATGACTCCACCAGTGAAATGCGTATCAGGTTTTTAGGAGCGCTGTAATGCCTGACCTCTATCACTTTTTCCAACAGCTGGTTAACGGTCTCACCGTTGGCAGCACGTATGCCCTGATCGCCATCGGCTATACGATGGTTTACGGCATCATTGGAATGATCAACTTCGCCCACGGCGAGGTGTACATGATCGGTTCCTATGTGGCGTTCATCGCCATCGCGGGCCTGACCATGATGGGACTCGACAGTGTCCCGCTCTTGATGACCGCGGCCTTCATCGCGACCATCGTCGTTACCAGTGCCTACGGCTACAGCATCGAACGGATCGCCTACCGCCCCCTGCGCGGCAGCAACCGTCTGATCCCGCTGATCTCGGCCATCGGCATGTCGATCTTCCTGCAGAACACGGTTCTGCTGGCGCAAGACTCCAAGGACAAATCCATCCCCAACCTGATCCCGGGCAACTTCTCCATCGGGCCAGGTGGCGCACATGAAGTGCTGATCTCCTACATGCAAATCGTGGTGTTCGTGGTGACCCTGATCGCCATGCTCGGCCTGACCCTGTTCATCTCCCGTTCCCGCCTGGGCCGCGCCTGCCGTGCCTGCGCCGAGGACATCAAGATGGCCAACCTGCTGGGTATCAACACCAACAACATCATCGCCCTGACCTTCGTGATCGGTGCCGCGCTGGCGGCGATCGCGGCCGTGCTGCTGAGCATGCAATACGGTGTGATTAACCCCAACGCCGGCTTCCTGGTCGGTCTCAAGGCCTTCACCGCCGCGGTACTGGGCGGCATCGGCAGCATTCCGGGCGCCATGCTGGGCGGCCTGGTACTTGGGGTGGCGGAAGCCTTCGGTGCCGATATCTTCGGCGACCAGTACAAGGACGTCGTGGCGTTCGGCCTGCTGGTTCTGGTGTTGTTGTTCCGGCCAACCGGCCTGCTGGGCCGTCCGGAGGTTGAGAAAGTATGACTAGGAATCTTCGACAGGCGTTCTTCAGCGCCTTGCTGGTGTGGGCCGTCGCCTACCCGATACTCGGTTTGAAACTGACCATCGTCGGCATCAACCTGGAAGTCCATGGCACCAGCCCCACCACCCTGATGATCATCGCCGCGTGTTCGGTGCTGATGTTCCTGCGGGTGCTGTTCGACCAACAGATCAGCGCGGCCTGGAAGTCCTCGCCCAACATGCCGGTGATCCCGGCCAAGGCCAGTAACTTCCTGACCCTGCCGACCACCCAGCGCTGGATCATCATTGCGTTGATCATCGGTGCGCTGGTCTGGCCGTTCTTCGGCTCCCGCGGCGCGGTGGACATCGCCACCCTGGTGCTGATCTACGTGATGCTCGGCCTGGGCCTGAACATCGTGGTCGGCCTGGCCGGCCTGCTGGACCTGGGGTACGTCGGCTTCTACGCCGTGGGCGCCTACAGCTACGCGCTGTTGTCGCATTACTACGGCTTGAGCTTCTGGATCTGCCTGCCTATCGCCGGCCTGATGGCGGCCACTTTCGGCTTCCTGCTGGGCTTCCCGGTATTGCGCCTGCGCGGTGACTACCTGGCGATCGTGACCCTGGGCTTCGGCGAGATCATTCGCTTGTTCCTGCGTAACCTGACCGACCTCACCGGTGGTCCGAACGGTATCAGCAACATCGACAAACCGACGTTCTTCGGCCTGTCCTTCGAACGCCGGGCCGCCGAGGGCGTGCAGACCTTCCACGAGTACTTCGGCATCGAATACAACTCGATCAACAAGGTGATCTTCCTCTACCTGGTCGCGCTGTTGCTGGCGCTGTTCGCCCTGTTCGTCATCAACCGCTTGCTGCGCATGCCCCTGGGACGTGCCTGGGAAGCCCTGCGTGAAGACGAAATCGCCTGCCGCGCACTGGGCCTGAACCCGACCGTGATCAAGCTGTCGGCCTTCACCCTCGGTGCCTGCTTCGCCGGTTTCGCCGGCAGCTTCTTCGCCGCGCGCCAGGGCCTGGTGACGCCGGAGTCCTTCACCTTCATCGAGTCCGCGACCATCCTCGCCATCGTCGTGCTGGGCGGCATGGGCTCGCAGTTGGGCGTGGTCCTGGCGGCCACCGTGATGATCCTGCTGCCTGAACTGATGCGCGAATTCAGCGAATACCGCATGTTGATGTTCGGCGCCATGATGGTGCTGATGATGATCTGGCGTCCTCAAGGCCTGCTGCCCATGCAACGTCCCCACATGGAGCTGCGCAAATGAGCCGTGAGATCCTCAAAGTAACGGGCCTGAGCATGCGCTTTGGCGGCCTGCTGGCGGTCAACGGCGTGGCCCTGACCGTCAAAGAGAAACAAGTGGTATCGATGATCGGCCCGAACGGCGCCGGCAAGACCACGGTGTTCAACTGCCTGACCGGTTTCTACCAGCCCACCGCCGGCAGCATCCTGCTCGACGGCGAGCCGATCCAGGGCCTGCCCGGCCACAAGATCGCCCTCAAGGGTGTGGTGCGCACCTTCCAGAACGTGCGGCTGTTCAAGGACATGACCGCGGTCGAAAACCTGTTGATCGCCCAGCACCGTCACCTGAACACCAACTTCCTGGCCGGCCTGTTCAAGACCCCGGGGTTCCGCAAGAGCGAGCGCGAGGCCATGGAATACGCCGAGTACTGGCTGGAAAAGGTCAACCTCAAGGAGTTCGCCAACCGTCCCGCCGGCACCCTGGCCTACGGTCAGCAACGGCGCCTGGAAATCGCCCGCTGCATGATGACCCGTCCGCGGATCCTCATGCTCGACGAACCGGCCGCCGGCCTCAACCCGCGGGAAACCGAAGACCTCAAGGCGCTGATCGGCGTGTTGCGCGAAGAGCACAACGCCACGGTGCTGCTGATCGAACACGACATGAAGCTGGTCATGAGCATTTCCGACCACATCGTCGTGATCAACCAGGGCACGCCCCTGGCCGACGGCACGCCGGAACAGATCCGCGACAATCCTGAAGTGATCAAAGCCTACCTGGGGGAAGCGTAAATGCTGCAGTTCGAAAACGTTTCCACCTTCTACGGCAAGATCCAGGCGCTGCACAGCGTCAACGTCGAGATCCGCCAGGGCGAGATCGTCACCTTGATCGGTGCCAACGGCGCCGGCAAATCCACCCTGCTGATGACCCTCTGCGGTTCGCCGCAGGCCCACAGCGGCAGCATCCGTTACCTGGGTGAGGAACTGGTGGGGCAAACCTCGGCGCAGATCATGCGCAAGAGCATTGCCGTGGTGCCGGAAGGTCGTCGGGTGTTCGCCCGCCTGACCGTGGAGGAGAACCTGGCCATGGGCGGGTTCTTCACCGACAAGGGCGATTACCAGGAGCAGATGGACAAGGTCCTGGGCCTGTTCCCGCGTCTCAAGGAACGCTTCAACCAGCGCGGCGGCACCATGTCCGGCGGCGAACAGCAGATGCTCGCCATCGGCCGCGCGCTGATGAGCAAGCCCAAGCTGTTGCTGCTCGACGAACCGTCCCTGGGCCTGGCGCCGATCATCATCCAGCAGATCTTCGACATCATCGAACAGCTGCGCCGTGACGGCGTGACGGTGTTCCTGGTGGAACAGAACGCCAACCAGGCGCTGAAGATCGCCGACCGTGCCTATGTACTGGAAAACGGTCGGGTGGTGATGCAAGGCACCGGTGAAGCCCTGCTGACCGACCCCAAGGTGCGCGAAGCCTATCTGGGCGGCTGAGCACTTGCTGCAAACAAGAACGGCCCTGCGGGGCCGTTTTTTTTCGCCTGGAAATCGCCCCTCCTGTAGCCGCTGCCGCAGGCTGCGATCGGGGCAACGCCCCGCACAGGCTGAGCACTCGGAAGGCTCGGTACACCGCGCTGCCAGTGATTGCGCCGGCTTCGCCGTCGATCGCAGCCTGCGGCAGCGGCTACAACTGGATTTTTTTCACCAGGGCTGTAACAAACCCCAGCGACCTTTCT
The DNA here is from genome assembly GCF_059424045.1 of Pseudomonas sp. GW456-L12. NCBI lineage: Bacteria > Pseudomonadati > Pseudomonadota > Gammaproteobacteria > Pseudomonadales > Pseudomonadaceae > Pseudomonas > Pseudomonas sp. GW456-L12. Next base: position 60,061 of record NZ_JBWKZA010000034.1, read on the forward strand.
CTAGAGGGGTAAGCAGGCACGAATGCCTGCCTACACCACTACCTTTTCTGGAGAAACACCATGACCGCTACCACTCGCACCCTGTCCGCCGCCGCCCTGGCCCTGGCCCTCGGTTCTGCCTTGAGCATCGCCGCGCTGCCGACCACCGCCCAGGCCGCCGACAACATGGAGAAATGCTTTGGCGTCGCCATGAAGGGCAAGAACGATTGCGCGGCAGGCGCGGGCACCACCTGTGCCGGTACCGCCAAGGTCGACCACCAGGCCAACGCCTGGAAGCTGGTTCCTAAAGGCACCTGCGAGAAAACCGCCAGCAGCACCTCGCCTACCGGTTTCGGCCAACTGCAAGCCTACAAAGCCAAGTCGTAAGCAACCTGCCTGAGTGTCGATGATGAACATGGCCGTACCACTCCCCCTCCATCCCGCCACTCAGGCGACCTTCTCCAGCCTGCCGCAACGCGCCGGGCTGGGGCTCAAGACCGAGCACTTTCGCCAGGTCCTGAAGGAACAGCCCGATATCGGCTTCTTTGAAGTCCATGCGGAAAATTACATGGTCGCTGGCGGGCCGTTCCATCACTACCTGGGGCTGATCCGCGAACAGTATCCGCTGTCGCTGCACGGCGTCGGCCTGTCGATCGGTGCCGAAGGTCCGCTGGACCAACAGCACCTGAAACGCCTGGCCGTGCTGATCGAGCGGTATCAACCCCAGTCCTTTTCCGAACACCTGGCCTGGTCCAGCCATGGCCCGGTGTTTCTCAATGACCTGCTGCCCCTGGCCTATGACCGGCCGACCCTGAACCGCGTCTGCGAACACATCGACCAGGTGCAGAGCACATTGCGCCGCCCCATGCTGCTGGAGAACCCGGCGACCTACCTGGAGTTTCGCCAGTCGAGCATGGACGAGGCCGAATTCATCCGCGAGGTGATAGGCCGCACCGGCTGCGGCCTGTTGCTGGACGTGAACAATGTCTACGTGTCGTGCATCAACCACCGGCGCGACCCGCTGGCCTATATCGATGCCCTGCCGCTGCACGCGGTGGGCGAGATCCACCTGGCCGGGTTTGCCGAAGACACCGACAGCCTGGGCGACCGGCTGTTGATCGACGATCACGGCGCGCCGATCGATAACGCCGTATGGGCGCTGTACCTGCGGCTGCTGGAACGGATCGGAGCGACCGCGACCCTGATCGAGCGCGACAACCAGGTGCCGGCGTTTTCCGTGCTGCACGCTGAAGTACGCCAGGCGGATGAGCTGCTGCAATGCGCCAGGAGGCTGCCGTGAACACACAAGCCAGCTTCGCTAGCGCCCTGTTCGACTCCGAGCAACCCTGCCCTGTGGACCTGTACTGCGGCAACGGCGCCGACCCGGCCAGCCGCTTCGCGGTGTACCGCAACAATGTGCAAAGCTCTTTGATCAATGCCCTGGCCGATGCCTATCCGGTGGTGGCGCAACTGGTGGGCGATGAGTTCTTCCGGGCCATGGCCGCGCTCTACGTCATGCGCTTCCCGCCCACCAGCACCGTGCTCAGCGACTATGGCCATGACTTCGCCGATTTCATCGGCGGTTTCCCTCCCGCCGCCGCCGCCGTGCCTTACCTGGCCGATGTCGCGCGCCTGGAACGACTGCGGGTCACCGCCTACCACGCCGCCGACGCCTGCCCGGTGCCACTGGCGCAGCTCGCAACGGCCATGGCCGAGCCGCAAACGCTGGGGCAATTGCGCCTGGAACTGCATCCCTCGCTCGGCCTGCTGAACTCACCCTATCCGGTGGTCGATGTATGGGCCGCCCACCAGGGCGATGGCGACTGGCAAGGCGTCGACCTAAAGAACATCGACCTGTGCCAAGGACAAGACGCCCTGGTACTGCGTCATGAGCTGGAGGTCGAGGTGTTCGCCATCGACGCCGGGGTCGCCTGCTTCATCCATGCCCTGCACCACTCGCAGCCACTGCAAGTCGCCGCGGCCAATGCCTTGGCTGTCGATCCGGCGTTCGAGCCGAGCCAGGCCCTGGCGCTGCTGATCGGTCGCGGCGCCATCACTCGCCTGTCCCCCCATTCCGAGGTCTGAACATGCACACCCACTGCACCAATCACCACCCACTCACCCATGGGGTGAACCGGCTCATCCAACTGCTGGGAAGCATTCCCCACAGCCTGATCGCCTTTATCGCGCGCTTCTCCATTGCCGCGGTGTTCTGGAAGTCCGGCCAGACCAAAATCGAGGGCCTGGCCATCGACCTGTTCTCCGGGACGTTCGAGCTCGGCATGCCGCGCCTGGCCGACTCGACCATTCCGCTGTTCCAGAGCGAGTATCAGGTACCGCTGCTCTCCCCCGAACTGGCCGCACACCTGGCGGCATTCGCCGAGCATCTGTTCCCGCTGCTGCTCCTGGTCGGTTTCGCCACGCGCTTCTCGGCCCTGGCGCTGCTGGGCATGACCCTGACCATCCAGCTGTTCGTCTACCCCGACGCCTACCCGACCCACGGCACCTGGGCGGCGGTGCTGCTGTACCTGATGGCCCGCGGCCCCGGCAAGCTCTCCATCGACCACCTGATCGCCCGCCGCTATCGCTAGACGCTCCCCGATCCTGTAGGAGCGCAGCTGAACTGGCCTAATAATTCCGGACACCTCTTAAGGGCGATATGATTTCGCCAACTTGGAGGTTCCATGAACGAA